>NZ_JACIDV010000012.1 GCF_014196515.1 Rhizobium skierniewicense | reverse complement strand
CTCGAGCGCATAGCCAATGGTTGGCCCAGCAGCGATCTCGATGCACTCATGCCGTGGAATTACACGCGCTGAACGGTCTCAGCTTGCCGCTTACCTTTGAAGTCGGGGAAATTTCCCTCAAACGTTGGAACGATGATGCCATCGAGAAGCCAGTCCGCATGAATTCGATTTTGCGTATTTGAGGCGCCGATTGGACCGACAACAAAACAAGTCCTGGAAGACCCCGCCCCTTTGCTATTGTCACGCATGTAAAACGTCCTCCCAATTAGCAGCATCAAGATGATGGATTAGCGCGATATGGAGGTGTTGCAATAGCCTTATTAATTCGCATCGGAACATCGCTACTCACCTATCGAACACTCTATGGTCGGATTGCTGATCAAACCACCATGCGCGAGAGATTGAGAGTGCCGCATTTATCTCTGCGATAGCCGGAACAGCGGCGTTCCCTCCAACTAAGATAACTGCCGCATCTGCAGCACATACACCTCACAAGCGTTTGAATATTAAGGCAGCTTTCTGGCTCGGTTGTACAATGCGACCACACTTCGGCGCGCCCCTGAGTGACGGAGCCCTAGACCTCTTCGAAACAGCTCTGGTACCTGATAAGGCGCTTTTTCTCCAAAAATAATACCGTGACGCCTCAGTGAAGATACTTCCGCCGCGCTAAGATCTAGACTAGTGATTGCCTCATCAGTGAGCGGTACAGAAAGCTCATCGGTTTGAGATTTGAATTTTTCGAACGCCGGCTTTAGCTCAACAATCTCTTCTACGGTTTCGGAGACCTTGGCACCGCTAGTTGGATCCACCGCGGCCCGTAGCGCTCTCGGAACGAGCAGTCTATTTCCATAGAGGTCCAAATCTTCAGCTTCTGGTTCTTCAGCAGCAGCGTTAGCCAAAAGCCTTACAAGGTCACGCGGGACGAGCCGTCCACGCAGGTCTGAGAGGACTGCAATAATCCAAGTGGACGTATAGGCCTCTCTCGTGCGCTTTCCTGGCCTGTCATCTGGACCTAATTTTGCACCCCAAAGACGGTGCAGAGCCTTAGCGCGCTCATTTGTGGTCATTGCCTGAAAAGTTGGATTCCAGAGACCAGGGAGAGCGCCAGATTGAGTCGCGAGCCAAGCTGCAAGCTCCAGCACATCATCCTCTGTCCATCTGAATGCGAATTGCTGATACTCTCTGCTAAATTGATCAAGGTTTTGTGTAACGGCAGCTTCAACGGTATCTCTTCTAACAAACATTAACAGTCCGAGAGGGCGTCGCAGCTCGGATCTTAACTTTTGCGGAAGTGATATGAGTGCGGAACGCATGGCGACTTCGACACCCGGATCCGAGACAGACTTATAGAGCTCTTCCAATCCCTCAAAGACAGCAATAACCGATTTGCCATTCGCTCTAAGCTCTTGGAGAAGGCTTTCGCCTGCACCTCGCACCCTAGGCTTCAGACCAATGCTCCAAGCAATCAGGTCCAGCAAGATTGCTACCCACTGGCTTTCCGATAAGTTCTCTTGGAGTTTATCTTTCAAAAACGTAGTCGTCTCATATATAGACATCGGCGCGGTTAAACCGAGTGCGACTGACACACGACTTCTTGCATCATCCACCTCGCTTTGTAAGCTGTTGCTGGACTGTACCGACATTGTCACGGGCACTACTTGCGCAGAAATTGAGTCCGTGCCTACCAGATCGTTAACCACCGTTCTCCAGTCTTGTTTCGAAACAATATAACGCGCTGCGAGTGTTTTTCCTGTTCCTTTCGCACCCTCAATCACAGCGATCGGAACCTCAGACTTGAACCTAGACGCAAGTTCCGACAACGGTTGAGTTACGAGAGGTTTAGGCACCGCTCCAGTGAGATTTTCAGCAGCGATTAGCTGATTGGCAAATTTCGCCAAGTCGCGCCGCTGGCTTGTGATGGTAACCTCATTTGTCTGAACCTGCGAGTTGGTCTGCACAACCGAAAGCTCAGATGACAGGAACTCATCACTGCCACTAGCCAAAGCTCTCATGAAGCCGCTGACTTCGAGTTGCGCTACAAATTCACGCCACCCACCCATTGGTATCTGCATATCGGGTAACTCAGGGACCTCAACCTGAACATATGGCGCTACTGCCACCTCACTCGTGAAATAGTCGTCCGAAGCTGTTAACTCTGTTTCATCATCTTGAACAAAGGTTTCGATCAATTGATCGGTCAGCGGCTCGATCAGCTTCTTATCCATTCCGGTCTGCTTAAAAAGTGACGGAACTCTATTAACAACAATCAAAGGGCGTCTAGGTGAGATCTGGGCCCTCCGAAACTCTCTAGATAGAAATGAAACAAACCCAGCCGTGGCTCTAATTGACTGCTCGGCTAGGCTTGTCACAATAATCGGTGAAACATCAGGATCCATTGCGAGGTTGACACCTAAAGGCACCAATCCAGCGCGCACATCGACCACAACGCCGACCGCACCGATTTTCTCGGCGACATCCGCCAGCAAATCAGCGAGAGCAAACGGCCTTTCGGGTGTCGATAGATGTTCTGCTCGAATAGACGAACTAGCGAGTTCCACTATGTTTCTTCTGAGCGGAAGGATGAAGAGATTCCCCGGGACGGCATGATCTTTTAGACGCTCCGATACAAGATTGACAGTCTCAGGTGCCCCGACTTTTTCCTCACTATGTGCCAAAGCAATCAGGTCCTCGAGAGCTATCTTGGCTTGTCCTACGAACGACTCGAAAAGGTAGCTTATGCCTGGGGCTTCTAAGTCTGCATCGACTAGTAGGACCGGCTTACCCTCGGCCGCCGCCCAGTGGAGCGCAAAGGCAACGGCGGTTGTAGTGCGCCCGGTACCACCTTTAACACTGAGTGCCGCAGCGATTGGAACTTTTCTACTTGAGCTGACCGCAGCGGGGGTTCGGAAATCGATTATGCCATCAACCACTCCGAAAGGAGGTTTAGTGCCAGACTCGCCGTCAACAGGCTCCAGATGGACGTGAAGATCCGACCCGCCCTCAAGTTCAATTCGTAGGGGATCAGACTTGACCCGGGAGGGGAAAAGTTCATCTAAGGCTATTTCTACCTCTTCAGTGCCAAGAGATCCGGTATGCTCTAGCAGCAGGCCAAACCAACCTGCCCTTGCAGTGATGATTTGCGAAGGCAATGGATTGTCAGCGAGCTCAATTGCAGCAAGACGCCGTGCGACATCGATCCAAGTTAAAGGCAATTGCTCATTGTTCATCGGTTATTCCTACACCATTCAACTATCGACATCAGCCAATCAAATTGCGCCGCGGTATTATCGACCTTCTCTCCATACCTCCACGCCTCATGCAGTATCGGGGTCTGTCCCTCAAAACGTGTACGAGTAAGGACAATTTTGGGACGAACCTTGATGCTAGATTGGGGGATCCTGAGGTCGGCGATAAGCCCGTCAAGATTGTGCTTGTGACCACGCGCAGACTTGCCGCCTGCTCTCACTTCGTCTGTGGTTTTAAGATTGTTTCGAAGCATATAGAGCGATTTCAGCGCGCATTCTACGGCGTAAAATAAAATTAGTGACGCCGCGTCCATGTCATGATGCGCTTCGCGAGTTGCGGAGAGCCGAAGTTCCTGAGAACGTCGCCAAAGAGTAAGTGGGTTAGGATCTACCAAATGTCATTCCCCGAAGTCACCTGTCATCTCAAGAATCCTCCGCATTCAACCAGAAGCGACAACTTTAAATTGACTACCTCTTAAACTGCAAGAGTGTGACAAAGAAAGATTCATTTTCCTCAACCATTGACACCCATACCTATACTGTCGCATGTTCTCCCACGCGGACAGTTCTCGGGCCTTTTGGCCCTCAATCCATTTGCATTGGAGAACCAATTGTCCGACGTGCCATCAAACCTTGTTTCACTCGATAGCTACCTGACCCTCAAAGAAGTTACGACTAATATCAAAGTCGCGACATCCACACTCTACCGGTGGATCGCCGACGGCAAGGTTCCGAAGCCAGTTCGACTCGGAGAAAACTGTGTGCGGTGGCGTGTTGCAGATGTGAAGGCTTGGCAGGAGAGCCGTCAGAGCGGCGAACCGTTTAAAAAAGCCGGATGAAATTTGCGGGTATGAATACGGGTACCTGCGGAGAATGCAAGGAATGCAAGGCCTGCAAAACAGGCCTTTCAGCACCCCAATGTGACAGACACCCCATCTGCCATACGATTGTTTGGCGTTTTCCGTCTGTCCCCGTTCGGTGCGGATACTGGGATCTGAAAGCGCAAAAAACATTTCCCGGTCACAAGACCATCCTTCTCGCTGAACCGCAAAAATGCTTGAGACCTACCTCCCTGGCTTTATAAGGGCATCAAAGAGCGATTCTTCAGGGGCTTTGTGATGTGGATTGAAGTGACAGCGGTTAACAACAACCAGAAATTTGCCATCAATTTTGACCACGTCTTGCAGATATCGCCGCTGGCGCAAGGCACCCTGGTGCTTCGCAGTGGAAATGATCGCGTCCACGTAATGGAAAGCTATGACTACATCATCGCGCGTCTGCATGCGGCTGCTGCCAAATAATAAGATAAGTGCCAAAACGGCTGTAGGCACGATACCCGCAGGAAGCGCCTGAATAAACAGAATTTTTCTGTGCGCCGTGGCCGCGCCGAAAAGGCCGGGGACGAAAACCCACATGAGGAAAAACGTCGCGATTGTTCTGTCGCCTTGTCCCGGCATCAGGCCAAAGATGAGACCTGCCGCGAGAAAGCCATTATAGAGACCCTGATTTACAGCCAGCGCTGTGGTAGAATGTCGCAATGCGACAGGGCAATCAGCCCGATCACAACATCGGCAATCAATTTTCGTCCTCCACATCACCCGTCTGCTGCATGAAGGACGAAAATCGTTTGAACGCAGTGTTGTCTATGGTTTCAGCAGGACTTTTCCGGCTTTGCCTGGCGCCAGCGACGCTTTCACCGCGGCGGAAATATCTCCCAGATCAAAGATCGCCTCGACCGGAAGGCGGATCGTTCCTTTGACAACGTGCTGGATCAACTCGCCAATCAGACGACGACGTTCATCAGCAGGCGTCCTGGCGATGACAGTGCTGCCCCAGAAACCCTTAATCGTCAGCTGTTTGAAAATGACCGCGCCAGAGGAGATTTGCATGTCCTCTCCCGTCATCGACCCGAATGACACAAGAAGCGCCTCATCGCCGAGGAGCTCTGCTATATCGTTGCTGGCACCGCCGCCAATCGAATCGACGCCAGCGCGGATCGGCTTGCCTGCCGTGAGTTTTCGAACATGGTCTTTCCAGTGGTCGTCGGCTGTCGAGATACCGTTGGCGATGCCCAGTTGGGCAAGCTCCTCGACACCTCCAGGGCGACGAACCAGATTCACGACATGGATGCCGCGTGCCTGCGCCAGCATTGCAACCGCCTTGCCCACCGCACCGTTTGCCGTGTTCTGAATGATCCAATCACCCGTCTTTACACCTAAGAACTCCAGCAATGTCATGGCGCTGAAGGGCATTGCGATCAGTTGGGCTGCTGCCTCGTCCGAAATCTCATCCGGGACCGGAACGACGCCCGCAGCCGGAGACAGAAAATATTCGGCCCATGCGCCGTGCACACCGGCTGCCGTGACACGTTTGCCTTTGAGAGATGGGTCGGTGCCCTCGCCCAACGCATCAACAATGCCAACTGCCTCGCTGCCGCCGATGGCTCCCGGCAATGCCGGTTTGTATCCATAATTGCCACGTACTGTCCAAAGATCATGATTGTGGATCGGCGATAACAGAGTGCGGATTCGCAGCTGTCCTTTGCCGGGCTCAGGAATCGGAGCTTCTGTCGACTGAAGCACATCCTGCGGTTCGCCGAAAATATCGTGTGTTGCGCTGCGCATGGCTCGCCCTTTGTCATGTTGTTGATGACCAGAGCGTCTCGAAACAATGCGGCAATGCTATGAAGCGTCGTGAAACGTACAAACACGAAAGCCGGCCCTGTGGCCGGCTTCTGGATCTATCTTTGTGTCATGCGTTACTGGCAGACGCGCATGCTCTCCATGTGCCAGCCGCCATCATAGGCATTGCGGACCTGACGATCTTCGAACCAGCACCGTGGTGGCGGTGGTGGCGGTTCTACGTAGCGGGGACCATTGTCTCTTGCCAGAGCGCCGCCGATGAGACCACCCAGGACGCCAGCGGCGATGCCACCGGCAATGATCCTGCCATTATCGTGGTCGCGATGTCTGCGCGGCGGGTCGCGATATGGTGGTGGTGGCGGTCCGCGACGATCGTAGCGGTAAGGACCATCATAATATTGAGCAGACGCAGGCTGCACACTCGTCAAGACAGCGCCACTGGCGATCACTGCTGCAAGTGTGGTGAGAAGAAATTTCTTCATGGGGGTGTCTCCAATTGAGACGAACCTACACAGGCTCGCATCTCAGAACGACGGCAAATTGACATGGGACTGATGAACAAGTCCTGAATGCGATGTGCGCAAATCGTTCATGAATGTTCACCTGGTGTTTACGCGCGGGCGTACCGTAAGCCACCACACTGACCTTTCGCGCAGGCATATATGTGGCTATCGCTGATCCGCTTCCTCTACGCGAGGAGCTCCCAAGTCCTGAAAGCCAATCAGGCAAACTTTGGCCCCGCCTTTTGGTGGGGCTTTTTTTATGATGCTATTCCTCGCGCTTGGATGAAAGCTGCTCCTGTCACGCATTTTGTCTCTCAGGCGTACTGAATGCGCGTCCATTGCACTACCAAGCTATCATGAATTTGGTTTATCAAGACCTTATCGCTTAAGGGCTTCGCCCGATTTTTCCCCAAGCGACCAACCTGCCCCGCCGACTTTGCGGGGCTTTTTTGTCTGTAACGCTAGGCCTCATTATCGTATCGGGCGCGTGGGGACGGAAACGTCAAGCTTCGGAGCGGTGTGACCATCATCCTGATGCTCTCTCAGCAAATCCCTGAACAGTTCGATGATTTCGGCCGGCATGTTGCGAGAAAATTCTTCGAACAGTTCCGACGCACGGTTCCAGGAATAAATCGCAGCCAAGGTCAAGATCAGCAGCAGAAGCCATGGCCATAATGGTTTTTTGTGAGGTGGCCTGTTGTCGACATTTCGATCTGTTGTCATAGGCAGCCCTTTGTTGCTCAACGTCCGCCCTGCCGCGGTTCCCCGCCTGGTGCATAGGCGACTTTCTGCTGAAAGCGGAAGATATTGCCACATTGAGCGCAGCGTATCATGTATTCGGCCGGATTGACCGAAGGACGCTCCGTGCGAAAACCGGCTGGCATGTCATCAATGCGAAAATCCACGTTGGCTTTCTGCTTCTCATCCTTTTCCGATACTTCGGCAAAGCCGCTATGGCCGCATTTCGAGCATTCGAGTTTGCGGGAATATCGATCGCGAGAAGCCATGGTCCATCCTTCGTTTGGCGACAGGTAGCAACCGACGCTCGCCAGTTCAATACATATCGCCAGCCCATCCCCGCTTTGCGCGCCTGATCAACAGCCCGAGCGTGCCAGACCTCCAAAAACTTGTGTGCTGATTTCGATCACTCTCTGCATTTTATCGGCTTCAGATACCATTCATAAACCACTTGGTAACGCCATCACTCTAAGGTTGGCGGATGAAAAGTCTGGCGGGGCGTGTCGGACGGAAAAAAGTGGCATGCGATTAAAGAGTTTAACAGTGTTGAAAAAGCTATCTGAGGCACTAAAGCGCGCGGCAGGCGCTACGTCTTTCGTGAAGGTTTTCATGTTTGCGATGGCGATGGCGACAGCAACCGCTGCTACCACCCAAATCGCAAAAGCTGACCCGAAATTTGCTGGTATCGTCATTGATGCCAAGACGGGCAAGGTTCTCTACGGAGAGGACCCCGATGGCTTGCGCTATCCTGCATCGCTGACAAAGATGATGACCCTGTATCTGACGTTTGAGGCGTTGAATTCCGGGCGCATTACGTTGGATTCGCGGGTTCCCGTCTCGGCTAATGCTGCAAAGGAGCCCCCCTCCAAGCTCGGTGTGCGGGCTGGTGGTTCCGTGTCGGTCGAGCAGGCCATCCTGGCACTCGTTACGCGTTCGGCCAATGATATCGCGACTGCATTGGGCGAGTATATCGGTGGAAATGAAGAGCGTTTCGGTCGTATCATGACGGCCAAAGCGCGTGCACTTGGTATGACGCGCACGACCTATCGCAACGCCAATGGCTTGCCGAATACGGCGCAGATGACGACCGCCCGCGATCAGGCTCGTCTCAGTGTCGCACTGCGTCAGCACTTCCCGCAATATTACGGTTATTTCAGCACGCGCAGCTTTACCTTTGGCAAGCAGGTCATCGGTAATCACAACCGCCTCGTCGGTACTGTTCGTGGCGTAGATGGCATCAAGACTGGCTACACCCGTGCCGCTGGTAGCAATCTGGCAACATCCGCACAACTCGATGGCCGCTCTATCGTTGCCGTTGTTCTTGGCGGACGCTCCAGCGCCGCCCGTGATGCCACGATGCGCAAGTTGGTGGCCGAATATCTTCCCAAGGCATCGCGCGGTGCCAGCAGCAACCTGATTGCTGCGTCGGCCTCAGCGCCGATCGAGGAGCCGCAGGCCGTTGTTGCCGCTACAGCCACAACAGGCCTGCCGAACGATGGTCCTGTTCCACAGGCACGGTATGCTGACGAGGCCCCGATGTCTGCCTTTGCGCCGACCCAAGCCAACGCTGCCGTCAGTGCAATGGATGTGGTAACGCGTCCGAAGTCGCCGACACGCGCTGTTCCGCCAGTCAACATGAAGCCGGATCGCTCCTTGGTTACCAATTCGACCAAGGTTGATAACATCGTGACGGCCTCCACAACGCCCGCTTCTCCTGTAACCGGAAATGAAGGTTGGGTGATCCAGATCGGCGCGTCTCCGGACGAAGGTTCCGCGCGCAACCTGCTTCAGGTTGCACAGGATAAGGGTGGTGTCCTGCTGCGCTCAGCTAAGCCCTTCACGGTCGCCTTCAGCAAGGATGGCGCCCAGATGTATCGCGCCCGTTTCGGTGGCTTCGGTGGCCAGAACGATGCGGTCAATGCATGTAACGCTCTGAAAAAGAAGGGCATCAGCTGCTGGGCTTCTCTCCAGTAAACGTATGACGATTTCCGGACCCGGTGACGAGCATGAAAATACAGATTACCGGCTCCACTCCTCGAATTGTACTGTGTAACGAGGCTTTCCAGATGGCGATCAACGAAAACTATTCGGAATTTGCAGCAGGTAAAGGCAGACAGCAAAGTCTGTCCGTTCTGCACCCGATCCACGAAGCGGCGATGAGAATTGCCGATCTCGGCTTGAACAAATCACGACACAAAACCCGCGATCTGGTCAATCTTCTTCTCTCCCATGGAGCTCGAGCCTGGCGCAGCAACCAGCCGGAAGCGAAGATCCATCTTCACATTGCGTCTCGCTCCGGCCGCGGTGCAATCCACATGCGCCTGCGCTGACGACATCTTCGAAACAGGCGCCAGTCGCGCTTTGAGATCGAATAGAAAAGGCCCTGCGAAACACCGGTTTCGCAGGGCCTTTTGTTTGGAATATCACATCAATAAAAGTGGCGTGTGACGATCACACGCCGCTTTTTCTTGGAAGCATCAGGCTTCGCCTTCAGGTGCAGCACCGGCGTCTGGCTCTGCGCCGGTGATGTCGGTCTCACCCTCGAGAGCGTCAACCTCTTCATCGCCTTCTGGCTCGTTGATACGCTCAACGGAAACGACCTTTTCGTCCTTTGCCGTCGAGAAGATCGTCACGCCCTTTGTTGCGCGGCTTGCAAAGCGAATGCCGTTGACAGGAACACGGATCAACTGGCCACCGTCGGAGACGAGCATGATCTGATCTGTGTCTTCAACCGGGAAGGCTGCAACCAGTTCGCCGATTTCCGCCGTCTTCGACGTATCGGTTGCGCGGATGCCCTTGCCGCCGCGACCGGAGGTGCGGAAGTCGTAGGACGATGAGCGCTTGCCAAATCCCTTTTCCGAAACAGTCAGTACGAACTGCTCCTGTGACTTGAGGAACTGATAGCGCTCTTCGGAGAGATGCCCTTCTTCGGTCACCTCCTCACCAACGAGTGCGATTTCCTCGACTTCCGTCTCGCCAGTCAGCGCCCGACGTTCAGCAGCCGCACGCTTGAGATAAGCGGCACGCTCCCACGGCTCGGCATTGACGTGGCTGACGATGGTCATGGAGATGATCCGGTCGCCCTCGCCCATGTTGATCCCGCGAACGCCAACCGAATTGCGGCCAGCAAAAACGCGAACATCGTCAACGGGGAAGCGAATGCATTGGCCCAGCGCCGTCGTCAGCAACACATCGTCACCGGCCGATTCGCCAAGTGCATCCGGGCCAGAGCAGGTTTCTACGGAGAGGATTTCGTCACCCTCCTCGTCCAGCTTCATGGCAATCTTGCCGTTGCGGTTGACCTGCACGAAGTCCGACAGCTTGTTACGGCGAACCGTTCCGCGTGTGGTCGAGAACATCACGTCCAGTGTTTCCCAGGTCGTCTCGTCTTCCGGCAATGGCATGATGGTGGTGATGCGCTCACCTGCTGCCAGAGGCAGCATGTTGATCAGCGCCTTGCCTTTGGACTGTGGCGTACCGATCGGCAAACGCCAGACCTTTTCCTTGTAGACGATACCGCGCGACGAGAAGAACAGGACTGGCGTATGGGTGTTGGCGACGAACAGACGATTGACGAAATCGGCATCGCGTGTCGCCATGCCCGAGCGGCCCTTGCCGCCGCGACGCTGCGCCTTGTAGGTCGTCAGCGGAACGCGCTTGATATAACCCAGATGCGACACCGTGACGACCATGTCTTCGCGGGCGATGAGATCCTCATCGTCCATATCGGGGCCACCTTCGACGATCTGACTGCGGCGCGGTGTGCCGAACTCGTCGCGAACAGCTGCAAGTTCGTCCTTGACGATCTGCTGGATGCGAATGCGCGATGAAAGAATATCGAGATATTCGCTGATTTCGGCGCCGATCTTGTTCAATTCGTCGCTGATTTCATCGCGACCGAGAGCCGTCAGACGGGCCAGACGAAGCTCGAGGATCGCACGGGCCTGTTCTTCCGACAGATTGTAGGTCAAATCTTCGTTGATACGATGGCGTGGGTCATCGATGAGAAGAATAAGGCTTTCCACGTCGGATGCTGGCCAGCGGCGCGTCATCAGCTGCTCACGAGCGGTCGCTGGATCGGGTGCCTGACGGATGACACGGATGACTTCATCGATGTTGGCGACAGCGATGGCCAGACCAACCAACACATGCGCGCGGTCACGCGCCTTGCGCAGCAGGTACTTGGTGCGGCGGCTGACAACTTCTTCGCGGAACGACACGAAGGCTCTGAGCATGTCGAGCAACGTCATCTGCTCCGGCTTGCCACCGTTCAGCGCCACCATGTTGCAACCGAACGAGGTCTGCAGAGGTGTGTAGCGGTAGAGCTGGTTCAGAATGACTTCAGCGTTTGCATCGCGCTTCAGCTCGACGACCACGCGGTAGCCTTGACGGTCGGACTCGTCACGAAGGTCGGAAATGCCTTCAACGCGTCTGTCTTTGACCAGTTCGGCCATCTTTTCGATCATCGACGACTTGTTCACCTGGAAGGGAACTTCGGTGATGATGATTTGCTCACGGTCGCCACGCATCGGCTCGATCGTTGCACGGCCACGCATGATGACGGAGCCGCGGCCCGTCTCGTAAGCGGAGCGAATGCCCGAGCGTCCCAGAATGAACGCGCCTGTGGGGAAATCCGGGCCGGGAATGATTTCCATCATTTCCGGTAGCTCAATCTCGGGGTTGTCGATCAAGGCGATGGAGCCGTTGATGACTTCGGTCAGATTGTGGGGCGGAATATTGGTCGCCATGCCAACGGCAATACCACCTGCGCCATTGACAAGAAGGTTCGGGAATTTCGCGGGAACCACGACTGGCTCCGACATGGTGCCGTCATAGTTGTCGCGGAAATCAACCGTTTCCTTATCGAGATCGTCAAGCAGTGCATGCGCCACTTTCTCGAGGCGGCACTCGGTATAGCGCTGGGCGGCCGGCGGATCGCCGTCGATAGAGCCGAAATTGCCCTGACCGTCGATCAGCGGCATGCGCAACGACCAATCCTGTGCCATACGTGCCAAGGCGTCATAGATCGCCGAGTCACCATGCGGATGGTATTTACCCATCACGTCACCGGTTACGCGGGCGGACTTGACGTATTTCTTGTTCCAGTCGAGGCCGAGTTCATTCATCCCGTAAAGGATACGACGGTGAACGGGTTTCAGTCCGTCGCGAACATCTGGAAGTGCACGGCTGACGATAACGCTCATGGCGTAATCGAGATACGACCGCTGCATTTCCTCCATGATGGAAATGGGCTCAATACCTGGCGGAAGCTTTCCGCCGCCTGGGGGGCTCTGATCAGTCAAATCGGATCACATTCTATGTTAAGAATCGGATGGATTTTTATAGCGGAAACAGCGCTAAAGCGCCAATTTCCAGCGCCGTTATGAACAGTCTTTTACGTCATTTGCAAGACGATGCACAGTTTTCTCCGCGTGCCGGATGAAAACAGGGCAATCAGGGTTTCAAACACCGGCAGACTTACCTAACATCATTCGATAATAGATCCTGAGACAGGCCGAGAAGCCTCGATTTTAGAGGACACGAGACGGGGACATCATGGCAACCACCGAACTTCTCATCAATGCATTGACGACGATGCTGGTGACGCTCGATCCTCCGGGACTGGCGCCTGTCTTTCTGGCCTTGACGGTTGGCATGACGCGGGCTCAACGCGGCCAGGTGGCGCTGAGAGGCTCGATCATCGCGTTTGCCATTCTCGCCATGTTTGCCCTGTTCGGATCGTCCATTCTGGAGCTACTCGGTATTTCTCTCGGTGCTTTCCGAATCTCGGGAGGCCTGTTGCTGTTCTGGATATCGTTCGAAATGATTTTCGAGAAGCGGCAGGAGCGCAAGGAGAAGACGTCTGAAATGGCCATCACCCTGGATCACATTCAGAATATCGCCGTTTTCCCGCTGGCGCTTCCGCTGATCGCCGGCCCTGGTGCCATCTCGGCTACCGTGCTGATCTCGGGTTCCATGCAGACCACTGTCGACATGGTGATCTTTATTTTGCTGCTTGCCTTCAGCATGTTGCTCGTCTTTCTCGCGCTGCTCGCTGCCGACCGGCTGGATCGCTTCCTGGGCAACACCGGCCGCGCCATCCTGACACGCCTGCTTGGCGTCCTTCTCGCAGCGCTTTCGGTTCAATTCGTGGTGGATGGGGTGAAATCCGTGATCGTATCGTAACGGCACCAACCCACTTTTAAGTCATGATCATGAGCGTCTCTATGATCTGCCTCAGAACACCACCACCGTCATGAAGGACAAACCATAGCAGATCCTCGGGGCAAGCCCGAGGATGAGCCGTTGGGGAATCAACTCTTTTGCACACTCACGAAATCACAGGATCCAGAGAACCCGACGCGTAACGCTTCGCCATCTCCCGCAACGGAACAGGTGTGATCTTCGACGCCTGCCCGGCCGTCCAGAACAGTTCAAACCGTTCCTTGCAAAGCTTCGTCATCGCGTCACGCGCAGGCTTCAGATACTTGCGCAGATCGAATTCCGCCGGGTCTTCCGCCAGAACCTTACGGATTTGTCCGGTGATGGCCATGCGGCAGTCGGTGTCGATATTGATCTTGCGAACGCCATTCTTGATGCCGCGCTGGATTTCCTCGATCGGCACGCCCCAGGTTGGCTTGATCGCGCCGCCATAGGCGTTGATGATATCCTGCAAATCCTGCGGCACGGTCGATGACCCGTGCATGACGAGATGCGTATTCGGCAGCTTGTTGTGGATTTCCTCGATGACGTTCATGGCGAGCACGCTGCCATCCGGTCTGCGCGTGAATTTGTAAGCGCCGTGGCTGGTGCCCATGGCAACAGCCAAAGCATCCACCCTGGTTTCGCGCACGAATTTCACCGCTTCATCGGGGTCGGTCAGCAACTGGTCGTGCGAGAGGACACCTTCGGCACCGTGGCCGTCTTCCGCCTCGCCCATGCCACTTTCCAGGGAGCCGAGAACACCCAGTTCACCCTCGACGGAGATACCGCCGTAATGGGCCATCTCGGTAACCTGTCGCGTGACGCCGACATTGTAATCCCAGTCCCCCGGCGTCTTGCCATCGGCCTTGAGCGAACCGTCCATCATGACCGATGTAAAACCGGCCTGGATGGCGGTCATGCAACTCGCGGCCTCATTGCCGTGGTCCAGATGCACGCAGACGGGTATGTGCGGGTAGATTTCAACGACCGCATCCATCATGTGCTTGAGCATGATGTCGTTTGCGTAGGCACGTGCGCCGCGAGATGCCTGCATGATAACGGGCGAATTGGTCGCATCCGCCGCGTCCATGATGGCCAGCGCCTGTTCCATATTGTTGATGTTGAAGGCAGGGACGCCATAGCCGTTTTCTGCCGCGTGATCGAGCAATTGACGGAGCGTTATTCGAGCCAAGGTATTTCCCCCTAAACGAGTTGTTTTGAGAATGGCATCCCTCAACACCATCCTGTCCTTTTGCGGACATTCGCTACTATTGCCTCGGCAATACCAACTATCCAGCTTTTTTTGACATTGATCAGCAAAGAATGAACGATACGCAGGTCGAAAGCCGGTGAGACCGAAAGTTACCCGATGATTAAAATGCCGTGACCTGTCGTGGTTTGGCGAATGGCCGTCGCATTTCGCGTAGGTTAACGCCCGGGCTTCACGCCATCATCCCCTCAACTTTGCAAAGACAAAGACAGGGGCAGACCCAAGCGGCAGGTTCGTCTCTTTATAAGCGTCGCCAATAAAGGGAACAGATATGAAGACATTGCTTGCATCGACCTGTCTGGTGTTCGGTTTGCTCGGCGGTGCGGCTGCGGCCAGCGCTGCTGACTGCGGTAGTCCGACCATTGCCAGCATGAACTGGCAGAGCGCAGAAGTGCTGTCCGCCATCGACAAAATCATTCTCAACGAAGGTTATGGTTGCAGCGCTGATATCACTATCGGCGATACGGTTCCGACGATCACCTCCATGGTTGAAAAAGGCCAACCCGATATTGCGCCGGAAGCCTGGGCCGATACGCTGCCGGAAGTGGTCAAACGTGGCGTTGACGAAGGCAAGCTGGTGGTTGCCGCAACGGCCTTGCCTGATGGCGGTATCCAAGGCTGGTGGATTCCCAAATACGTGGCCGAAGCACATCCTGATATCAAGACCATCGGCGATCTCATGAAGAATCCGAAGCTTTTCCCGGACGCCGAAAATCCGGATAAGGGCGCCATCGTCAACGGTCCGCAAGGCTGGGGCGGTACCGTTGTGACCGGTCAGCTCTACAAGGCATTCGGCGCCGAAAAAGCAGGCTTCAACCTTATCGATAGCGGCTCTTCCGCTGGCCTCGATGGTTCCATTGCCAAGGCCTATGAGCGCAAGCAGCCATGGGTTGGCTACTACTGGTCGCCAACCGCACTTCTCGGCAAATACGATATGGTGAAGCTCGAGCCCGGCGTTCCAGCAGATGCTGCGGAGTGGAAACGCTGCAACACCGTTGCCGATTGCCCCGATCCTAAGCCGAACGCGTGGCCGGTCGACAAGGTCGTGACGCTGGTTGCCAAACCATTTGCCGACAAGGCCGGTCCAGAGATCATGGACTATCTGAACAAGCGGTCGTGGAGCAACGCCACCGTCAACAAGCTGATGGCGTGGATGACGGACAATCAGGCAACCGGTGAAGATAGCGCCAAGCATTTCCTCAAGGAAAACCCAGACATCTGGACGAAGTGGGTTTCTGCCGACGCGGCAGAAAAGATCAAGGCCTCGCTTTGATACCTTCCCTCCTGCCAGACCCACCGTCCGGCAGACACGCAACCAGACATGCGATTGGCAAACACCAATCGCATGTCGCCGTGATCACAGGGGAAGCGCATGGACTGGTTTTACAAGTTTCCGAGCATGAACGACGACACGCTTCGTGCTCTGAAAAAGATGATTGATGACGGCTTTCGTGAATTCACCCGCGCCTGGGGCGCAAGCATCGAGGGCTTCTTCTCGCCGCTCCAGCAATTCCTGATCTGGGCCGAGCGTTTCATGACGCAGACGCCTTGGCCGATCATTATTCTGCTAATTTTGGGCATAGCCTGGGCTGGCAGTCGCAGCGTGAAGATCGTGCTGGGCTGTCTCTTCACGCTTCTGGCCATTGGCTATTTCGATATGTGGACGGATACGATGCGGACGATCTCGATGATCTTCGTCTGTACCGTCCTGTCCATCGCCATCGGGCTGCCGCTCGGTATTGCCATGTCGCATTCCAACCGCGTCCAGCGCGTGGTCAATCCGATCCTTGATGTGATGCAGACCATGCCGAGCTTCGTCTACCTCATTCCCGTCGTCATGCTGCTGGGCATCGGCCGTGTGCCCGGCCTGATCGCCGTCGTCATCTATGCCATTCCGCCGATGATACGCCTCACCAATCTCGGTATCCGGCTGGTGGACCGGGATGTGCTGGAAGCCGCAGACGCCTTCGGCTCGTCGGGCTGGCAAAAGCTCTTCAAGGTGCAATTGCCGCTGGCGCTGCCCACCATCATGGCAGGCATTAACCAGACCATCATGATGGCGCTTGCGATGGTCGTCATCGCCTCGATGATCGGCGTACAGGGGCTGGGACAGCCGGTCCTCAAAGCCATCGCCAACCAGTATTTCACGCTCGGCATCTTCAATGGCATGGCCATTGTCGGCATCGCCATCATCTTTGATCGCATCAGTCAGGCCTATGGCAAAAGGCTCCAGAAACATCAGGAGATTGCCCATGGCTGAATCTGCATTTGGCGGCATAAAGATCAGCAACCTCTACAAGATTTTTGGCGCGAAACCGCACGCTTATATCGACGCCGTTCGCAATGGGCTGACAAAAACCGAACTTAACGAGAAGCACGGTCATGTTCTCGGCCTTCGAGATATCAACATCGATATTCCCTCGGGCTGCATTCAGGTCATCATGGGCCTTTCCGGCTCCGGCAAGTCAACGTTGATCCGCCACATCAACCGGCTGATAGACCCGACGGCTGGCGAGGTGCTGGTCGATGGCGTTGATGTCGTGAAGATGAATGCGGCGGAACTGCGCGCCTTTCGCCGTCACCAGACGGCCATGGTTTTTCAGAAATTCGCCCTTCTGCCGCATCGCAATGTTCTCGACAACACACTGTATGGTCTTGAAGTGCAGGGCATGGCGCGGGCGAAAAGCGTCGATATTGCCATGCGCTGGCTGGAGCGCGTCGGCCTGAAAGGCTTCGAGACGCGCTTTCCCAACCAGTTGTCCGGTGGCATGCAGCAGCGCGTGGGGCTGGCGCGAGCCCTGTCCAACGATGCGCCGGTTCTTTTGATGGATGAAGCCTATTCCGCGCTCGACCCCCTGATCCGCACCGACATGCAATCCGTGCTTCTCGATATTCAAAAGGAAATCCGGAAAACTATCGTCTTCATCACCCATGATCTGGACGAGGCGCTTCGTCTGGGTGACCAGATCGCGATCTTGCGGGACGGCGAAGTCATCCAGCAGGGCACCAGTCAGGACATCGTGCTGCGTCCAGCCGACGCTTACATCGCCAACTTCGTCAAGGAGGTGAATAGGGGCCGGGTCATCAATGTCGAGGCCGTGATGTCTCCGGTTGCGCCGGGCATGCCGGCCGTCGGTCCGCAAGTTGTCGTCGGCAGCAGCATCGAGGACACGATGCGAATGCTTGCGCGCAGCGGCGATGAAACAGCAACAGTTTGCGCCCCATCGGGCAAGGCGGTGGGGACTGTCAGCTTGCGGCAACTTGCCAGTGCAATCGTCGATGTGGCCGCGGCGGAGAGCACTATCGGCGGTGTGGAAAATCTTGCTCGGGCGAAGGCCTGAACAGACTGTTCACAAATTTGGCCGCACATTCCCTGAATAGCACCCTATATGTTTGGCAACGAAACATATGCAGATTCAGGTAGATTATCATGAAGAAGATCGGTTTTCTGTCTTTTGGACATTGGGGTCCGGGGCCACATTCACAGGCACGCACCGCCAAGGACGTCCTTCAACAATCGATAGAGCTTGCGGTCGCCGCAGAAGAGATCGGTGTCGACGGCGCATACTTCCGTGTGCACCACTTCGCCCGGCAACTGGCGTCGCCGTTTCCGTTGCTTGCAGCCGTCGGTGCCAGAACGAGCAAAATCGAGATCGGCACAGGCGTCATCGATATGCGCTATGAAAACCCGCTCTACATGGCGGAAGATGCAGGTTCAGCTGACCTGATCTCCGATGGTCGGCTGCAACTTGGCCTCAGCCGTGGCTCGCCCGAACAGGTGATCGAAGGCTGGCGCTACTTCGGCTATCAGCCGACAGACGGCACAAGCGATGCCGACATGGGCCGCAACAGCACGGAAGTGTTTCTGGAGGTACTGAAGGGAGAGGGTTTCGCCGAGCCCAATCCCCGCCCGATGTTTGCCAACCCACCCGGACTGCTTCGTCTGGAACCGCATTCGGAAGGGTTGCGTGACCGCATCTGGTGGGGAGCTGGCTCCAATGCCACCGCCGTCTGGGCGGCAAAGCTCGGCATGAACTTGCAGAGTTCGACGCTGAAGGACGACGAGACCGGAGAACCGTTTCACGTCCAGCAGGCAGCGCAGATCCGCGCCTATCGCGCCGCATGGAAGGAAGCGGGCCATACCCGCACACCGCGTGTGTCCGTCAGCCGCAGCATTTTTGCGCTGGTCGATGATCGCGACCGCGCCTATTTCGGTGGCAGCGGCAAGGAAAGCGATAGCATCGGTTATCTCGATGCAAACACCCGTGCTGTTTTCGGACGCTCATATGCCGCAGAGCCGGAGACGCTGATCAAGGAACTGGCAAAGGATGAAGCCGTGGCGGAGGCCGATACCCTGTTGTTGACGATCCCGAACCAGCTTGGCGTCGAGTACAACGTCCACGTTCTAGATTCCATCCTGAAACACGTCGCACCAGAACTGGGCTGGCGTTGATGCTACAGGGTCCATGGCATCTCTGAATGCTGTGGACCAGCGCCGGTTTATTTGGAGATATCCAGAACCCGTCCCTTCGTCAGTTCCAGCGTCTGGCGTTGGAAGTGACCGCGATCGTTCCATGGTGAACACCCGCAACCGGTCGAGCGAGCGGACCGTCGATCGTGGGCCCAAAAGAGACCGCGGATGAGAGCAATCACCACCCGATCGGCCAGTCCCCTCCACGATAGTCCTACGCGTTGTCAACCAGCTTGCCCAGCGCGGTATCAAGCACGCCCAAGTGTACATAGTCATCTTGGAGACGAGCACATCGGGTGATACCCGACGCGCTCATTTGAAATACAACTGTCGTGTCAGGATCAGAACGGAATATCATCGTCCATATCATTGTTGAAGTTGCCAGCTGGCTGGCCGCCGCGCGATGCGCCACCGCGAGAAGAGGATGATGGCTGGTCATTGCCACCGCCATAGTTTCCGCCGCCGCTCCCGTAATCGTCTCCGCCACGGCTTCCGCCGCCGCCACCTTCTCCGCGACCGTCCAGCATGGTCAGGGTGGAATTGAAGCCCTGGAGTACGATTTCCGTGGAGTAACGATCATTGCCCGTTTGGTCCTGCCATTTCCGGGTCTGAAGCGCGCCTTCGATATAGAGCTTGGCGCCCTTCTTTACGTACTGCTCAATAACCTTGCAAAGACCTTCATTGAAGACCACCACAGAGTGCCATTCCGTCTTTTCTTTTCGCTCTCCGGAGGTGCGGTCGCGCCAGCTTTCAGATGTCGCGATACGAAGGTTTGCGATAGGACGACCATCTTGCGTGCGGCGAATTTCCGGATCAGCGCCGACGTTTCCGAGCAAAATTACCTTGTTTACGCTGCCAGCCATCTTCTCACCCTGTCTGCCAACCATCATGGCCAGCATCTATCCTGTTCAAAATCTGCGATCACCATAGACCATCGTTCAGCACCATGGGCACCGGATGGAACGACAATCCACAAGGAATGTTATGTCAACTGCGCACGCTTGCCAATCGTTCTTATTTTGTTCTATTAAGACTGAACAACTGAGTCAAGTGGACTGAAAAGCCTATACGAAAAGTTTAATATATCTCGACATGCCGTTCACCGTCATTACATAAGAACTGACGCCTCCCAACGAGTACCCCGAGCCTTCTCATGAGTGAATTAAAGACGATTTCGATCCGTGGCGCCCGCGAGCATAACCTCAAGGGCATCGACCTGGACCTGCCGCGCAACAAGCTGATCGTGATGACCGGCCTGTCGGGCTCTGGCAAATCTTCGCTCGCCTTCGATACGATTTATGCGGAAGGGCAGCGGCGCTACGTCGAGAGCCTGTCGGCCTATGCTCGCCAGTTTCTGGAAATGATGCAAAAGCCGGATGTGGACCAGATCGAGGGTTTGTCTCCCGCCATCTCCATCGAACAGAAGACGACCTCGCGCAACCCGCGCTCGACGGTTGGGACCGTGACGGAAATCTACGACTACATGCGTCTGCTGTTTGCGCGGGTGGGCGTCCCCTACTCGCCAGCGACCGGCTTGCCGATTGAAAGCCAGACGATCAGCCAGATGGTGGACCGCATCCTCGCGTTTGAAGAAGGAACACGGCTTTACATTCTCGCGCCGATGATCCGAGGACGAAAGGGCGAATATAAGAAAGAGCTCGCCGAGCTTATGAAAAAAGGCTTCCAGCGCGTCAAGGTCGACGGTCAGTTCTATGAAATTGCCGATGTTCCCGCATTGGACAAAAAATACAAACACGACATCGACGTGGTCGTGGATCGTGCCGTGGTGCGTCCGGACATGGCCGCGCGCCTGGCGGATAGTCTTGAGACGTGTTTGAAGCTTGCGGACGGCTTGGCAGTCGCCGAATTTGCCGACAAACCCCTGCCGCCGGAAGAAACATCCGCCGGTGGTTCAGCGAACAAGTCGCTCAATGAAACACACGAGCGGGTTCTGTTTTCGGAAAAATTCGCCTGCCCCGTGTCGGGTTTCACAATCTCCGAGATCGAGCCACGCCTGTTCTCCTTCAACAACCCCTTCGGTGCCTGCCCGACTTGCGATGGCCTGGGCTCCCAGCAAAAGGTGGACACGGCGCTGATCGTGCCGGAACCTGCTCGCACGTTGAAGGATGGCGCTGTGGCGCCGTGGGCCAAGTCATCATCACCATACTATAACCAGACGCTGGAAGCGCTCGGCAAAGCCTTTGGCTTCAAGCTGTCCAGCCGCTGGAACGAACTCTCCGACGCTGCAAAGAAAGCGATTCTGCAGGGCACCGACGATAAGATCGAGTTCCAGTACGAGGACGGTGCACGCTCCTACAAGACGGTGAAAAATTTCGAAGGCATCGTTCCCAATCTGGAACGTCGCTGGAAGGAAACAGACAGCGCCTGGGCACGTGAGGAAATCGAGCGCTACATGTCTGCAGCGCCCTGCCCCGCCTGCGCAGGTTATCGCCTGAAGCCCGAAGCGCTGGCGGTGAAGATCAACAAAAAACACATCGGCCAGGTCACAGAGATGTCGATCAAGGTCGCGCGCGACTGGTTCGACGGTCTGCCGGAATCGCTCAATGCAAAGCAGAACGAAATTGCTGTCCGTATCCTCAAGGAGATCCGCGAGCGCCTCAGATTTCTCAACGATGTCGGATTGGACTATCTTAGCCTGTCGCGCAACTCGGGGACGCTTTCCGGTGGCGAGAGCCAGCGCATCCGCCTGGCATCACAGATCGGCTCGGGCCTGACCGGTGTTCTCTATGTTCTGGATGAGCCATCGATTGGCCTGCATCAGCGTGACAACGCTCGTCTCCTGGATACGCTGAAGCACTTGCGCGATATCGGCAACACCGTGATCGTTGTCGAGCATGACGAAGATGCCATCATGACGGCCGACTATGTGGTGGATATCGGTCCCGCCGCCGGCATTCACGGTGGCGAGGTGATTGCGGAGGGAACACCGCAGCAGGTCATGGACAACCCGAAATCGCTCACGGGTAAATATCTGTCCGGTGCTCTTGGCGTGGCTATTCCCGCAGAAAGGCGCAAGCCGAAAAAAGGAAAAGAGATCAAGGTCGTCGGCGCCCGCGGCAACAACCTCAAAAATGTTACCGCGTCGGTTCCGCTCGGTGTCTTCACGGCCGTCACTGGCGTCTCCGGCGGAGGCAAGTCGACCTTCCTGATCGAAACATTGTACAAGTCGGCGGCGCGTCGCGTCATGGGTGCCCGTGAAATTCCGGCTGACCACGACCGTATCGATGGCTTCGAGTTCATCGATAAGGTCATCGACATCGACCAGTCGCCGATCGGGCGTACACCTCGCTCCAACCCTGCGACCTATACGGGTGCGTTCACACCCATCCGTGATTGGTTTTCAGGCTTACCGGAAGCAAAGGCCCGTGGTTATGCACCCGGTCGCTTTTCGTTCAACGTCAAGGGCGGTCGTTGTGAAGCCTGTCAGGGCGATGGCGTCATCAAGATCGAGATGCACTTCCTGCCCGACGTGTACGTGACGTGCGATGTCTGCCACGGCAAGCGCTACAACCGCGAAACGCTGGATGTGACCTTCAAGAGCAAGTCGATCGCCGATGTCCTCGATATGACGGTCGAAGAAGGTGTCGAGTTCTTTTCCGCGGTTCCGGCGGTGCGCGACAAGTTGCAATCGCTGTTCGATGTCGGCCTTGGCTACATCAAGGTCGGCCAGCAGGCCAATACGCTCTCAGGTGGTGAAGCGCAGCGCGTGAAACTGGCCAAGGAATTGTCAAAACGCTCGACAGGACGCACCCTCTACATTCTCGATGAGCCGACAACCGGCTTGCATTTCCACGACGTCAACAAGCTTTTGGAAATGCTGCACGAGCTGGTAGATCAGGGAAATTCCGTCGTCGTCATCGAACATAATCTTGAGGTCATCAAGACAGCGGATTGGGTCATCGATATCGGCCCTGAAGGCGGTACGGGTGGTGGCGAGATCGTCGCAACCGGAACACCGGAGCAGATCGTCAAGGAGAAGCGCTCCTACACCGGCCATTTCCTGAAGGAGTTGCTGGAGCGTCGTCCCGAGAAGAAGATACAAGCGGCAGAGTAACCGAGGCACGGGGGAGACGGCGATGAGCAAGACAGGCACGATCCGCACAGGCATCGGCGGCTGGACCTTCGAGCCATGGGAAGGCACCTTTTATCCCGACAAGCTTGTCAAAAGACGCCAGCTCGAGCATGCCAGCCGACAGTTGAGAGCGATTGAAGTCAACGGCACCTATTACGGCAGCCAGAAACCGGAAACCTTTGCCAAATGGGCATCCGAGGTTCCCGAGGGCTTTATCTTTTCGCTCAAAGCGAGCCGCTTTGTCACCAATCGCAAGGTGCTGGCCGAAGCCGGGGAATCCATCGCCAAGTTTATCACGCAGGGATTAACAGAGCTTGGCGACCACCTTGGCCCCATCCTCTGGCAGTTCGCTCCGACAAAAAAGTTCGAGCCAGATGATTTCGCTGCCTTTCTGGCACTTCTGCCAGAAAAACAGGACGGTCTCACGCTTCAGCATGTTGTCGAGGTCCGCAATCCGAGTTTCCAGGTGCGGGAGTTCATTGACCTGCTGGCAAAGCATGGGGTTGCCGTCGTCTGCGCAGATCATCACGAGTACCCGATGCTGCCGGATGTGACGGCGGACTTTGTGTATTGTCGCCTGCAGAAGGGCGAAGACGATATCGAGACCTGCTATCCTGAAACGGACGTGAAGGCGTGGGCCAATCGCCTTAAAGACTATGCGCAGGGAGGCGTCCCGGACGATCTGCCCTTGATTGCTCCCGATCGCAAGACGGATAAAAAGACACGTGATGTCTTCGCTTTTTTCATAACGGGTGGCAAAGTCAAAGCGCCCAACGGCGCACAACTCTTGCAGACGCTGCTGTAAAGCCATTCACAAAGTGCTTTACACCGCGATGGTCTCGCAGCCCGTGTCGAAATTGACCGCCGAAAATGCTGCAGAGATGACGTCAGGCCCAGCGCCTGGTTTGGTCGCATCGCTGGACAATATCTGGCGGAACCGTCGTGCACCGGGCAGGCCCTGAAACAGGCCGACCATATGCCGTGTAACGTGGTTCAGTCGACCGCCCTTGGCGATATAGTCTGCGGCATAATCCATCATCGTATCACGCAGATTGATCCAATCTGGCGCGGTTTCCGGTTCCCCATAGATGCGGTGATCGACGTCGCCCAGGATGGAGGTGTTGTGATAGGCAGCGCGGCCTAACATGACGCCGTCCATATGCTTGAGATGATCCTCGGCCTGGTCGAGATCGGTGATGCCACCGTTGATGCCGATAAAGACCTCGGGATTTTCCTCTTTCATGCGATAGACTAGCGCATAGTCGAGCGGCGGAACATCGCGGTTTTCCTTCGGAGACAGGCCCTGAAGCCAGGCCTTGCGTGCATGAATCCAGACAGCATCCGCACCGTCAGCGACAACCTGAGAAATGAAGTCCGGCAACACCGTTTCCGGCTCCTGGTCATCCACACCTATGCGACATTTGACGGTGACAGGCACGGTGGCGACAGCTTTCATCGCCGCCACGCAACGGGCAACCGTTTCCGGCTCACGCATCAGGCAGGCACCGAATGTACCGGACTGAACCCGGTCGGAAGGGCAGCCGACATTCAGGTTGATCTCGTCATACCCATAATCGCTGGCAATCTTCACCGCTTCCGAAAGCTTGGATGGATCGGAGCCACCAAGCTGGAGGGCAACGGGGTGTTCCTGCGGGTGATAGCCCAACAACTTTTCACGCTGCCCGTGAATGATCGCATCGGCCACGATCATCTCCGTATAAAGCAAGGCATGGCTGGACAGCTGCCGATGAAGAAAGCGACACCGCGTGTCCGTCCAGTCGATCATGGGGGCGACGGCGAAAATCTTGCTGCCGGTTGCGAGAGCTTTTTGATACATACGTTACCAAACCTTGTTCTGCGGGGCTTCTACCGCAATGCGCTCCATAAAGCCAGTTTTCTGCCAAGGCGGATTTTAAACTGGAAATCCCGGTAGAATCGCGGGACAAACAGGACCTGAAATGAGGAGCCAAGATCCATGTCCGCGACCGTTATTCCCGTTCCCCCAACCGTTCTGTTGCCGGTTGAAGGCACCGATGAAACATTTCCGGTTCGCAGGGTCTACTGCGTCGGGCGCAACTACGCCGACCACGCCATCGAAATGGGTCATGATCCCTCGCGTGAGCCGCCGTTCTTCTTTCAGAAAAATGCAGACAACCTGCTGCCCGCAGGCAGGGATTTTCCTTTTCCCTCGCTCTCTTCGAATGTCCACTACGAGGTCGAGTGCGTCGTTGTCCTGAAAAGTGGCGGCTCCGACATTTCTGTCGAAGATGCGCTGGATCATGTCTGGGGTTACGCCGTCGGTATCGATATGACGCGCCGTGACATGCAGGATGCCTTGAAGAAAATGGGTCGATCCTGGGAAAGCGCTAAGGCGTTCGAATATTCCGCGCCTGTCTCGCCGCTCGTCCCCGCGGCCAGGATTGGCCACCCGGCAAGCGGTGCGATCTGGCTAGACGTCAATGGTAAGCGCAAGCAGACGGGTGATCTCGATCAGATGATCTGGAAGACGGCGGAAATCATCGCAGAGCTTTCCAGGCTGTTCACGCTGGCGGCAGGCGATGTCATCATGACCGGCACACCGGCAGGTGTCGGGCCGATCGTATCGGGTGACCGTATCGATTGCGGTGTGGATGGTGTCGCGACCCTCTCCGTCAACATCACCTAAACTTGGAGTGTATATGCCTCTTTACCGTCTTGGAGAACGCGTCCCGCAAACCCCTGCGCCGGAGCGTTACTGGGTGGCGCCCGACGCCAATGTCATCGGGTCAGTGCTTCTAGGCGACGATGTCGGCATTTGGTTCGGTGCGACATTGCGCGGCGATAACGAACCGATCACGATCGGGCGCGGCACCAACATACAAGAAGGCGTCATGGTTCACGCCGATCCGGGCTTTCCCGCAACGATTGGCGAAGATTGCACGATCGGACACCACGCCATCATCCATGGCTGCACGATCGGCGACAACTCGCTGGTCGGCATGGGTGCGACTGTTCTGAATGGCGCAAAGATCGGCAAAAACTGTCTCATCGGTGCCAACGCGCTGGTGACGGAGGGAAAGGCGTTTCCCGACAATTCGCTCATCGTCGGCTCCCCGGCCCGCGCCATCCGCACATTGGACGACACCGCAGTCGCATCGCTCACGAAATCGGCGGAAAACTATGTCAGAAACTGGCAACGTTTCGCCAGGGAATTGCAGCCGCTCTGACCGGCAGTCAAGCGGCGCAGGCCTCACAAAGGCCGCGAATTTCTATCGTGGTTTTTTCTGCCTTGAATTGACGTTTCTTTGCCCAGTCGCCGAGGCGATGATCGACGTCGTGATCGTGGAATTCCGTGACTTGTCCACATGCGTTGCAGATTGCAAAAGCCACAGTGCCGTGGTGATGGGTGCAGCAATCCGACTTGGTATGGGAGCACGCCACGAAGGCATTCAGGCTCTCCAGTCGATGCACAAGACCGAACTCGATCAGTTTTTCCAGCGCCCTATAGACTTGTAAGGGAGCGCGGAAACCGGCGTCCCGCAGCTTGTCTAGAATGACGTAGGCGCTCAGGGGCGCTTGAGAGCGGGTCAGTGCATCGTAAACGAGGCTCTGGTTGCGGGTGAGATTTTGCGTGGTCATGAACGGTCTCCTTGCTCTGCCTTGCGCATCAGTTCCGGTGCCGGCAGAAGACTCAAGATGAAAAGCATAACGGCGGCAACGACGATCGAGGGGCCGGATGGCGTGTCGTACTGGAGCGAGCCCATCAACCCGCCAAAAACGGCAATGGCGCCGATGAGCGACGCCAGAACTGCCATGATTTCCGGCGTCGACGCAAACCGGCGCGCGGTTGCTGCCGGGATGATCAACAGCGAGGTAATCAGCATGATGCCAACGATCTTCATGGCAATGGCGATGACGAGCGCCATCAGCAGCATAAACAGCAACTTGGATCGTTCAGGCCGCATGCCTTCGGCTTCCGCCAACTCGGCATTGACGGTCGATGCGAGCAGCGGTTTCCAGAGATAAGCAATCGCCAGGAGCACCACAACGCCGCCACCCCAGATGAGATAGATATCGGACACGGTCACGGCCAGAATGTCGCCAAACAGGAAGGCGACGAGGTCGATGCGTACCCAGGTCATGAAGGCGACGATAACGAGGCCGAAGGCCAGAGCCGAATGCGAGAGAATGCCAAGCAGCGCGTCCGACGACAAAGCCTGGCGGCGCTGCAGAAACAGCAGCAACAGCGAAACAAGCGAAGCCACGATGAAGACGCTGACGATCAGGTTCAGTTGAAACAACAAAGACAGCGCCACGCCCAACAGAGCGGAATGCGCCATGGTATCCCCGAAATAAGCCATGCGCCGCCAGACGACGAAACAGCCCAACGGCCCTGCCATCAAGGCAACGCCGATACCGGCAACCATGGCCCGAACGAAGAAATCGTCAAACATGCTTGGCTCCATGGGCGTGATCATGCTCGTGATGGTGACCATCATCAGGGTGGCAATGGTCAGTTATCGTACCATCCGCATGTCGCACACGGCCATCCGGCAGATGCGTATGATCGTGGTCGTGGGTGTACACGGCAAGCCCTCGGCCCGCTGCCCCCCCGAACAGCCTCATATATTCAGGGCTCTGGCTGACCATTTGTGGTGTGCCACGGCAGCAGACATGGCCGTTGAGGCAGATGACCGTATCAGTTTCTGCCATCACCACGTGGAGGTCGTGCGAGATCAGCAAAATGCCGCAGCCGGTGGCGTTGCGAATATTCTTGATGAGATCGTAAAGGGCGATTTCGCCGGAAAAATCGACGCCCTGCACCGGCTCGTCCAGAACCAGCAGATCCGGTTTACGGGCGATGGCGCGTGCCAGCAAAGCGCGCTGAAACTCGCCGCCCGACAGATGTTGCACCTCCGCCTTGGCAAGATGCGAGATACCGGTGGCGTTTAGCGCTGCATCAATCTCCCGCGCGGGCAACTGCCCCGTCAGTGTCATCAACCTGCGAACCGTCAGTGGCATCGTCCAGTCTACGGAGAGTTTTTGCGGCACGTAGCCCACGCGCAGTCCGGCGGTTCGTGAGACATTCCCCTCGTCCGGTTTCAGGACGCCCGTCGCCATTTTTGCGCTGGTGGATTTTCCGGATCCATTCGGACCGATGAGGGTCACGATCTCGCCACGGCCAACGGAAAAATCCACGCCGCGCACCAGCCAGCGGCCGCTGCGTTGAATGCCAGCATTGGAAAGAGAGACCAGTTTTCCGTCATTTTTTGCCGGAGAATGAAGCATGTGTTTTTCCGATTGTCGGTGTTGCCTACCGCTATCGCATACGTTATAGCGTTACGCAACATATGTAATAACATAACAATTCCATACAAGTGGAGCATACTGCATGAAAACAATCGTCACGCTTCTTCTCGCCTCTGCCGCCATGATCGCATCGACCAATGCCATGGCAGCACCCAATGTCGTGGTGTCGATCAAGCCTATCCATTCTCTGGTCGCAGCCATCATGCAAGGCGTGGCAGAACCGGAACTGATCGTTGATGGCGGTGCGTCTCCGCATACCTATAGCCTCAAGCCTTCGAACGCGCGGGCCATCGAAAATGCTGACGTGGTGTTTTGGGTCGGCGATGGGCTGGAAAAGTTTCTGGAAAAGCCGCTCCATTCATTGGCGGGCAAGGCGACAGTCGTCGAACTCGACGACGCCAAAGGCATGGAAAAACTGTCTTTCCGTGAGGGCGGTCCATTCGAAGCACATGCTCACGACGAACATGAAGGTCATGATCACACGGAAAAAGCGGGAGACGATCATAGCCACGAGGGCGAGCACAAACACGAACACGAACACGAACACGAACATGCACATGATCACGATGAGGGTGAATACGACATGCACCTGTGGCTAGACCCTGCCAATGCCAAGGCCATGGCCGTCGAGATCGAAAAAACACTGATGACCGCCGATCCTGCCAATGCCAAGGCTTATCAGGACAACGCGAAGAAGCTTGTGGACAATCTTGATGCTCTCGACAAGGAGATCACAGAAACCGTGGCTCCCATCAAAGACAAGCCCTTTATTGTCTTCCATGATGCCTACCAGTATTTTGAACACCGTTACGGTGTGAAAACGGTCGGCTCGATCACCGTCAGCCCTGAAAGCATTCCTGGCGCAGACCGCATCAAGCAAATTCACGCCAAGGTGCAAGAGTTGAACGCGACCTGCGTCTTTGCCGAACCCCAGTTCGAACCCAAATTGGTGAATGTCGTCATCGAGGGTACCAATGCCAAGTCGGGTACGCTTGATCCGGAAGCGGCAACGCTGGAGGCTGGCCCTGATCTCTACTTCAAGCTCATGCGTGGCATCGCCACATCGCTGAAAGCTTGCTTGTCCTGATCAAACTCATAGCAGGATGAAAGGTGGCGCGTGCCACCTTTCATTTTAATCCTCAATGTAATATTATAACAATTGGAGTTTCACCATGATGCGGAAACTGCCGGTCACCGTTCTCTCCGGGTTTCTCGGTGCGGGAAAAACCACTCTCCTCAATCACATCCTGGGCAATCGCGAGGGGCTCCGCGTTGCCGTGATCGTCAACGACATGAGCGAGGTGAATATCGATGCTTCCCTGATCAGGGATGGAGGGGCCAATCTCTCGCGGACGCAGGAGCAGTTGGTGGAAATGACCAATGGCTGCATCTGTTGCACGTTGCGCGATGACCTACTGGACGAGGTTCGGCAACTGGCTGAACAGGATCGCTTCGACTATCTGCTGATCGAATCCACAGGGATCGCGGAGCCCCTGCCCGTTGCAGCAACATTCGATTTTCGCGATGAGCGCGGTCACAGCCTTGCCGATGTCGCGCAACTGGATACGATGGTGACGGTCGTCGATTGCGCCAATCTGCTGAAGGATTATGGCTCGTCGGATTTCCTGGCAGATCGCGGTGAAACGGCTGGCGACGGTGATGATCGAACGCTGGTGGATCTGCTGGTCGAACAGATCGAATTTGCCAATGTGGTTATTCTGAACAAGGTTTCGTCTGCCACAGAGGCTCAGAGAGACGCTGCCCGCAAGATTATCGTTGGCCTCAATCCCGATGCAAAACTGATCGAGGCAGACTTCGGACAGGTCGAGCTAAAAAATGTTCTCGGAACTGGCCTGTTCAATCTTGCCGAGGCGGAGACACATCCACTCTGGTTCAAGGAGTTGCACGGTTTCAAGGGGCACATTCCAGAGACAGAAGAATATGGCATCCGCTCATTCGTCTACCGCGCCAGACGTCCGTTCGATCCCGCTCGTTTCCACGCTTTTATCAATAAGGACTGGCCTGGCGTCATTCGTGCAAAGGGCTTTTTCTGGCTCGCCACACGTCCTGACCATGTCGGAGAAATCAGTCAGGCTGGCGCGATGGTGAAAACCGGAAAGATGGGCCTTTGGTGGTCATCGGTTCCGAAAACACACTGGCCAGAAGAACCGGGCTTCCAGCGCATGCTCGCACCCTACATGGATGGTGTCTGGGGAGACAGACGGCAGGAAATCGTTTTCATCGGTGCAGACCCGATGAGCGAGGCGGCGCTTCGTGAGGAGCTGGATGCCTGCCTGATCGATGCCGAGCTGTTTACACCCACCGCCTGGCGGAACCTGGCCGACCCGTTTCCGGACTGGAGCAGGCAGGCGGCATGAAACGACAATCCAGTTTTCGTTGCGATGCCGTCACCGACGCGCTTGTCTATGAAAATGACTGCGGCCATGGAGACACTCCATGGCCGCAGGAAAAATCGACATCCGACTTAACGGCTGCTGGAGAGGCCGATGATAAGACCATTCACGGCGTTGATCAGCAGGTATTGGTTGTCGACACGCACCCAGCGCTCACCCCGACGCGGCTCTCTCAGATTGTAGCGGCGATAATCGCGGCGATCGACCATGTGGCGACGTTCCGACGCAGATAGACGTTGGCCACGATCCCAACGGTGCTTCTTGATGATCACCTTCTTGGTGGTCACCGAGCGCTCCATTCTGTGGCCGGGGCGGTCATCATGACGGCTTTGAGCCTGCGCCAAGGGCGCGGCAAGAACGGTGGCCGCCAGAAGAACAGACAGAAACTTTTTCATCGGTATTTCCTTTCGAGAAGTGATGACCAGACACTATCGTCACACCAATGAACGGAAACTGAACCGATAATTACAATTTCGTAATGGTTCTTGAGGCTTAGAATGAGCACTTAAAGTTTAAGTCAAACCGTGTACGAAGAAAAGCCGTCCCGAAAAATCCGGGACGGCCTTCATTTACGACTTCAACTCGGCGGACTTTGCCCAAAGATTGATGTCCGCATCTTTGGCAAAGCGATCGATTTCTGAAAGCTCTTCGGCGGTGAAATCCGGTTTGTCGAGGGCTTTGACGCAGTCTTCGACCTGCTCGGGGCGGCTGGCGCCGATCAGTGCTGTCGTGATGTGCCCGCCGCGCAGGACCCAGGCGATGGCCATCTGCGCCAGTGTCTGGCCACGACGTTCGGCAATCGCGTTAAGCCCACGAATGTTTTCGATATTGCGCTCGTTGAGGAAGGCCGGGTTGAGAGACTTGCCCTGGCTGGCACGGCTGGCATCCGGCACACCACCGAGATATTTGGTGGTCAACATGCCTTGCGCCAGTGGCGAGAACACGATCGATCCGATGCCGAGTTCCTCAAGCGTATCGACGAGGCCATCCTCTTCGATCCAGCGATTGATCATCGAGTAGCTGGGCTGGTGGATGATGCAGGGCGTTCCCAACTCTTTCAGAATGGCTGCTGCTTCGCGGGTGCGTTGTGAATTGTAGGAGGAAATCCCGACATAAAGCGCCCTGCCCGACCGCACGATGTGGTCCAGCGCGCCACAGGTTTCCTCCAACGGCGTATCCGGATCGAAGCGGTGCGAATAGAAGATATCGACATAGTCCAGCCCCATGCGCTTCAGGCTCTGGTCGCAGGAGGAGATGAGATATTTGCGGCTACCCCACTCTCCATACGGGCCCGGCCACATGTTGTAACCCGCCTTGGACGAGATCACCAACTCGTCACGATACCCCGCGAAATCATTGCGCAGAATTTCACCGAATGCCGTTTCGGCACTGCCGGGAGGTGGACCGTAATTGTTGGCGAGATCGAAGTGGGTGATACCGAGATCGAACGCCTTGCGGCAAATGTCCTGCTTGGTCTTGTGCGAAAAATCGTTACCGAAATTGTGCCACAGACCGAGCGAGATCGCCGGAAGCTTCAGCCCCGATGTACCGCAATGATTATATTTCATGGACGCGTAACGGTTTTCAGCCGGTTGCCAGGCCATGGATGCTCCTCCTTGAAAATGCTATTGCCTGCTGAAGAATAGGCAGGCGTGATGGGTAGGTGATGTTAAAGACTCCTGATGTCGTTTCAACCTTGTGATTGCGATGAATACAGATCGAAAATCTTGAAAGACGGGTGCGGTGTCTGTTCGCCGCTCTTGGGGGCAAAGACGATACGGCGTGTCTCGCCCGCAGCCAGATCGAACAGATTGTCGGAGTAGCGTCCGGCAATATCGGCTTCGATCATCACGAAGAGAGCAAGCCCCGATGGCGAGACTTCCACTTCGAACGTCCCGTCATCCAGTGGTTTGACGTGGTGTTTGAGACCCGAAGGTTGCAGTTCCAGCGCCTTGTAGGTTTGTGCAACGTGGTGCCCCTCGCCGGTCATCCCGTTGGATGCGATGAAATTCCAAGAAAGCAAGGCACCGTCCGCAAGCTGCGCTATGTCTATTTCCGTCATGGTCGCGGCAGCATCCGGCCCGCAGGTACCGCGCGCGGATTTCAACGGCGTGCGGGATCCATCGGTTGAGAGCGCGAAGATATTCATGTCGATCTCCACCTCTTCCGCCGTGTCGTTGACCGTCGAGAAACGCACTGTCTTGCCATCTTCCGATGGAATGGCGGACACGCTGACCGGTTGGAAAAAGCGACGGGCGGCATAGTGCAGCGCTTTCCAGCTTCCGCCGTAGTCAAGGCTCGACCACGAGGCCACCGGCCATGTGTCGTTCAGCTGCCAGTACAGCGTGCCCATGCAATGCGGTTTCAGGGAGCGCCAATAGTCCACCGCCGTCTTGATGGCGAGCGCCTGCTGCACCTGACTGATATAGACGAAATTTTCGAAATCTTTGGGAAAGCGGAAATAGCGGAACATGGTCCCCGCAATCCGCTCGTTGCCGCCCGCATTCTTCTGGTGAAGCTCGATCACTGGCGAAGAGATGTTCATGTCCTTCCCATCCGCATAGGTCTTGATCACCGGCATGGATGTGTAGGACTGGAAACCGAACTCCGAGCAGAAGCGCGGCATGACGGCACGGTAGTTGTCGAAGGATTTGTTTTCGTGCCAGACGGACCAGTAGTGCATATCGCCCGAGCCGTCTGCGTGCCATGCGTCGCCATAATCAAGATAACCGGACGCCGGGCTGGACGGCCACCACAGCGCAGATGGAGCGGCTTTTTTCAGCGCCTTCTCGATCGTCCGGTTCAGCCGGTCATAGGCGACCAGATACCGGTCGCGATTGTCTCGCGATTCGTCGAACCACGTTAGTGCGCCGACCAGTTCGTTATCGCCGCACCACAGCGCGATGGACGGATGCGAGGACAGTCGCTTTACCTGGTAGCTGACTTCATGCTCGACATTATCCAGGAAGTCATCGGTGCAGGGATAAAGGTTGCAGGCAAACATGAAGTCCTGCCACACCATCAAACCCAGCCTGTCGCAAAGATCGTAGAACCAGTCCTGCTCGTAGAAGCCGCCGCCCCAGACGCGGATCATATTCATGTTCGCTTGAACCGCCGACAACAGCAAGTCTTCGGTCTTTTCGCGGCTGCTCAAGGAATGAAGCGCATCAGCCGGGATCCAGTTGGCACCACGGCAGAAAATCTCCCGTCCGTTGACGCGAAACGCAAAGCGGCTACCCGCCTCGTCCTTATCCGTCAGAAGCTCGATGGTTCGAAAACCGATCTGCCGCGTCACGGATTCATCTGGAAGCTCCACTGTCAGCGTGTAGAGCGCCTGCTCGCCACTGCCCGCCGGCCACCACAATTTCGGCGTCTCGACAAAGAAGACATGCCTCAGCACCGTATCGCCTGCATTGACGCCGCAGTCCAACCGCAGCCTCTCCTCGCCAAGCGAAAGGTGGATCGGCACGCTCACCGCCTGCGCAGCATGAAGCATCACTCCGACATGAAGCTCCACCCCATCCTCGACATGGCGCTGTGATGTGTGGACGCTCTCGATCCGCGCCGCATCCAGCCGCCGCAACGCAATGTCACCATACAGGCCCAATGGCGCCAGCGCGATGTTCCAATCCCAGCCAAAATGGCATTGCGGCTTTCTCAGCATGTTGCCGTTCGGGATCGGCGAGTTGCCAGGGTGATACGGGACGTAGAATGGCTGCGCCTCCTGCCGCTCCGCACCGGCCTTGATGCTGGAATGAAAATGGATGCGAATTCTGTTTTCGCCCGGCACCAGCGCGCTGGACACATCCGGCCGGTAGCGGCGGAAGCAGTTGTCGGCTGACAGCACGGGAACGTCGTTCACGAAGACCACTGCGACCGTATCGAGATAGTCGATGTCCAGATACCAGTTTGCTTCCGGATCATCGACATGAAAGCTGCGCTCGATCATCCAGTCAAGATCAGCCACCCACTGCACGTCGATTTCGTTACGCCCGAAATATGGGTCCGGAATTATCGTTGCCTGACGCAAGGCACTGTGCACGTCCCCGGGAACTGTGATGGGGGCATCATGCTCACCCTCGGCACATGAAAGTTTCCACTGCCCGGAAAGGTCGACCGAGACGTCGTTTGCGTAAGATGATGTCATGTCCTGCCCTGCCATATTGTCATGCCGTCTTGAAAGACTTGATTGAGGATCGCGGAAACGCTGCAAAGGCCCTGACGGCTTTCCAGCGCACGATTGGGCGACCTCCAGATTTCAACGAAACGAAACCTCTTTCTCCGCCGGCAACGTTACCGGAAAATTTTCCGGCGGTCACGAGGGATTGCAAATTCTAAATCTGGAGATGCATCGACTACGCAGACAGGAGAGAGAAATGTATATTAATATAAAATTTAAATACTTAAATCATATATTTAAGTGACTTTTTTAATGTTAAAAATACGCTTCATTCGAGCCCTCGCAGTTTGCTTTTTTAGAAAAGTTGCACCATTTCCAGAACGCTTATTTCGCCATCGAACAGCCAAACTGACTGTATCGTTACAGACGTGTTTTCGTCATTTCCTCTGCAATGCGGCTATCTGCTTTGCAACAATCGAAAAGCGCTCTACCATATCACGTAGAACTGATAGTGAGTGGCCACATGGATGACAGCATAGAACCCGAGACGAACGTCCAGGCACTGGCGGGTTATGAGCGCCCCACTCTCAAGACCATAGCCTATATGACCGGCCTCGGCATCACGACGGTGTCTCGTGCGCTGAAAGATGCACCTGATATCGGGGCGGAAACCAAGGAGCGTGTTCGTCAGGTGGCGCGGCAGATCGGCTACCAGCCGAACCGTGCAGGCGTTCGTTTGCGCACAGGCAAGACAAATGTCATCGCACTGGTTCTGAGTGTGGACGAAGAGTTGATGGGCTTCACCACCCAACTGGTGTTCGGCATCACCGAGGTGCTGGCAAACACGCAGTATCACTTGGTGGTCACACCGCATACGCATGCGAAGGACCCTATGGTCCCAATCCAGTATATTCTGGACACGGGCTCTGCCGATGGCGTCATCATCTCGAAGATGCAGCCGGACGATGCACGCGTCCGCTTCATGACGGAACGCAACATGCCCTTCGCAGCCCATGGCCGCACCAATATGGGGATCGATCATCCCTATCATGATTTCGATAACGAGGCTTATGTCTACGAGGCAATGAAGCGGCTGTCGCAATGTGGACGAAAGCACATTGCCGTTTTGCTGCCTCCAAAGCAGTTTTCCTATTATGATTTCGCGCGGCGTGGCTTTGAGCGGGGCCTGCACGATTTCGGCCTCTTGGAATTTCCGCTGAACGACATCATCAGCAACGACACGCCGCTCGATCAGGTCAAAGCGTTAAGCGAGGCGCTGATGAGCACACCGGATTGTCCCGACGGTTTGGTATCGATCAGCGGCACGTCCACCATCGCCTTCATCGCTGGCGTCGAAGAGGCGGGCAAAAAGGTTGGAAGAGATATCGACGTCGTGTCCAAACAATCTGCCGATTTTCTGAACTGGCTTCGTCCCGAAATCCACACGGTCAACGAGGATATCAAGCTGGCGGGTCGGGAACTGGCCAGGGCTTTGCTGGCCCGGATCGATGGCAAACCGGTCCAAGGGCTCCAAAGCCTCAGTCAGCCCGTCTGGTCCAGCCGAGCGCCCAAATTCGGCGCATGAAAAAGGCCCGGAGCGATCCGGGCCTTTCGATTGATACGTTAGGCTGTAGTGACAATTTAAGGGAATGGGATTCCGTTTTGTCGTTGAATCAGATTCAACACTGACTTTTGGAGGTCGGTGATGGATGGCAAGGTTTTGCGCGACGATCAGTGGGATCGGCTGAAATCGTTCGTTCCCGGTGGTCGCCAAGGCAAGCGCGGCCCGCGTAGTGACGGTTGCCGTTTTTTTCGATGCGGTGTTGTGGCTGGCACGCTCGGGTGCACGCTGGCGCGATCTGCCGGAAGATCGTTTCGGGCCTTATCAGACGGTGAAGCGACGGTATTATCGGTGGATCGAGCAAGGTGTATTCGATCAGATTTTCGAAGCGATAGCCGCCGATCCTGATCGGAGTGGCTTTCGATCGATGCGACCGTGATTCGGGCGCAGGCCCAAGCTGCTGGTGGCCGACGAAAAAGGGGGGCTCGCAAGCCCAGGCTCTCGGTCGCTCCCGCGGTGGATTTGGCAGTAAAATCCATGCGGTAGTTGACGCGTTGGGCCTACCGGTTCGCTTCCATCTTGGACCGGGACAGCAGAATGACATGGCTCCAGCTTGCGATCTTGTCCGGGGTATACCCGCCAAACAGGTGCTGGCAGACCGCGCCTATGATGCCGATAGCCTGCATGACATCATTCTCGAACAGGGCGGCGAGCCGGTCATCCCGCCGCGCCGCCATCGCAAGTATCAGCACGCCTACGACCGCATCGCATACAAGGCCCGATGGGGTATCGAAAGCTTCTTCGCAAAGCTCAAGCAGTGGCGGCGTATCGCAACACGCTATGACAAAATCGCCGCAAACTTCATGGGCTTCATCAAAATCGCAAGCATAATGCTCTGGCTCAAATGATTAAATTGTCACTACAGCCTAGAGCGTTTCCTTGTTAAATGGAAACGCTCTAGGTGGGAGGCTTAGCCGCGCAGGATTGAGCGGCCTGCGTAAGCTGCCTGCGGACCGAGCATTTCTTCGATACGGATCAACTGATTGTACTTTGCCAGACGGTCGGAGCGCGAAAGCGAGCCGGTCTTGATCTGTCCGCAGTTGGTCGCAACGGCGAGATCGGCAATCGTTGAATCTTCCGTCTCACCGGAGCGGTGAGACATGACGGCGGTGTATCCAGCCTTGTGCGCCGTCTCGACAGCGTCGAGCGTTTCCGTCAGAGAACCGATCTGGTTGACCTTGACGAGGATGGAGTTGGCCACGCCCATCTTGATACCGTCACGCAGGCGCGCGGAGTTCGTGACGAAAAGATCGTCGCCGACGAGCTGAACCTTGGAGCCGATCTTGTCGGTCAGGTATTTCCAGCCGTCCCAGTCGTCTTCGGCCATGCCGTCTTCGATGGAGATGATCGGATATTTGCCTGCGAGTTCGGCAAGGTAATCCGCCATTGCTTCCGGCTCGAGCGTACGGCCCTCGCCTTCCATCTCGTATTTGCCGTTCTTGAAGAACTCGGTGGACGCGCAATCGAGAGCCAGTGCGACATCGTCGCCCGGCTTGTAGCCAGCCTTTTCGACCGACTTCATGATGAAGTCGAGTGCTTCAGGCGCGCTCTTCAGGCCCGGCGCGAAACCGCCTTCATCGCCAACATTGGTGTTGAAACCCTGTGCCGACAGCTCTTTTTTCAGAACATGGAAGATTTCCGCACCGATGCGCACGGCGTCACGGATATTTTCCGCACCAACCGGCATGATCATGAATTCCTGGAAATCGATCGGATTGTCGGCATGCGCGCCACCGTTGATGATGTTCATCATCGGAACCGGCAAAAGATGCGCGTTGGGGCCGCCAACATAACGATAAAGCGGCAGCCCGGTGGTTTCTGCCGCAGCCTTGGCTACAGCCAGAGAAACGCCGAGAATGGCGTTAGCGCCCAGGCGTGACTTGTTGGGCGTGCCGTCCAGCTCGATCAGTGTCTGGTCGACATGGATCTGGCTTTCAGCATCGAAACCACCCAACGCATCGAAGATTTCCGTGTTGACTGCTTCGACTGCCTTTTCAACACCCTTACCGAGATAACGCTTGCCACCGTCGCGCAATTCGACGGCTTCATGCGCACCCGTCGACGCACCCGATGGAACCGCAGCACGGCCAAAGGAACCGTCTTCGAGATAGACATCGACCTCAACGGTCGGGTTGCCACGGCTGTCGAGAATTTCGCGTGCGATGATGTCGGTAATGGCTGTCATGATCTCTCCCTTTGGGACTGGAACAGGATTTTCAGTTGCCTGTCTTAGAGCGCATACTGAAAACTGTGAAGCGCTTTTACGATGAGTGGCGCGATAAACAGAGCGTCGTGATGACGACTCGATTGAATTTCCTTAGCCGATTTAGACGACCATCAAGAAATTACAATGACGGCGCCCGTTCAGGCGCCGACTGTCCATAAAAGTCGATTGAGGCCAAAAACCGTCAAGCCGATTTGGCGATGTCGTCGAAGGCCAGCAACTTCTCCAGAAGCTTGGGCATGTCTTTCAGATGAACCATATTCGGGCCATCCGACGGCGCATTGTCCGGATCTTCGTGCGTTTCGACGAAGAGACCGGCAATACCGACTGCAACGGCTGCGCGCGAAAGTGTTTCCACGAATTCCCGCTGGCCTCCCGTTGAGCCGCCCTGCCCGCCTGGCTGTTGAACCGAGTGGGTCGCATCGAAGACGACAGGCGCGCCGAGTGAGGCCATGATGGGCAAAGAGCGCATGTCGGACACCAGCGTGTTGTAGCCGAACGAGGCGCCGCGTTCGCACAAAAGGACGTTCGGATTGCCGCTATCGTTCAACTTGGCCAGAACGTTCTTCATATCCCAGGGCGCTAGAAACTGGCCCTTCTTGACGTTGATCACACGGCCCGTCTTGGCGGCAGCAACAAGAAGGTCTGTTTGTCGGCTCAGGAAAGCAGGGATTTGCAGAATGTCGATGACAGGCGCGACAATGGCGCACTGCTCCTCCGTGTGAATGTCTGACAGAACCGGAAATCCGAACTGCTCTTTCAGCTCCGCAAAGACCTCCAGCGCCTTATCGATGCCAATGCCACGCTGTCCCGACAGAGATGTGCGGTTGGCCTTGTCGTAGGAAGACTTGTAGACCAGCCCGATCCCAAGCCTGCCGCAAAGTTCGGCGAGGTTTTCCGCAATCATGAAGGCATGATCACGGCTTTCCATCTGGCACGGCCCGGCGATGAGCGAGAAACGCTTCGTGTTGGAAAAGGTTACCTGCCCGGCTCCTTCGCCGACGACAACATCAAGATTGTTGCGAACGCTCATCATAACTCCTCGAAAGCAAATATTGCGCCTTGGCCGGAGGCTGGCTGAACCAGCACCCGAGCGCCCTTACGCGTGTATGCAACGCCATTAGCAGCAAGCACGGCTGCTGTCACGGCGAGATCGGACACGGAAAAGACAATTGCTTCACCGTTCAACCCCGGACCGATACGTTGCTGGGATACGTCAAGGAGATGCCGGGCTGCTGCCTGTGTAACGAGCCGAAGGCCAACGTTCGATGCCTGGAAATAAAGTTCTTCCTCATCTCCGCCAACGGCCTTCGCTTCGAAAACCAACTCTATCAGGCGCTCAAAGTTGCTGGGTCTGTCTGCACTCAGCACGACCTCACGAATACCGATGACGCCGTTTTTGTGGCCCTCAAGATCGGAGCGATCAGCCGGAAGTGCTGCGATGCGCTGGCACGAAAAAAAGAAGACATCACTCACGTTGTCGCCTGCGAAGGCCAGTCGAAAGCTCGCCTGCGAGGTGTTGCCATCCGGCAATGTCACGGGACGACTGAATGAGAATGGATCCCCGCCGGATAAACCTGCCGCAACAAACTGCTCATGATCCGAATCGGCATTGTCGCTCTTGGCAACAAGGGCAGATATTCCGTTCGGGCCACGCTTATCGCGAAAGCGTTTATCCCTTGAGACGAAGGCGATCCCGCTCACGGCATTCATCGAATACGTATCGGCATCGCTGATTGCCAATGGCTCCAGATAGGTTCCATCCTTCAAAAAGACGCAGGCGTTCTCTGTGCCGAACGGATGTTTGGCACGCGCAGAGACGGTAAAACCGAGCGCTGAAAGGCGTTCACGTGCCTCCTTCAGGCTCGAAACCGGCAGGACAAGGTGATCGATGTCGCGAGCCATTTGAAAATCCACATCCGTTTATCGGCGACAAACAACGCCGTGTTCCTATAACATTTCCTACAGGACGATGATGTCACGCGCAAAGACACACAATAATAGGAACTTTACAAAATTTTAGGGGATTGCAGAACACATATGGAACATATAGTGTCTGTTCTGTATTTGTTTCGCGAATCTTCGCCTCGAAATCCAAGGGTATTGTCCATGCTCACGCGCAAACAGCAGGAATTGCTTCTCTTCATTCATGAACGGATGAAGGAATCGGGCGTGCCCCCCTCCTTCGATGAAATGAAGGACGCACTCGACCTCGCCTCGAAATCCGGCATTCACAGGCTGATAACAGCCTTGGAAGAACGCGGATTCATTCGCCGACTACCCAATCGTGCCCGGGCGCTCGAAGTCATCAAGCTTCCTGAGTCCTACACTCCCCCAGCAAAGCCGCCACGCGGGTTTTCACCAAGCGTGATTGAAGGCAGCCTCGGCAAATCGAAGACAGTCGAGCCGCCAGCACCGGCAAACGACGCCCTGTCCAACGCCGTCAGTGTTCCTGTCATGGGACGCATCGCAGCAGGCGTTCCCATCTCCGCCATTCAAAACAATACGCATGACGTTGTCGTGCCCATGGATATGCTGGGTTCAGGCGAGCATTATGCGCTTGAGGTCAAAGGCGATTCGATGATCGAGGCGGGAATTTTTGACGGCGATACTGTCATTATTCGCGACGGAAGCACAGCAAGCCCCGGCGATATCGTTGTTGCGCTCGTGGATGATGAGGAGGCGACATTGAAGCGTTTCCGCCGCAAGGGCGCATCCATTGCATTGGAAGCTGCAAACCCGGCGTACGAGACACGAATTTTTGGACCGGATCGTGTAAAAATCCAAGGCAAGCTGGTCGGTCTCATTCGTCGGTACCATTGAGCACATCGCATGGTTTGGGTCGCGAAATTCTCTGGCGTTTTCTCGCCACAGCGCGGCTTCCGCTGCGCTGATTTCGTCTCAAATTGCTGCTGATTGCTGGAGCCTTGATTTTGATGGTCGCGGGAGTGCGATTTGCGCCGCGTTATCCCGTCACGTTACCGCCGGTATGTTGGCGATGACCTTGATGTCATGAGCCGCATGACGATTGCGCTTCCAGATGTTTTTCAGTGATGTGTTCATGATGGCCTTTGACCCGGAAGTCGTGTCGAAGCACCCCTTTTTTCAGTCTCGCATGGATTACCAAGCATCAAATAAATTGAAGTCTTCCATCTCGTAGGCCCTCTGTATCCATCACATGACCTGCGGTAACACGGTTCTTCAACAGGGGGCTTCGGATGTATCAGCTTTACATAACCAATAAGAACTACTCTTCCTGGTCCTTGCGGCCCTGGGTCCTGATGGAAGAACTTGCTATACCGTTTGAGGAAAAGCTGGTGCCGTTTGGGGAGACTGTTCACGACTTCCAGTCGTTCTCGCCAACAGGCAAGGTCCCATGCCTCGTTGATGGTGATCTTACGATTTGGGAATCCGTTTCGATCATTGAATATTTGGGCGAACGACACCCAGGTGTTTGGGCCGATGACGCGAAAGCACGCGCTTGGTCCAGGTCAGCGGTTGCGGAAATGCATGCGGGCTTCTCGACGCTGCGCAACCAGCACCCCATGTGCGTCGGTCTACGGATCAAACCAAGCCAGATCACCGGGAGCCTCCAGCATGACATCTCCCGCATCGATGCTCTATGGCAGCAGGGCCTTTCTGAGTTCGGAGGTCCATTTCTTGCTGGACAGACCCTCACGGCGGTTGATGCTTTTTTCTGCCCTGTTGCGTTTCGGTTTCAGACTTATGGAACGGGTTTGTCGGAGAAAAGTGAGACCTACAAGCAATTGCTGCTGTCTCTTCCGTCCATGAAGAAATGGGAAACAGCGGCACTGCAGGAGGTTTGGCGCGATGCCGAGCATGAGGCTGAAGCGAGAGCATCTGGAGAGTGGCTGGAAGACTTGCGCACCAGATAGGTAAATGATCGGAGCGGGCGCCTATTGGCTGACAGACAGCATCTGCTGGATATGATCAGGCAATGCGTCATCGTAGCTTTTGCTACGCCAATCGTAGCTGCGATGCATCGTCCACAACCGGTTCTGTCCCTGCATCGCGGCTTTGGCACGCGCAACAGGCCGCCCCTGCCCTCCAAGCCAAAGTTCGAGGGATCCCGTGCGTCGCAATGTGTCTGCGCTGATGAGAAGAGCACCGGAGCGACACGCGGCGAACGGAGATCGGCGTGTCGTCACCACGATATCGGCACTATCGCATGCCGTGCCTGTGAAGGCGGTGTTAAAGACAACGGCGATCGTGACGTCCTTGTCCGATTTCGCAATGCACCACATGTCTTTACGGCAGGTGAAAAAGCCGACGGTTGACGCGGCGGTCTTCATGTCTCGCGTGGCGTTTCTGCGTTCAGCATCCGTCAGAGCCGCAAAACGCCGAGATGATGGAGCCGTGGTCTCTCCCGGGTCGTCGTCATCCGGTGGCGGCGCGTCTATAATCTTTGCTCCCACATGCTGAGCTGGCAGCGGCAGTGCTCTTTCCCATTGTTCGTAAACGAAACCGGAACCTCGCTGTTTCGTGGTTGCAACGGCATCTTTCGACAGCAGAGCGACGAGAGAGCCATCTTCGTAAATCAACACATCCGGCTTGATGCGCCATTGCTCTGTCACAAGCATCATCAGCCCAGCGACTATGAAGGGAATCCCGATCAGGGCAAGCCGTGTCCGCAGCAGTGCGATCAGCATGAAGCCGGTCGTTGATACCGCGAGAAACCATCCGTTCTGGCGTCCAATTGTGGTGTCGCCACCCCAGCTCGACACTTCCTTGGCTATCTCGATGACCATCGCCATGCCGTAACCCATGACCTTGATAAAGGGGCCATCCAGTCCGAACGGCATCAGCAGCATGCCCACAAGCCCAAACGGCATGACGATGAGCGACATGATCGGCATGGCGGCAAGGTTGGCGGCCAGACCATAGGCGGTGATCCGGTGAAAATGTTCGATGGAATAGATGGCGGTCGAGATGCCACCGATCAGTGACGTGATGACGACACCACCGATGATGGTTGCCGCTTTGGAGCACAGCGACACCCACCACGGCGGACGCGCCGTCGTCAATCGCTCTCGGTCGCCGCGCCATCTGCTCCATGCGGCATAACCGGAAACCAGCGCAATTGTTGCGGCGAAGGACATCTGAAAGCTTGGGCCCATGACTTCATGCGGCGATATCAGGATGATGACGATTGCCGACAGCGCCACGTTGCGCAAGCTGATCGACGGCCTGTCGACCAACACGGCAAACAGCATGATCGACATCATCAACCAAGCGCGCTCGGCTGAGACCGCAAAACCGGAAATGAGGTAGTATGCCAGCGTCATCAGGAGTGCGGCAAAGGCGGATATTTTCTTGACCGGCCAACGCTGCGAAAACCTCGGAAACAGGCTGAATGCTGTGCGCAGTCCCACAAAGAAGATGCCGGCCGCAAGCGCCATATTGAGCCCCGAGATCGCAACGATGTGCGCCAGCCCCGAAACGCGAAGCGCCTCCATGGTATCGTTGGAAATCGCACGTCTCTCATCGGTGACAATCGATGCCGCAAAGGCACCGGCATCCCCACCGATCAAGTCACGAATACGCTGGGCGATGTTGCTTCGAAGTGTGTAGAGCCACGTATCGGCGGTTTGGGTCCACGTCTTTGTTTCTGGCTGTTCCTGACTTGACGGCATAGCCTTTGGTGCGCCGTAGAAAAATCCGGTTGCACCGATGCCGTTGAAGAAAGACGAGAAGGCGAAATCGTTGAGCCCGGGTAGTGCCGGACCGGAAGGCGGTGAAAGGCGGGCCTTGCCGCTGATTGTCTGGCCGATGCCAATCGCCTCATGGCGACTGCGCGACACGACTGAGACGTGTTTCGGCGGGCGTGTAAGGGTCGGGTCCGAGGTGGATTTCAGTTCGATCAGATATCGCCAATACCCCCTGGCATCCAGTTCTCGGCGCTCAACCGTACCGCTGACGGTCGTCGTGACGGGCGTATCGAGAATGACAGTCCCTGCCCGCCTTGCCTCCCAGTCAGAGAGGAGCATCCCCGCCAGAACGAGTGTCAGTGCCTTGAAAACAGCAGGCGTCACGCCCGGATGATGATATGTGGCAACGGCCAGGGCGGCCAAGCAAATGGCGACGCCTGAAAGTATCAATACTGATGGTGTTACAGGAAGGAAAAACCAGAGGGCCGCGCCTGCCGCGATGAACACCGGAACGAAAAGAAAGCCTTGCCGATAGGCATCTTCCTGCGCAACACACCGACGAAACCATTCGTAGACCCGGAAGGTCAGAGGTTTCACGCGGTCTGGCGTCTGACCGGATGAGGCTATAGCGCCTCTTGAAGTATGCAAAGGAGACAACAGATCATCGAGGTCCGTCTGTGAGACGAAACCCGTTGCTGCAGCACGGATATGCCGTTTGTCTTCCTGAACGTTCACACGACTGGCGCCCCCTGCCGCAGGGGCTTAGTTTGCAACCGGAAAAGGCAGATTGCAACGGCTTGCGTGATTAAGGAAGCATTGACCTAGAATGAAACAGGATGCCGTAGAAATGCTCCATTTCAGGACTTTGGAATGCCGCGATGCACAATTCGGCCTTTGAATAGCTTGGCTTTATCGCGCAGATCATATAGCTAAATCGCTGACGCTTAAACTGGCTGATGCGTCCCCGCATCGCCTGCATATTTCGGAGGTATGGTATGACGGAAACTAGCGCGACAGTGACACTCGGCGATAATAAGGTCGATCTTCCTGTCCGAGAAGGCACGATCGGACCTAAGGTCGTCGATATCGGCACGCTTTACAAAAATACCGGCACCTTCACCTACGACCCCGGCTTTACATCGACTGCGTCTTGCGAGTCCAAGATCACCTACATCGATGGCGACGAAGGCGTTCTGTTGCACCGCGGCTACCCTATCGAGCAACTGGCCGAACAGGGTGACTTCCTCGAAACCTGCTATCTGCTGCTCTACGGCGAACTGCCCACGACCGCGCAGAAGAAGGATTTCGACACCCGCGTGACGCGCCACACCATGGTGCATGAGCAGATGAGCCGCTTCTTCACCGGCTATCGCCGCGACGCCCACCCGATGGCCGTCATGTGCGGCACGGTCGGCGCACTCTCTGCCTTCTATCACGACTCGACCGACATCACCGATCCGCATCAGCGCATGGTCGCCTCGCTGCGAATGATCGCCAAGATGCCGACGATTGCGGCAATGGCCTATAAATACCACATCGGCCAGCCCTTCGTGTATCCGAAGAACGACCTGGACTACGCGTCCAACTTCCTCAACATGTGCTTTGCCGTGCCATGCGAAGATTACAAGGTCGATCCGGTACTGGCTCGCGCCATGGATCGCATCTTCATCCTGCATGCAGACCACGAGCAGAACGCATCGACATCTACGGTTCGCCTTGCCGGCTCTTCCGGTGCAAACCCGTTCGCGTGTATTGCCGCTGGCATCGCCTGCCTTTGGGGCCCTGCTCACGGTGGCGCCAACGAAGCTGCGCTCAACATGCTCAACGAAATCGGTTCGGTCGATCGCATTCCTGAATACATCGCCCGCGCCAAGGACAAGAACGACCCGTTCCGCCTGATGGGCTTTGGTCACCGCGTCTATAAGAACTACGACCCGCGCGCCAAGATCATGCAGAAGACGATGTATGAAGTTCTGGAAGCCACCGGCAATGGTGACGACCCGATCATGCAGGTTGCTCTCGAGCTCGAGAAGATTGCTCTGTCCGATCCCTACTTTGTCGAGAAGAAGCTATATCCGAACGTCGATTTCTACTCTGGCATCACGCTGAAGGCGCTCGGCTTCCCAACGACCATGTTCACCGTTCTGTTCGCGCTCGCCCGCACCGTCGGCTGGATCGCACAGTGGAACGAAATGATCGAAGATCCGCAGCAGCGCATTGGCCGCCCTCGCCAGCTCTATACGGGCGCGGCAAAGCGCGATTACACACCAGTCTCAAAGCGCTAAGCTTTAACCGTTATAACGAACAAAAAAGCCGGGTTTTCTGCCCGGCTTTTTCTACGATTATAGCTGTATCAACAATGTTCAGTGCCATTATCAATGCGTCGACATCCCTGAAAACGTCTCCGTTCAGGCGTTTTCAGTGTCGCGCGTACGATCTCCGGCGGGCTGATTTCTTGGACGTTTCTTTCCTAAATGGAGACGGCACGCAAGAAGCCATCGCGGGCGAAATGCATCTCCTCGAGCATTATGGCCAATGTCATGTCGCGCGACCGAATGCACCTGTCTTGAGCCGATAGGTGGACAGTAGTATTTCTGCTCCGACCTCACCCGGCGGGCGTGTCGTTCGCAATCTCTCCTGCACCAGCGCAAAGCCTTCCAGCATTGCCTTCCGCTGGAGCGTATCGGATGACAGGCGCTCGGCCCAGCGCAACATGGAGCCGGCGCGTACGACCTCGTTGATATATTCAGGCACCACTGCGTAGTCCGCAATCAAGTTGGGAAGCGCACCGGTCCAGGTCTTTATGCGCCTGCTCAGCATCGTGAAAATCCAGTCCGTCTTGTAGACGGATACGACGGGCACGTTGGCAAGGGCGAGCTCCAGAATAACGGTGCCGGATGCAGCAATCGCGGCGTCGGCTTCAGCGAACGCTTTCCATTTGAATGCGGTATCCGTACCGATTTCGGGACGGATGTAATCTGGCCAAGACGCGGCAAGTTCACGGATGCGCCCTTCCTGACGGGGAACCGTGGGAAGCACGAAACGGGTCGGCCCGTTGCGCTCGACAAAATCTGTCGCTGCTGTTTGGAACGGCTCCATCAAGCGGGTCGTTTCCGTCGAACGTGAACCCGGCAGCAAGAGAATGGTTCTCGGCTCACCTGCGGTTGGCAAGGGCCGCGCCGCACGCGCCTCGCGAACAGCAAGCAGGTCCTTGTCCACACTCAGGCGGTGACCGACGAACGTGGTCGGTGGACCGCCAAGGCGGCGCATGGTGTCCGGCTCGAACGGCAACAGCGCCAGGACGTGGTCGACATAGGACACCATCGCCGCCGCGCGCTGTTCTTTCCAGGCCCATACACTGGGGCAGACATAGTTGACGACAGGCAGATTGGGCATGGCTTTACGAACGCGCCTTGCCACACGGTGCGTGAAATCCGGGCTGTCGATGATCAACAAAACATCTGGTTTGGCCGCGATGATGGCATTCGTCGTTTCCTTGATTCTTGCAATCAGTTGCGGCAGTTTTTTCAGGACCTGGGTGAAGCCCATGATCGAAAGTTCCGAGTAATCGAAGAACGAAACCAGACCTTCAGCCATCAAGGCGTCGCCACCGACACCCGACAGTTCGATCCGACCTGAATATTGCGCTTTCAAAGCCCGCACCAGATCAGCACCCAGCAGATCCCCGGAGACTTCACCCGCGATGACGGCAAGCTTGAGCACGCTGTCGGTCACATCAATTCTCCCACAAGCCCTGTATCGATACCGCAGACAAACAACCCCGCCTCATTGGCTGCCTGCAACATGGTCTCGCGGTCGAGCACGAAAGCCCTGCCCGCTTCCACGGCAATGCCGGCAAGCCCGGCCTTGGCGGCGTTCTGTACCGTCGAGGGACCAATGGTCGGCAAATCGGCGCGGATATCCTGCTGGGGTTTGCACAGTTTGACCAGAACGCCCTTTCGGCGGCTGGAAATACGGCCTTCGGCACGCAGTAAGGCCACACGAGCGAGCATTCCGTCGGTGCCCTCAACGCCCTCCAGCGCAACGAGACGACCGCCGACGGAAACAGAACCCTGCCCCACATCGAGCGCGCCCAGCGCAAGCGCTGCACGCGCTGCCTTGGCAATATCACGACGATCCTCATCGCTGGGCTCTATCTTTCCCAGAGACCCTGTGGTCGCCAGCAGACCTGGTGCGATCTCATGGGCGCCGATCACCCGCGCGCCTTGGGCCTCAATCAGCCCGATCACCATCTGAAGCACCGTGTCGTCACCGCCGGACAGAAGCGTGCGGATGATCGACGGCACCTTCGCGATCATCTTGAAATTGGGCCGGATTTCCCGCCACTCCGGTCTATGGGAAACAGCCCCGGATAGAACGACACGGCCTATGCCGTGGCTCGCCAAGAGTTTGCCGAGGCTCGACACGTCGCCAATGCTGATCGAAGCATTTTCAAACTGCGACCAGTCGAGATCGGCATGGTTCTGCAAGCGGATGATGAAGGGCGTCTCCCCGGCGTCTCGTGCAGCTTCCGCCACATAATAGGGAAGAAACCCGCTGCCCGCGATGATCGCCAGACGCCCCACATCCTCTGACACGGGCTATTTTCCACGGTTGGGCGAAGAGATGGCCCTGTCATTGGCGGCGGCAATAAAGTCGATGATTTCAAGCGCCTGTGGGCAGTCCAGAAACTCGTCACGAACAGCAGCAGCGTTCGCCCGCACGCTGCCTTCGCTTTCAAATATCTGCTTGTAGGCGCGTCGAACCTTGTGGATTTCAGCCCGCTCGATGCCCGCACGGGTCATTCCAACAATGTTGAGCCCGCTGAGAATACCCGGATTGCCGTTCAGCATACCATAGGGAATGACATCATAGCTGACGGCAGACAGCCCGCCGATGAAAGCCTGGCGGCCGACGCGGGTGAACTGGTGGACGGCGGAGCCGCCGCCCAGAATGGCGCGATCTTCGATCGTGACATGGCCAGCCAGCATGACATTATTCGAAAGGATGACATGATTGCCGAGGCGGCAGTCATGTGCCACATGCGCGTAAGCCAGAAAGAGATTGTTGTTGCCGATAACAGTGGTGCCGCCATGCTCGACGGTGCCGGTGTTCATCGTCACACCCTCGCGAATTGTACAATTTTCGCCAATCACGAGTGTCGTATCAACAGCGCTATGATGGGCACTCTGCGAATCTCCACCGATGACTGCGGACGGCCAGATCTTTGTGCCCTTGCCGACGGTCGTGCAGCCCAGCACAACGACGTGGCTGATCAACTGAACGTCATCATGCAAAGTGACTTTCGAGCCAACATGGCAAAACGGACCGACAACGACGTTTTCACCGACGACCGCACCGTCTTCGATGAAAGACATCGGGTGAATTCTGGCCGAAGCCGCAATCTTGCTCATTGCTGATCCTCAGGGATCATCATCGCACCGATATCCGCCTCAGCCACCAGAACACCGTCCACCTTCGCATCGCAATGAAATTTCCAGACATTGCCGCGCTGGCGCTGCTTTACCACGTAGATTTCAAGTCGGTCGCCCGGCACGACTGGCTTGCGGAAGCGGGCATTGTCGATGGTCATGAAGTAAACAAGGTGACCGCCGTCGCCCTGTTTGCGGGCGCAGATGGCGCCCGCCGTTTGCGCCATCGCTTCCACGATGAGGACGCCCGGCATGATGGGACGATCGGGAAAGTGACCGGTAAAATGCGGCTCGTTAACGGTCACATTCTTGATGCCGGTTGCCGAATTGTCGGCATCGATATCGATGATCTTGTCGATCAGCAAAAAGGGATAACGATGTGGCAGCAGCTTCATCACTTCAAGGATGTCAGCCGCGCCAAGCGTCGTTTTTGTCTCTTCAGACATTCTTCTTCTCTCCTGTCTTCTTATCTCGCTCTTCAGCGCGCGCCAGCAGTTCTGCCATGTCGCGCAGGAAATGTTTGAGCGGCCGCGCCGGAATGCCACCATATTTGGCACCAGCCGGCACATCCGCGACAACGCCGCTCATCGCCGCGATCTGCGCCCCGTCCCCAATATTGATGTGACCGTTGATGCCGCTGGCACCGCCAATCATCACACCGTCACCGATACGGGTGCTGCCAGCAATGCCAACCTTGCTGACGATTCCGCAATGGCGACCGATGCGCACATTGTGGCCAATCTGAACCTGGTTGTCGATTTTCGTGCCTTCACCAATCACCGTATCATCCATGGTGCCACGGTCGACAGTGGTGTTTGCACCGATCTCGACATGATCCTGAATGATGACCCGACCGATTTGTACAATCTTGATCATGCCACGTGGGCCGGGTGCGTAACCGAAACCATCCTGTCCGATGCGAGCACCGTTATGAATGATGACACCATTGCCGATCAAAGCCGAAAGGACGCTCGCACCACCGGCAATCGTGCAGTCGCGTCCGATCTGAACATCAGCACCGATGATTGCGCCGGGCCCAATACGCGTGCCGGAACCTATATGCACATTTGCGCCAATGACAGCCAGCGGTTCGACGATCACACCAGCCTCGAGCTTCGCGGTCGAATCGATATGCGCTGAGGATGATATCTGTGTGTTCTGCTCAATGATCGCAGAAGGCTTCATGGCCGATTCGTGCAAAAGCGCGCCAGCCTGAGCAAAGAGGGTGTGCGGATTTTTGCAAATCAAAGCGGGAATATTGGCAGGTACCAGATTTTGAAGCGCTGGATCGCAGATGATCGCTGCAGCCTCGCAGGTCAGCAGCTCCTCGCGGTTCTTTCGGGAAAGAATGTAGCACAGCTGATCCGACTTTGCCCGGTACACCGGCGAAATCGAACGCACCAGGCGCTCACCAGCGGTCTCGTCAGACAGTTCCGCCCCAAGACGGTCAGCGATATCTTTCAATCGCATGCCTTCGTGGGGCGGAAAAAAAGCATTATATTCCATCAACCGTATACTCCAGAACGTTCAAACTTGCAGTTCTGGACTGCCGATATCAGAAAGTGTTGGACATGCCAAACCGGAAGTTCTGCACTTCGTCGTAGTCTTCCTTCATGAATGGCACTGCGTAGTCGACGCGCAGAGGACCAAACGGTGACGCCCACATCAGGCCGACACCGGCAGATGCACGGATCGAGCTGTCGTCCTTCACACCGGCGCTGTTGGCAACCTTGTTACCGTAAAGCGTACCGGCATCGACAAAGCCAGCGAGACGAAGACCGAAGTCCTCTGGCACACCCGGCATAGGCGCTGTCAGTTCAGCAGACGCTGCGAAATATGTCGTTCCGCCGATTGCATCGTCACCGATACGTGGGCCGATACCGTCGTTTTCGAAGCCGCGGATCACGCGACCACCGATCTTGAACTGGTCGAAGACAAGCAGGTTGTCACCTGTCGGCGCAACGTAACCGGCCTGACCGGTCAGCGAGCCGATGATGTCATACTCATCAGACAGAGTATGATAGTAACGAGCCTTGGCATAAATCTTGTAGTATTCGGAATCGCCACCCAGTCCAGCAAACTCGTTGGTCAACGAACCCTGCCAGCCAGAACGCGGCATGTTACGGTCGTCAAGCGAGTTGTAGGCCAGAGTGTTGGAAATGCTTGACTGAACCCATTCACCGTTATTCTGATCAATCAGATCGACATAAGGCTGAGCAAGGTTCGCACGATAGTCGTCCTCACCATCATATTGAATCTGCTTGTAGGTATACTTGAACGTCGTCGCCAGATTTTCCGTAATCGGAGCGGTCACGCGAAGCGCGAAGCCCTGCTCGTCATAATCGTAGTAATCTTCGCTCGAGCTCTGGCTCTTGAACAGGTCAAAACCAGCGGCAAGACGGTATCCGAGGAAATAGGGTTCGGTGAACGAGAAGTTGTAGCTCCGTGCGTCGTCCTGGCCCGCACCCGCTGCAATGCGGATATACTGGCCGCGGCCGAGGAAGTTCTTTTCTTCGATCGATGCTTCAAGCAGCGCGCCATCGTTCTGGGAGTAACCAGCACCGATACCGAACGAGCCTGTCGCCTGATCTTCGACATCCACCACGATCACGACACGGTCCGGGGCGCTGCCCTGGGACGTACCGATATTGACCTTGGAGAAGTAACCGAGAGCCTCCAAACGACGCTTTGCAGCGGTGATGATCGTCTGGTTGAACGCGTCGCCTTCGCTGATGTCGAATTCGCGACGGATGACATAGTCACGTGTACGAGTGTTGCCACGGATTTCGATACGCTCGACGTAAGCGCGTTCGCCCTGATCAACGATATAGGTGACGCCGATGGTGTTGCCGTTCATGTCGCGGTCACCACGAGGCGTGACGCGTGCGAAAGGATAACCCTCCGCGGACACGCGCTTGGAAATCGCTTCCATGCTCTGCTGAACTTCCTTGGCGCTGTAGCCGGAACCAGCCTTGGTTTCGACGAGGCCTTGAAGCTGCGAACCATCAACGCCAGGCACTGTGGATTCGACAGCCACATTACCAAACGCGTAGCGCTGACCTTCATCAACGGTGATGGTGATCGTGTATTCGTTGGTGGCCTCATCCAGCACGGCGTCAGACGACGTTACGCGGAAGTCGGCGTAGCCACGGTTATAATAGAACTGGCGTAGCGCTTCTTCGTCAGCGCGCAACTTGTCCTCGTTGTAGACATCCTTGCGCGTCAGGAACGACAGCATGTTGGATTTCTTGGTGTTGAGGACGGCAGCGAGACGGCCATCGCTATAGGCATTGTTGCCAACAAAATCGATACGGGCGATCTTTGTGCGCTCACCTTCGTTGATCACGAATGCGAGGTTGACACGACCCTGACCAACATTGACGACCTGCGTTGTCACCTGGATGTCGCTACGACCAATAGCCGCATAGGCGTCCTTGATGCGAGCAATGTCAGCGGTCACAAGGGTCTGATCGTAAGGCCCGAGAGACTGTGTCTGCACGATGCCCTGAAGCTTGTCGTCCTTGATCTTGCGGTTGCCGTTGAACACGACCTGATTGACGAGATTGTTTTCACGCACCGTCACAACCAGCGTGCTGCCGGAAACACTCATGCTGACATTGGAGAAATAGCCGGTCGCGTAAAGACGCTTGACCGATTCATCAATGTCAGAGTTGGAAAAATTGCGACCGGGTGCAATGGTGATGTTGGAGCGAACAGCGTCCGCACCGGCGCGTTCTGCGCCTCGCACATCAACGCGCTGGATAACCGCTGCGTTTGCAACACCAGAAGAAGCAAGTACCCCCAGGACTGCGACGGAAGAAACACCAGCAGACAGCGCAACCGCCGACACCGCGTTCAAAAATCTTGAACCAGCCTTCATTTTCAATTCTTACCTTTTCCCGTTGTCCCTCAGCGGGCGGAACCCGACTCCGGCCATCTGCGTCGTTTTTACCTGCTTTTACTCTACAAGCAAGCCCGACGGTTAATTTCTATTTACTTCGCAAGCCACCGTGGCTCAATCGCCACTTTGGCATCAAAACAAGGTAAATACCCCCTTAACAAAACAGCCCCAAAGCCACCTTTAGCCGATCAAGCTGCTGATATCATTCCACGTGGCGAAAACCATCAAGCTGAAAATCATCGCCAGACCAATGCGGAATGCCACCTCCTGCGCACCCGATCCAAGCGGCCTGCCCCTCACCGCCTCGATGGCGTAGAAAAGAAGATGACCACCATCCAGAATCGGGACGGGCATCAAATTAAGAAGACCTATCGACACCGAAAGCAAGGCTGCAAGCTGAATTACCGCTGCAAAACCGAGCGATGCCATCTGACCTGATGCTTGCGCGACACGCACAGGCCCGCCCAGTTGATCGGCGTTCATGCGGCCCGTCACGAGATTTCCGATATAAGCGAAGGTTCCCGTGACCACATGGCCGGTCTCGCGAACGCCCTCGACCAGCGCGTCGGTGGGCGAATAGGTCACGTGCCGGAAATTGCCTCGGGTTTGATCGGTCACGATACCGATAATGCCCAGTTCCATCTTGTTGCCGAACTGGTCCTTCGTTTCGGTGCGGGTCGGTACCATGGGCAGCGACAATTCCTGTCCGTTGCGCTCGACCGTCACGGAAATCTGTGTGCCTGGACGGATGGCAACGTAGCGGCGGACGTCTTCGAATGTCTTGACCTTCTCCCCATCGATCGCAACCAGTCTATCCCCCGCCAGCACGCCCGCCGCTTGTGCAGCGCTGTTTTCGCGCACTTCCGAGACGATCGGATCGGAGATCATGCGGCCATAGATCGTGAAGAGAGCGGCAAAGATCAAAATTGCGAGGAGGAAGTTGGCGATGGGCCCGGCCGCAACGGTGGCAGCTCTTTTCCACAGTTTTGCGCCTGCAAGCGTCTGCGCACGCTCTTCCAGTGTCAATCCGGCCAGACCTTCGCTATCAGGCTTGCTGGACACGTCGTCGTCGCCGAAGAATTTGACATAGCCACCGAGTGGAATGGCTGAAATTTTCCAGCGCGTGCCGTGCTTGTCCGTGAAGCCGACAAGTTCTGGACCAAAGCCTACGGAAAACGCCGTGGATCTGATGCCGCACCAGCGTCCGACAAGATAATGACCCATCTCATGAACGAAAACGAGAAGAGAAAGAACAAGAATGAACGGCACCATATAACCGGTCAAGAAACCAACCGACGCCGTTACCATATCCATCATCCAAGTCCTTCGTTTATTGCCTGAGAGCCACCATCAGAAGCCGGGCAGAATTCCGCCGCCTGATCCTGGCACATCACCGGTTATCGCCGCGTGAACGACAGCAATGAGGAATACGGTAAAGCAGGCAAAAACAAGTCCGTCAACCCGATCCATAAAGCCGCCATGACCGGGAATGAGGTGGCTGGAATCCTTCACCTGAAAGCGACGCTTGATGAAGGATTCGAAGAGATCGCCGATCTGGCTGAACACAGAAAGAAGAAGTGCAAGCCCGACAATCACAAAGCTGATCCGCCCGTGATAGCCGGCCGCGACCGCCCCGCCCGCAAAAACGCCAGATACGGTGCCGCCAATCGCGCCCGACCATGTCTTGCCGGGAGAGATGGCTGGAGCAAGTTTCGGCCCACCGATGGCGCGTCCAACGAAATAGGCCAAGATGTCGGTTGCCCATACGACGGAAAACACAAACAGCATCGCGGCGAGGCCGGTCTGCTCGTCTCCGCGAATAGCGGCAAGTGAAATACCGCTAAGACCTGCATAGACGATACCGCTGACCAGCCACCAGTTGCGTCCGCGCAGAACCGGAAACAGCGCCGCCGTCAATGTAAAGCCTGACAACAATGGAAGATCGAGCGATGGCTCACCGAAAATCGTATTGCCGCTCATCACGGCAACCGAAAACCATCCCCAGGCATAGCCGGTGGGATTAGTTTCCGACAATTTCGTAATTGTGCTCCATTCGTAATAGATCAGCAGTGCCAGCAACCCAGCCATCAGGCGGAACATCATTCCGCCGTACCACGTGGCGGCCAGGATGATCACGGCCATAACGATGCCGGATATAATACGTAGTCTGAGTTCGCGGCTCATCAGACGCCTGCCAGCGCAACTTGATCCGACAGGCCGCCAAACCTGCGATCGCGCGTCATATACTGGTCGATGGCCGCCAAGAAGGTCTTGCGATCGAAGTCAGGCCAGTAGTCAGGAATAAACAGGAATTCGGAATAGGCCGCCTGCCACAACAGGAAATTCGAAAGCCGCTCTTCGCCGCTGGTGCGGATAATAAGATCGGGATCGGGTATGCCTGCCGTATCCAGACGGGCTGCAATCGCATCCGGGTTGATCTCGGATGCGTCGAGCTTGCCCTCGGCCACGTCTCTGGCAAGCGAGGCCGCCGCACGGGCTATTTCATCACGGGAGCCGTAATTGAAGGCGATCACCAGCGTCAGTGCGGTGTTCTCGCATGTTCTCTCTTCGGCCTCGGTCAGCAGCTTACGGATATCGTCCTTGAGACCGGATCGATCCCCGATGATCCGAACGCGGACATTTTCCTTGTGCAGATCGGCAAGGTCACGACGGATGAAGGCCTTGAGAAGCCCCAGCAGATCCATGACCTCGGTTTCCGGCCGGCGCCAGTTCTCGGAAGAGAAGGCAAACAGCGTCAGATATTTGAGGCCATATTCGCCGGCTGCACGCACGGTTTCCCGCACGGCCTCGACGCCACGCCGATGACCCATGAGCCGTGGAAGCCCGCGCTGCTTTGCCCAACGCCCGTTGCCATCCATAATGATGGCAACATGCTCAGGGTGTGAGGAACGTGTAATGTTCGACATCTCGATCCAGTTTAAGCAGCACGGAATTGAAGGAAAAAATCGACGAGCTCAAGAGCCGACTATACCTGCATGATTTCTCTTTCTTTCTCTGCAAGCAAGCGATCAATTTCCGAAATCGTTTCATCCGTCATTTTCTGGACTTTCTCAGACAGCGCCCGGCTGTCGTCCTGACCGATGTCGCCGTCCTTTTCAGCTTTCTTCAGCCCATCCATACCATCGCGACGGACGTGGCGAATAGCGACCTTGGCCTTCTCCGCGTAGTCATGCGCGACCTTGACGAGCGACTTGCGACGCTCTTCATTGAGTTCAGGCAAGGGAATACGCAGGTTCTGCCCATCGACGATCGGGTTGAGGCCCAGATTGGATTCACGGATCGCACGATCGACAGCACCGACCATCGACTTGTCCCAGATGTTGACACCCAGCATGCGCGCTTCCGGAACCGTGATGTTGGCAACCTGAGAGAGCGGAACGCGAGAGCCGTAGGCATCGACCGTGACAGGATCGAGAATGTTTGCAGAGGCGCGCCCCGTACGAAGCGATGCGATGTCGCTCTTGAAAGCATTGATCGCCCCATCCATGCGACGCTTGATATCGTTGATGTCAGTACCACTCATATTCATACTCCGTCAGTTCTGGCCGATCTGGCCCAATTGCACACCGTGGAATCAGCGCCCGGCCATTATTTGTCGTGCACGATGGTCTTGCGACCGCCGCCCGTCAATATTGCTGCAAAACCGCCCTTCTCATGGATCGAGAAGACGATGATGGGAATGTGGTTTTCACGCGCAAGCGCGACCGCCGCAATATCCATGACCGCAAGTCCCTTGCCCAAGACTTCCGAATGAGTCAATTCGTCAAAGCGGGTCGCGGTCGGATCTTTCTTCGGATCGGCCGAGTAGATGCCATCGACCTGCGTTCCCTTGAAGATCGCTTCAGCGCCAATTTCTGCGGCGCGGAGTGCAGCGGCCGAGTCCGTCGTGAAAAACGGATTGCCTGTGCCGCCTGCAAAAATGACCACGCGACCCTGCGCCAGGTGCGAGAGTGTCGCGCGCTGGGAAAAGCTTTCGCAAATCTCGGGCATCGCGATCGCCGACAGAACCACCGTATCGATGTCGAGCTTGCGCAGCGAGGTCGCCAGCGCCAGCGCGTTGATGACGGTCGCGAGCATGCCCATGTGATCGCCGGTTACCCGGTCACCACCCTTGGATGCCACGGCGACGCCGCGGAAGATATTCCCACCGCCGACGACGACGCCGACCTCGACGCCCATGGCGCGTGCCTCGGCAATATCAGACGCGATGCGATCTGCGACGGCGACGTCGATACCAAAACCCTGATCGCCCATGAGGGCTTCGCCCGACGCCTTGAGAAGAACACGTTTATAAAGCGGCTTGGAAGACATCATGACTCCTTAAAGCATGTCGCGGACAGTCAGCCACCATTTGCGGCGACGACATGCGAGATCTAGAGAGAAACGCAACGGCGCACCAATCTTCAATAGATTGCCACGCGCTGCGAGGTATAACCGCATCGCGGATACACGAAGGGCACCGCGTTGTCACGCGATGCCCGGAGTTTTCCCGTATTTGGGTAAATGGATCAGCCCTTGGCGACGGCAGCAACTTCAGCTGCGAAATCGCTCTCTTCCTTCTCGATGCCTTCACCGAGAAGAAGGCGCGCCATGCCGACGACTTCGATCTTCGCGCCAGCTTCCTTTTCAGCTTCCTTTACGGCGTCACCAACGGTGATGTCAGGGTTGATGACGAAAGCCTGCGACAGAAGAGCAACTTCTTCGAAGAACTTGCGCATACGGCCATCGACCATCTTTTCGATGATGGCTTCAGGCTTGCCGGATTCGCGGGCCTGTTCGATGAAGACGTTGCGTTCGCGTTCAGCAACAGTCGCGTCAACTTCTTCAGAACGGATGGCAAGCGGGTTTGTGGCGGCAATATGCATGGCAATCTGACGGCCGATCGATGTGAGAACAGCCTTGTCGCCTTCCGACTGCAGCGCGACGAGAACGCCGAGCTTGCCGATGCCGTCGCCAGCAGCGTTATGAACATAGGTCGCGACAACGCCGTGCTTGACTTCGAGCAAAGCGGAGCGACGAAGCGCCATGTTCTCACCAATGGTCGCGATTGCGTCCTTGATGGTGTCGGAAACGGACTTGCCGGTTGCCGGATAGATCGCGGCAGCGATGGACTCGACCGTGCCATCTGTCGTCAGGCCGACAGATGCCGTACCGCGAACGATGTCCTGGAAGGCGTCGTTACGCGCAACGAAGTCGGTTTCCGAGTTGACTTCAACAACAACAGCCTTGTGACCGGCGGATGCGATACCAATGAGGCCTTCAGCAGCTGTCCGGCCAGACTTCTTGTCAGCCTTGGAAATGCCCTTGGCGCGCAACCAGTCGATTGCGGCTTCCATGTCACCGGCTGTCTCAGTCAGCGCCTTTTTGCAATCCATCATGCCTGCGCCAGACTTCTCGCGCAGTTCCTTTACCATTGCGGCTGTGATTTCGCTCATTGTGTGCCTCTTGTCGGTTCGTCGGTCACGGCGCGGTTGCTGCCAGACCTCAATCGGATTTTGGGAACGAATGTACCCGGAACTGTGACAGCCTGATGAAGAGGCTATCACGAAATATCATGAACCTCGCGCATCGCCATGCGGACCGCGCGGTTGAAACGAACAAGGCCGCCGAACTTTTCTAGTCCAGAACGGCCTTGTCTCGTCTCGTGGAGAAGGTGGCACATGGGTGCCACCCGTATAACGTATCAGGCAGCCGTACCGGCGCCAGCTTCGTCTTCAAGCGCAGGCTCGATCGGAGCTTCTTCAGAAGCGCCAATGTCGCGACCGGAAGAACCCTGCTGACGAGCGATACCGTCGATGGCTGCACGGGCAATCAGATCGCAATAGAGCGAGATTGCGCGCGATGCATCGTCGTTACCTGGGATCGGGAAGTCGATCTGATCTGGATCGCAGTTGCTGTCGATGATCGCAACAACCGGAATGCCAAGACGCTTGGCTTCTTCGATTGCGATCTTTTCCTTGTTGGTGTCAACAATGAACATCAGGTCAGGAACGCCGCCCATATCGCGGATACCGCCGAGAGCCTTTTCAAGCTTTTCGCGTTCGCGCTCAAGGTTCAGACGCTCTTTCTTGGAATAGCCAGCTGCGTCGGAGTTGAGGATTTCGTCGACCTTGCGCAGACGCGCGATCGAGTTGGAAATCGTCTTCCAGTTGGTCATCATGCCGCCGAGCCAACGCGAGTTGACATAGTACTGAGCAGAACGCTTTGCACTGTCGGCAATGATTTCCGAAGCCTGACGCTTCGTGCCAACGAACAGAACGCGACCGCCACGGGCAACCGTGTCAGACACGACCTGAAGGGCGCGCGACAGCAAAGGAACTGTCTGTGCCAAGTCGATGATGTGGATGTTGCTGCGGTCGCCGAAGATGTACGGCTTCATCTTCGGGTTCCAGCGATGTGTCTGGTGACCAAAGTGAACGCCAGCTTCCAGAAGCTGACGCATAGAGAAATCGGGCAATGCCATGCCTAGTTATCCTTTTCCGGTTTAACCCCCGCGAAGCAAACAGCGCCATCAAGATGGCACCACCGGGCGGAACGAACCGGATTTCTCCCGGAACATCCCAAGCTTCGCGTGTGGAATGGTCTGCCGCATACAGACTGTTTTGAAGAAACGCAAGCAAATATGCCGAAAATAACGAAATCGATCAGCGGACAGGCTGGTTATCACAGCTTTCCGGCTTGAGGATATCGAGCTTGGCCAGTTTTCCGGTCAGCACGAAATCTCCATAATCCATGGTCAGATCGCGTGTGATTCCATTGTCGTAAAGCTTGAACGACATACGATAGATAGGAAGCGAGTCGGCTCCAGCCTTGTCATTGTAATAGGCAATCGTCACGGGCCAGAACGGTGTCTTTGCAAAATCACCGGCTTTACCCGCATCTGCATCGCCGTCCGTGGGCGCCTGCTCCTTGCCCACCAAAGTAGACGTGATCAGACTTTCATCGCCATCATCGGAACCATCGAACACCCGAGATTCGAAAATACGCTTACCAAGTTTTGCATTCTCTATGACCTGCACCATGTGCTCTGTCGGAAATTCGCCGGCGACCAGATCGACCTTGCGCACATCGGGCTTGGTCAGGTCGATTTTCATCGCACCGTTATCATCCGCAGCGGAGCCCGTGACCTCCTTGTCCAGCTTGTCATCCGTAAAGGACTTGGTCTCGAAGGTGAATTTCTTGGACGCTACATCCTCGAACGTCGTCGTCTGCTGATCCGTCAGCCGCACCGCATCACCGGTGTTGATCTGGGTAACGAAGCGAAAGTCGGTTTTATAGCCTTTGCAGGAGGAACCCGTGAACTCGTAGACCATTCTGCCCGTCATGCCTTCGATGCCGGAACGATCAGACGCGTCCTTCAACTCCAGATCATAGACGGCGCGATGGGAGATGAGATTCGGAACGGTGGCAGGCACAGCGCTTGCGACGTCAGGCATCACCATAAAGGTGCCAGAGGCAAGTGCGATGGCAAGGTTCCTGACAAACATTCAATATCTCCTGTTGGACTCATCGCTCATATTGTACAAGCAACCGCCCGGCTTTTGGACATCATGTTCTTTTTGCCGGATTTTCGAACGATTTACAACAAAAGCGGAGACGAAAATGTCGGATGCCATCGAAGCTCGCCTGAAGGAATTGGGCTACACCCTGCCCGCCGCCGCGGCACCTGCTGCAAATTATCTACCTTATACCATCAGCGGCAATCTGCTTTATGTTTCCGGTCAATTGCCGATGGAATCCGGCAAGATTGCGGTCACTGGCCACGTCGGTCGGGATGTCGATGTCGCAACAGCCCAACGTGCCGCCGAACTTTGCGCCGTCAATATTCTGGCGCAAGTCAAAGCTGCATTGAATGGCGACCTTTCAAAGGTTCGTCGTATCTTGAAGCTCAATGGCTTTGTCGCATCCGTACCGGAGTTTACCGAGCAGCATCTCGTCATCAACGGCGCGTCCAACCTCATCGCCAATGTTCTCGGCGAAGCTGGCAAACACGCCCGGGCCGCCGTCGGAATGGCCTCCCTACCCTTCAACGCCGCAGTCGAGATCGACGCTATCGTGGAAATCGACGGATGACGCTGAAACTTTCATGGCTGACGGCTACACCGATTGCCCATCGTGGCTATCATGACCAGAATGAAACCGTGTGGGAGAATACCCTCACGGCTTTCTCCCGCGCCATCGAGGCGGGTTTTAGCATCGAGTGCGATTTGCAGCTCGCTTCCGATAGCGTTCCCGTCGTCTTCCATGACGATGAGATGACCCGGCTCACCGGTATCAAAGGTGATGTGCGGGAGCGGACATCGGGTGAACTTGGCATGTTATCGGTCGGACAGACCAGAGACCGCGTGCCAACGCTCAAGCAACTCCTGAAACTTTGCGACGGCCAGGTCCCGTTGGTGCTGGAACTCAAGGGTCGGGTCGGTGAAGGCATCGATGACGGCTTTGCGGAAGCGGTGCTGGAGGTGCTGGAGGGTTATGAAGGTCAGGTCGCACTGATGAGCTTCCATCATCATCTGCTGAAGGCTTTGAAAGCGGCAGGCTCGCCCTGGCCTCTCGGCCTCACGGCAGAGGGTGCAAATCCGGAGGACTTCTTCAAGCATGACGAAGCGATGCAGATTGGCCTAGACTTCATCTCCTACGCTTGGCCCCACCTGCCCAACAGCTTCATTGACGCTCAAAGAAAACTCGGCCTTCCCGTCATTACCTGGACCGTGCGGGATGAAATCGGACGCGAGAATACCTATAGATATGCGGACCAGATCACGTTCGAAGGTTTCGATCCAAAAGAAGGTACGACAGCCAGCGCATGAGCGAGGAATATTCCATTCGCGTAGAGCAATCCTTCAAGGACATAGATCCGGAAAGCTGGAACAGGCTCTCCGGGACTTCAAAAACGACACAAACAGAAGACTACAACCCCTTCATATCGCATGCATTTCTGTCATCAATGGAAGAGTCCGGCTCCGCAACCGCAAAGACCGGCTGGCGCGGGCACCATCTTCTGCTTGAAAACAGCGATGGTCTGTTGAAAAGCGCAATCCCTGCCTATCTGAAAAGTCACAGTCAGGGCGAGTATGTTTTCGACCATGGATGGGCGGATGCACTAGAGCGGGCGGGCGGCCATTACTATCCGAAGCTGCAATGCTCGGTGCCCTTCACGCCTGCCACCGGGCCACGGCTGCTGACAAATGGTGTTGATGACGCTGCTTTCCGTCAGGTTCTGGCATCCGGCCTGCGGCAGGTTACAGAAGCAACCGGAGTGTCTTCGTCACACGTGACCTTCGCACCCGATGACGATATCGACGCGCTGGTGCAGGAAGGCTTTTTGCCGCGCACAGACCAGCAATTCCATTTTATCAACAATGGCTACCGCGACCACGCCGATTTTCTCGATGCCCTATCGTCGCGCAAGCGCAAGGGCCTGAAAAAGGAACGACGCGCCGCACTGGAAAACGGCATCGAAATTGACTGGCTGACAGGCAGCGATCTGACCGAAGATATCTGGGACCAGTTCTTTGCCTTCTATAAGGACACCGGCAGCCGCAAATGGGGTCGCCCCTACCTCACCCGAGACTTCTACTCGCTGATCGGCCAGCGCATGGCCGATGATATCCTGCTCGTCATGGCAAAACGCGAGGGGCGTTATATCGCGGGCGCCATCAATTTCATCGGTGGAGAGGCTCTCTATGGGCGCCATTGGGGGTGCATCGAAGACCACCCCTATCTGCATTTCGAAGTCTGCTACCACCAGGCCATCGATTTTGCGCTGGCAAAAGGGCTGAAGCGCGTTGAAGCGGGTGCGCAGGGCGAGCATAAGCTTGCGCGCGGTTACACTCCGGTGACGACACGTTCCGCCCATTTCATCACCCATCCGGGCTTGCGTCGTGCCATTGCTGATTATCTGCAGCGTGAACGCAACGAAGTCGAGCAGATCGCAGACTATCTCGATGAGCATAGTCCATTCCGAAAGGGTGAGCGCCCGGAAGCAGACGACTGATTGCACCATTATACCAGGAGACATGTGATGACATCGGCCTATGATACCAACAACATCTTCGCCAAAATCCTGCGCGGTGAAATACCTTGCGCGAAGGTCTACGAAGACGATGACACGCTGGCGTTCATGGATGTCATGCCACAAGCACCCGGCCACCTGCTCGTCATCCCCAAAGCAGCCTCGCGCAATATTTTGGATGCCGATCCTGCTGTTTTGGCGAAGACCATCGCAGTGGTCCAAAAACTGGCCATCGCCGCAAAGCACGCTTTCGACGCCGAAGGCGTCAATGTAGCGCAGTTTAACGAGGCAGCGGCCGGACAAACCGTTTTCCACCTGCACTTCCACGTCATACCACGCAACGAACACGAACCCATGAAGCCGCACAGCGGCACCATGGCAGATGGTGATGTGTTGAGAGCGCATGCGGAGAAGATCAAGGCCGCGCTCGGCTGATCAGGCGCGCTGATGTTTCAAATCGGCATTTTTGCATCCGGCTCCGCTTCTTCTGAAGACAACGTTGCAAGCACCTTTCCCGCCAGAACATAGGCCAACCCAAACATCGCCATGCCGCCAAGGACATCGCTGAGGTGATGTCCGCCATGGACGAGAATGGCCGGCAGCATTACGACATTGACGATAAGGACGAATGGAAAAATCGACCTGATGCGCGCTAAAAAGACGACGGACATGCACGCCATGACGGTGTGAAACGACGGGAAACCAATGAGGCCCAGCACATTTCTTGGAGAAATGTAGCCTGCCCCTTCGCGGCCGAGCCTCAGAAGCTCGTCTCCGTAGTTCGGTGTCACGCCCAGTTCAATTCTCGACAAAAGGTCTGGAGACAAAACGTATAGCGTCGATGGCCCGAAGGTCGGAAATACCAACCAGATTGCGATGGAACCGATGACACCAATGAAACCGGTCAGCAGAAAATGCCACAGGGCATTGGTTTTGCCTGAAAACCCCAGCAAGACGATCACGAAGGCAAGCTGCGGAAGTGAGCTGAAATAGACGTAAAAAAGTATTCTGGATATGATCGGCCATTCAGCGGCGACCGCAACGGCCCTCGGCCAACTATAGCCAAAGATTGCATCGACTTGGACCAGCAGCCCATCGAATGGCGTCATGCGGATTGGAAGCAGAAGATAGTTGAAGACCGATGCGACAAGTGTGAAAACGATGAAAAGCCCTGAAGCAATCAAGACCACTGCAAGGCGCTCTTCGCCGCGGTGCGTCCGATAATATAATCCCCCGATCATCAAAGCCAAAGCTCCGAAACCGGGAAATGCGTAGCCCATCCAGTCAATCGAGATGCCTTTCGCCATGATCAAAATAAGATCGGCGAATGCCACGACGGCGACGAGAAGAATGAGGACACGCTCAGCTGGCAACAATCGCATAAGTATCTCCGTTGCGGCCAAAGCTATCGTTGAGACTTGAACGTTACGTAAACCCTAGCCTTATCGCAGGTCGAGAGCCAAAAGGCCGACGGCAAGCAGAACAATCGGGACCACCACCCCAACCAACACCCTTTGGCGCGCCAATAGAAAAACCGCAAATCCGAGCGATGCCGCGCCGATGCGGAGCCACATTGGCGAATTTTCCAGCGTACCTGTCGGGAAGACGATCAGCTTTGCCGTGACCGCCATGACGAGAGCCGTTGCCACCGCCCTCACCCAGTTGAGTGTTTCGGACCCCTCCTTCAGACGATTGCCGGCGACAACGCCGAGCCAGCGCCACAGGTCTGTCGCGAGCCAGCCTGCAAAGGCGATGAAGAGATAAGGCGCCCACCATGCGTCCGTCATCATGGCTCACCCTCCACTGACGTGGATGCGTTTGCGCGCCGAAACCAGAAGCGATCGATAAGATAGGCAAGTGTTCCGCCGCCTATACCGGCATAGAGAATATCGAATTCGGGTTCGACCATGGCAAACAGTGGACCAGCGATGACGCCAATGACAAAAGCGACCTTGACGACCGTATGCCGGGCTGTGGCCCAGATGGACGAGACGAAATAGACAGGTGTCAGGAAAAACAACACGCCAGCGACGATTGGCGGAAAGGCCGCGACCACGCCATAGCAAACACCGACAATTACGGCGTTGACCAGCGTCAACGTCATTCCAAAGCCGATGAACCACGCAACGCGCGCCTCTCGGGGTACCTTGCTGAGATTTTGCGTTGCGTAGACCCAAGCCGTAATGGCGACAAAGTGTGACAGGAACAGCAAGATCCAGGTCGGCGTTTTTGCTGTTCGCATTTCCGGCACGATGGAGGCCACCATCGGCATCATGCGGATCGATGACAATGTTACGACCAGAAAGCACGTCGCCAGGCCAGCGCCGCTGCTCATGGCTCCAATCAGAATCATCTTTGCAGGAAGCGCCCAGACCGACAAGGTCATGAACACCGCTTCTCCGCGCGTTACGCCAGACTCCAAAGCAAAAGCGCTGAACCCGACGAAAGACGTCATGAGAATGAGGGCGGGCAGTGAAAAAATGCCTTTCATGCCTCTGAAAAACCAGAGGTAAAGGGGCTGTGCTTCACGTTCTGAAAACATGCTAAAGTCCGGTACCGACAAAACTAAAAGTGCCGGGCGTCAAACCCGGCACTTTTTTTAAACGTGAAACACAGCTTACTTCTTCTTCGGAACCTTGGGCACCGTGTTTGTCCTGCGCGCGGGCTTCTCGGCTCCGGCTGCCTTGTCCGCATCCAAAACGGCAATATCTACGTCCGGCTCGGCTTTTTCAGCCTTTGCGGTTTTTGCCTTGCCCTTGGCCTTGCTCACGGTCTTGGCGGCCTTCAGCTCGGCTTCAGGCTTTGGCTTGACCGATGCGCTTTCCGATACGACGTCCAGTTTCAGCCCCTCAGTGCCATCATCCTTCTTGCCGATGGAGACAGTCACGACGCCACCCTTCTTGAGCTTCCCGAAGAGAATCTCGTTGGCGAGCGGCTTCTTGATGTATTCCTGAATGACGCGCCCAAGCGGACGGGCACCCATTTTTTCGTCATAGCCTTTTTCCGCCAACCAGCTGACCGCATCGTCGTTCAGAACGAATGTCACATTGCGCTCGGACAGCTGGGTTTCCAGCTGCATGACGAATTTCTGGACCACCTTGTGAATGACCGCAGTCGGCAATGGCGAGAACGGAATGATCGCATCCAGACGGTTGCGGAACTCCGGTGTGAACAAACGGTTCAGGGCCTCTTCATCTTCGCCCGTACGCTTGGAAGAACCGAAGCCGATTGCTGACTTCGCCATTTCCGACGCACCCGCATTGGTCGTCATGATCAGAATGACGTTGCGGAAGTCGATCTTCTTGCCATTGTGGTCCGTCAGCGAGCCGTGATCCATGACCTGCAACAGAATGTTGTAGATTTCCGGATGCGCCTTCTCGATTTCGTCCAGCAGCACGACGCAATGCGGATGCTGATCCACACCGTCAGTCAGAAGACCGCCTTGCTCGAAGCCCACATAGCCGGGAGGTGCGCCAAGCAAACGTGAAACGGTGTGGCGTTCCATATATTCCGACATGTCGAAACGAAGCATCTCGACGCCGAGGGAGGCGGCAAGCTGCTTTGCGACTTCCGTCTTTCCGACGCCGGTCGGACCGGAAAAGACGTAGGAGCCGATTGGCTTGTCGGGCTCACGCAGTCCTGCACGGGCCAGTTTGATTGCCGTCGACAGGGCTTCGATGGCCGTATCCTGACCATAAACCACGTAACGCAGTTCTTTTTCGAGATTGGCCAAAACCGTCTCGTCATCTTTCGATACCGTCTTGGCCGGAATGCGGGCCATGGTCGCGATCGTGACTTCAATTTCCTTTTCCGTGATCAGCTTGCGACGCTTGGATGCTGGCAGCAGCATTTGCGCGGCACCTGTCTCGTCGATCACGTCAATCGCCTTGTCCGGCAGCTTGCGGTCGGAGATGTAACGTGCCGAAAGCTCCACTGCGGCCTTGATGGCTTCATTGGAATAGCGAAGATGGTGATAGCTCTCGTAATAGGGCTTGAGGCCCTTCATGATCTCGATTGCATCTTCAATGGATGGCTCGTTGACGTCAATCTTCTGGAAACGACGAACAAGCGCCCGGTCCTTTTCGAAGAACTGGCGATATTCCTTGTATGTCGTCGAGCCGATGCAACGGATTGCGCCGGAGGACAAGGCGGGCTTCAGCAGGTTGGATGCATCCATGGCGCCGCCGGAGGTAGCACCTGCACCGATAACGGTGTGAATTTCATCAATGAAGAGAACAGCGCCCGGCGTCTCCTCCAGTTCCTTGACGACCTGCTTCAAACGCTCTTCGAAATCACCGCGATAGCGTGTTCCGGCCAACAGCGTACCGATATCGAGTGAGAAGATCGTGTCATTTTTCAACGCTTCGGGCACCTTGCCCTCCACGATCCGCTTTGCCAAACCTTCGGCAATGGCGGTCTTGCCCACACCTGGATCGCCCACATAGAGCGGGTTGTTCTTCGAGCGACGGCAAAGGATCTGAATGGTGCGGTTCACCTCGGCATGACGACCGATCAACGGATCGATCTTGCCGCCCTTGGCTTTCTCGTTAAGGTTGACGCAATAGGCCTTCAGCGCATCCTGCTGCTTTTTCGGTCCAGCAGAATCGTCCTCGATACCACCGCTGCGGGCGGGCTTGGCCTCGTTCTCATTTTCTTCAGCACCGCGCGGCGCTCGGGTCTGGGACGAGCCGGGGCGTTTGCCGATGCCGTGTGAAATGTAGTTTACGGCGTCATAGCGTGTCATTTCCTGCTCTTGCAGAAAATAGGCTGCGTGGCTTTCGCGCTCGGCAAAGATGGCAACGAGGACGTTCGCACCGGTGACTTCTTCCCGTCCAGAAGACTGGACATGGATGACGGCACGCTGGATCACGCGCTGGAAACCGGAGGTCGGCTTGGAATCCTCATCGTAGCCGGTCACGAGGTTGGAAAGTTCGTTGTCTACGTAATCAACAACCGTTTTGCGGAGTGCGTCGAGATCGACATTGCAAGCGCCCATCACGGCTGCGGCATCGGCGTCGTCCACCAGCGCCAGCAACAGATGCTCCAGCGTGGCGTATTCATGATGACGCTCATTTGCAAAGGTCAATGCCTGATGCAGCGCCTTCTCTAGACTTGGGGAAAAAGTTGGCACGTTGCGATCCTCATTTCTTTTCCATGACACACTGCAGCGGATGCTGGTGCTGTCGGGCGAAATCCATGACCTGGCTTACTTTCGTCTCTGCGACTTCATATGTAAATACCCCGCACTCGCCGACACCATGCTGGTGTACTCGCAACGTGATGCGGGTCGCACTTTCCCTGTCCATCTGGAAGAAACGCTCCAGAACGTGGATAACGAACTCCATGGGAGTATAATCGTCGTTCAACAAAAGAACACGGTAAAGATTGGGTTTTTTTGTCTTTGGTTTGGTGCGGGTAATCACCGAGGTTCCGCGGTTCGCACCGCCTTCGTCCCCGTCATGGTCACCCTGCATGTAGATCGACGTCGCGATCATCTCACATCATTCTCCAGATCGTCATCGCGCTACCGTTTCGGTCACGCGAGCCTGTATTTCGCTTCACCATATCTAGGTCTTCTCTCTGCGATTTTAAGCCCCTCGATGCGCAGCGCAATCATTAATCCGTTCACGCATCACAATCGGAAGGAAGAATTGCTTCCGTCGATCACGGCAAGCTGCAACCTCACAGAAGCGTTCGTCGTCTCAGCGTAACAGCAACTGCATGCTCCAGGCTTTCCACCTCCATCTTACGGCAAATAGCCTTGGCCAGGTAGTTGATCGTGCGGCTTGTGAGGGCCATCGTCGTGGCGATCGTCTCGAAACCATGACCTTCCAAGGCCAATGACATCACCTGCTTTTCCAGCCCGGACAAGGGCTGTCTTTCCTGCACCTGATGTCCGGTGATGGTCGTCAGGCGCGCATGAGCGTGAATCATCAGAACGTTTAGTTTCTCAATCTCGTCGAGAGTGAGATGAGGTCGGTCACCGGCAAATCCAATCAGGCGCGGGGCTCCGGAAATTCCAAGAGCGGGAAACATCGCGCCTCTTACCAGGCCACCCGCTCGAAACGTGGCTGCCGCTTCCGGCGTAATGCAATTGCCTGTTTCGGTCTCTGAAAGGTCCCAACGTTCAGGACCAAGACTGCCAGGAGACTGGATGAAAATCGACGCATAATAGGCAATGCATTCATCAACGTTGTAAAACAGTGAGGCTGCAATATTGGAGGGAAACAGAAACGATATCGGCTCTTTTTCCAGCAGACGCGAGGTATCAAGAACATAATAGCAAAGAAAATCGAACAGTTGCTGGATATCGGCCAGCACGAAGCCGACCTCCTCCACTGTCGTGATTTTTTGCAGCCTGATGAGCAGGTGTTGGTAGATTGTCTCGCCTCTTGGTGTAGAGAGAATGACCGACCGTTGCGCCGCAGTTCGGCACAGCAGCCGGCCCGGTGCCGCCGACTTGTTGGGCTAAAGAATATGAGCGCATGACGGGGCTGTCAATTTTCACTGTCCAGCATTTCGCGGACGGCGACCGCAAGCTGTTTCAGGGAAAATGGCTTCGGCAGAAAACCGAACTTCGCATCGGCTGGCAGGTTCTTCGCGAAAGCGTCCTCCGCGTAACCAGACACAAAGATGAACTTCATCTCGGGATAGGTCTTGCGAAGTTCACGCAGCAGCGACGGGCCGTCCATTTCAGGCATGACGACGTCTGAAACGACGATGTCGACCTTGCCCTCCAATTCCTCCAGCACCTCAAGCGCTTCCGTGCCGGAACCCGCCTCATGCACCGTATAGCCTCGCGTTTCGAGCATACGTTTGCCGCCCCGGCGCACCGCTTCTTCGTCTTCCACCAGAAGAACGACTGCGGATTTGCCGGTCAGATCGAGCGGCTCGTCTTTTGCAGCGGCATCCTTGGCGGCAGCGGCTGCAACAGCTTCCCGCAGCGCTTCACCCTCAAGCGGCGCAACCACTTCGACGATATGACGCGGCAGGAAGATGCGGAATGCGGTTCCCTTGCCCACTTCCGAATCCGGATAGATGTAGCCACCCGACTGCTTGACGATGCCGTAGACCATCGAAAGGCCAAGGCCCGTTCCCTTGCCCACTTCCTTCGTGGTGAAGAAAGGCTCGAAAATCTTGTCCATGATCTCCGGCGGAATGCCAGTGCCCGTATCGGCGACCTCGATCATCACAAGGTCTTCCGTGGGCAGGTCCGCACGGCCAAGAGCGACGATATCGTCTGCCGTCATGTTGCGGGTGATGATCTTGATCTTTCCGCCTTGCGGCATGGCATCGCGAGCGTTCACGCACAGATTGATCAGCACCTGCTCGAACTGCGACAGATCGGTTTTGACAGGCCACAGGTCCCGACCGTAATCAACATCGAGCTTGACGTTGGTCCCGGATATCAAACGATCGACCAGCATGCGCAGGTCGCCGATGACATCCGTCAGGTTCAACACGGCAGGGCGCATGGTCTGCTTGCGTGAAAAGGCCAGCAATTGCCGGACGAGGACGGCGGCACGGTTGGCATTGCGTTTGATTTCCATCAGGTCCGCAAAGCTGGCATCGGCAGGACGTGCCTGAAGCAGTAAATGGTCCGACGACAGCAGAATGGCGGTCAAAACATTGTTGAAGTCATGTGCGATGCCACCTGCCAAGGTGCCAACCGCATTCATCTTCTGGGTCTGCGCCATTTGTGTTTCGAGCGCTTTCTGCTCGGTCACCTCAATGGCATAGACAATCGCGACCTCTTCCGGGGCCTCATCGTCCTGATCCAGAACAGCATGGACGTAGAAGCGGAAATGACGAGCCTCATCGGTCGGATGGCGCGAATCAAACGGCGCGATATCACCCTGGCGATCTTTTGCGGCGTCGATCGCTTCCAGCAGCTTTGGCTTGTCATTGTCGAGCAGGACAGCATCGAGAACCACACCGTTATCGATATCATCCCGGCCAACGACACCTGAAAACAGTTTGAGGAACGGCGCGTTGGTGCGCAGAATTCGACGGTCACCATCCAGAGACGCAATCGCCATCGGCGTGTTGTTAAAGAAGCGTGTAAAACGCATGGCGGATGCCGACTCGGCGTTTTCCTTGCCCTTGGAGCGCATCAGTACGATGGTCCGGCTTTCGCCCGGCGCACCGTCCCGCGCGGCAGTCACCTCATGGACCAGACGCGCTGGCATGCTCTGTCCATTGACGCGGCGCATATCGAGATCAAGCATTTCCGTGCGCTTGGCTCCAGCCTGGGGCTGAACGGATTCGATCAGCGCCATCCCCTCGCCCGCCACGATATCCGATACCGTCAGCGACCCTGGCGAAAATTGCGCCAGATCAATGCCAAGCCATTGCGACAGCGTGGCGTTGAGGTAGACGATCTCGCCTTTTTTTCCAGCGGAAAAGAAACCCGCAGGCGCATGGTCGAGGTAGTCGATAGCGTTTTGAAGTTCACGGAAAAAACGCTCCTGATCTTCACGCTCCGTGGTAATATCGGCGATCTGAAAAACGTGAAGATCTTTTCCACTCGTGTCCTTCAACAGGCGTGCCTTCAGGCGATACCAGTGTGGGCCGGACTGAGATGGAGCAGCGCTCAAGGGCTTCAGAAGGCGAAATTCTTCGTAGCCGTCCGTGCCGTCACGCAGACCGTTGATGAGACGATAGAGGGCTTCGGTCGATTCCCGGTCCCGCGACAGCAGCGTTTCGAGACTTTGAATGTCGGTCGCCTTGGTCGCGCCGGTCATCTGGCAGTAGGTCGCATTGGCATAGACCAGCCGCCCTTTCGGGTCTGTGATCAGAGTGCCGTCCGGGTTGGATGACAGAAATCGCCGCGCCATTCCGTCGGACTGGGATTGCGGCATGACCTCGATAAACCCGATGGCCGAGGACACAAGGAAGAAGATACCCAGCATCGCGAGGATACCGAGAATGCCCAGTACGACCTCGTTTTCCAAGGAATTCTTGAAATAGACAAAACCGACAGCAGCAGCGACAAGAACGAGAGCGAGAAGCAATATTCGCAAGAGGGTCCCGGACCTGGCCCGCCTGTCCACCAAAGGAAAGTCATTGTCGCTGGCTTGGCTCACCTTGGTCATCGAGGCTCTAACCCTTGCAGTTTATCCGACCCCTACGCATTCGAAGACAAAACCTCGAACGGAATCGCTTTTGTCTGTCTCTTGTAGCAATTTGCGGAAATATCAAAAAGCTCCGTGTCGTCATAAACCTTTGCCAATACACAAAGAATACGCCTGATTCCGTGCGATATCGCACCTTGCGTGGCACCTTTGCCACGCGTGCAACGTTATTACCGCCATGCCGCCTAGAATTTTAGCGGCCTTAGAAGGATAAAAACTTGTACTCGGCGCAAAAAAATCGTCTTTTCGCGTAAAACTTCTTGAAAAAACCAGATGCGGCAATCATTTGCCCGGCAAAAGACTGAGGAACTGGCTCGATGATGGACGAATTGATCGGCACGTATGGCAACAATCTGATCGTTGCAGTCGTGGGTGTCGGCGTGGCACTTCTGGCTCTGGCGATCATCCTGTGGCTTATTCGCAGACGCGGCGGTTCTTCGCCCTTCATTCGCGGCGGCAAAAATCGTCAGCCGCGCCTGCAGGTCCTGGATGCCACAGCGATCGATACGCGACGTCGCCTCGTGCTCGTCCGTCGCGACAATGTCGAGCATCTCGTGATGATTGGTGGCCCCACCGATATCGTTATCGAAAGCGGCATCGGCGCCATTCCTTTCATGAAAGATGTTCGCGAACCACAGAACGAAATGCTGGAATCGCCGCCACGGGAAAAGGCCGTTGCTCCTGAGCGGCCACGACATCTTGGACCATCACGCGAGCAGGAGGCACGCTCGTCTTCGCCGGACATGCCGGTTTCGTCTGCGCCACTGCCTGTCGAAAGGCCAGCATCAGCCGCCGCTACAGCTCCTGCTAGACCGGCAGCGCCCGCAGTCCAGCCTGCCCCAACGGTGGCTGCGAGACCGACACCGACAGCCGCACCACGACAGGCCGTACCTGTTGCGTCTCCTGCAGCTGTAGCATCACCGGCGCCAGCCGCGCCGCGTCCTGTTGTTCCACCGATGCCGTCGCCCGCTCCTGACGTCGCACCGGCACCAAAGACAGTCGCCAGAGAGCCGGTGGTCGCGCCGTTCACGCCAGCGGTGGTGCCCGCCGTCACTGCGGCGTCCCTTGCCGTCGAACCCGTCGACAGATCCAATGTATTGGCACCGTCGGTTCAGGAACGTCAGGTCGCGCCGCCTGTTACTCCTGCGCCAGCAATCAAGGCGGAGCCAGCGGTTCAGCCCCCCCTTATCGATCAAAACAACGCTGTCGATTTCCTCGACGCTGCCCGTGAACGGGTTCTGCCAACCTATCGTAACGAAACGCTCGTCACCGCCTCCGCAAGTCCGGCCAAGCCGGTGCCGCTTGGGCCGGATGAAAACGGCGCCGTCTTCGGTGACCAGTTGACCAGTGATTTCGAGAGCTTCCTGCAGGCAGAGATCGCAAAGAACAACGCAGCCGAGACGCCTGACGTTAGCCTGGATCCCAAAACTGAACCGGCTTTTTCGGAGCGCGTGGCCCCTGTGAACACAGACACGCCTGCGGACGAAAATGTCCAGAAGGAAATGGCGCGGATATTCGGTGAAATGTCCGTGACGCGCGACAAGTGACCAATAGCCTCAACTGTCGCTTTCGATGACTATGAGTACCGAAGCAAGCCCGTCGAAATTTTCGACGGGTTTTGTTTTGGCTTTAACCGCTTCACCGATTGCAACACCAGACAGAGTCTGATCAATCTCAATGTCCTCCACAAATGGTGTTTGTATGGCCTCTCCTGTTCCAAGCCAGAGTGCCCTGAAAGGCATGTTGATCATGGCAGTCTGCATGATCGTGCTGCCGGTCATGGATGCGATTGCGAAATATATGGCGATCAGCGAAGGCATGTCGCCGGCCCAGGTGACGTTCTACCGCTTCTTCTTCCAACTGGTCTGCACCTTGCCCCTGTTGCTGCTCATGTCTCCGAAAGCCCTGCTCTCTGCCAAACGTCCATGGCTTAATCTGCTGCGTGGCGTCTTGCATGCCGCAGCCAGCCTGACGTTCTTCGCGGCGGTCAAATACATGCCGCTGGCGGATGTGTTTGCCATCTATTTCGTCGAGCCGTTTCTGCTGACCATGATGTCGGCATTGTTTCTGGGCGAAAAAGTTGGCTGGATGCGCTGGAGTGCGATTGCCGTCGGCTTCATGGGCGCAATGATCGTGATACAGCCGAGCTTCGAGATCTTTGGCTGGACCGCACTCCTGCCCGTTGCCTGCGCTTTTCTGTTTACACTTTACCTTTTTCTCAACCGCGCGTTGGGGGATGCAGATAGCCCTCTGGTCATGCAGACCATGGCGGGCATCGCTGGCACGGTGTTCATGGCGGTCGCTCTGCTGATTGGTTTCTGGCTGGGCGATGAAAATTTCCAGATGTCGTTGCCCGGCTGGGGCCATGGTCTGGTGCTTCTGGTCTTGCTGGGCTCGATATCGGGCTATATGCATCTCCTCGTCGTGAAGGCGTTCCGCCTGGCACCGATTTCGCTGCTGGCTCCCTTTCAGTATTTCGAAATCATTTCCGCGACTGTTCTGGGCTACGTTCTGTTTTCTGATTTTCCCACGGCGTCGAAATGGATCGGTATTCTCATCATCGTCGCGTCCGGCCTCTTCATCATCTGGCGGGAGCGCCGCAGCGCCCAACGGGCCTTGATCGGCGTCGCGGAAGTTTGACGAATATGGCCTGTTGCCCTTGTTCCCTTCGCCAAGGTCGGGCAAAAGTCGTTGCACATTCGAGACGCACCTAAGGAGACTAAAATGGACGTTCGCGCCGCAGTCGCTGTTCAGGCAGGCAAGCCACTGGAAATCATGACGGTTCAGCTCGAAGGGCCACGCGCTGGCGAAGTGCTGATCGAGGTCAAAGCCACAGGCATTTGCCATACGGATGATTTCACCTTGTCAGGTGCCGACCCTGAAGGACTGTTCCCAGCCATTCTCGGCCATGAGGGCGCTGGCATTGTCGTTGATGTCGGTCCGGGTGTGACGTCTCTGAAAAAAGGCGACCACGTCATCCCGCTCTACACGCCGGAATGCCGCGAGTGCTATTCTTGCCTCAGCCGCAAAACCAACCTCTGCACGTCCATCCGCACGACGCAGGGACAGGGTCTCATGCCCGACGGCACCTCGCGCTTTTCCATCGGCAAGGACAAGATCTTCCATTATATGGGCTGCTCGACCTTCGCCAATTTCACGGTGCTGCCGGAAATTGCGCTGGCCAAGGTCAATCCCGACGCGCCGTTCGACAAGATCTGCTACATCGGCTGCGGCGTGACGACAGGCATCGGCGCGGTCATCAACACAGCCAAGGTCGAAATCGGCTCAACAGCAATCGTCTTTGGTCTTGGAGGCATTGGCCTCAACGTGTTGCAGGGTTTGCGCCTTGCCGGTGCTGATATGATTATCGGTGTCGATATCAACAACGACCGTAAGGCTTGGGGCGAAAAATTCGGCATGACACACTTCGTCAATCCGAAGGAAGTCGGTGACGACATCGTGCCATATCTCGTCAACATGACCAAGCGCAACGGCGATACGATTGGCGGTGCGGATTACACCTTCGATTGTACCGGCAACACCAAGGTCATGCGTCAGGCACTGGAAAGCTCTCATCGCGGCTGGGGTAAATCTGTGGTCATCGGTGTCGCCGGTGCGGGTCAAGAAATCTCGACGCGCCCGTTCCAACTGGTCACGGGCCGCAACTGGATGGGCACTGCCTTCGGCGGCGCACGCGGTCGAACGGATGTTCCCAAGATCGTCGATTGGTACATGGATGGCAAAATCCAGATCGACCCGATGATCACCCACACCATGCCGCTGGAAGACATCAACCACGGCTTCGAGATGATGCATTCGGGCGAGAGCATCCGCGGCGTGGTGGTTTATTGATTGATCAATCAACCAAAATCATCCCTCGGTGCCATGCGCCGGAGGACGCTGCTATTGGGAAAGGCCATTCCTTTCTTGCCGAAAAGGCGTGAGGAGCAAAGCAACCTCAACGTCATCCTCGGGCTTGTCCCGCGGATGACGTTCACGGTGCATGCAGGGCCATCGGTTTAGCCAATACTCTAGACCAGCCGCCTGTCACCTGTCGCGAACTTCGCCTTCAACAGGCATTCCTCATATTCCGCATCAGCAACCGAATCGAACACGATCCCGCCGCCGACATTGAAAGTGGCAGTGCCGTTCTCAAACAGCGTGATGGTGCGGATTGCCACCGAGAAACGCATGTCTCCATCGGGTGAAATCATGCCAATGGCACCGCAATAGACATTGCGTGGACCAATCTCCAGGTCGTTCAGGATTTCCATCGCGCGCATCTTCGGCGCACCCGTGATCGAGCCGCAGGGAAAGAGCGCAGCGAAAATATCCTCGATTACCAGACCGGGCAAAAGCTTGGCCCTCACATGACTGACCATCTGATGCACGGTGGGATACGTCTCGATCTCGAAGAGCTTCGGAACGTCCAGCGTGCCGACTTCTGTGATTCGTGAAATATCATTGCGCAAGAGATCAACGATCATACGGTTTTCGGCGAGCGTTTTTTCGTCCTTCAGCATGTCGGCAATCAATGCGGCGTCTTGCGCTGGTGAGCCGCCACGCCTGACAGTACCCTTCATAGGATGCGTTTCGATCCAGCCATCCCTCACTGAGAAAAACAATTCTGGCGAACGCGACAGGATCATGGGGCCACCCAGATCGACAAGCGCGCCATATTTCACCGGCTGCCTGGATATCAGCGACCAGAATGCCGCGAGAGGATCACCGTTCCAGTGGGCGTTGACAGGCATCGTCAGGTTGGCTTGATAGCAATCTCCCTGCCGCAGATGCTGGTGCAGCCTTGCAAATTGCGAGCTGTATTCGTCGAGCGTCCATCCGGGTTTAATGTCGCTAAGAAAGTCGTCTGCATCGATGAGTGGACCGGGGCTCGCCTGCTCGACATCACTGGCTGGTGACGCGAACACGCCAAAGCACAGCAACGGCACATCGCGCTTCGTCCTTACCAGCGGTGCCAGCTTTTTCTCGAAGAGATAGCCCGCCTCATAGGACATGTAACCGGCAAGATATTTCCCCCCGGCACGCGCGGTCTGCATCCGCTCCAGCGCCGGAAAGAACTCCTCCACCTCATTCGCGACGATAAGCTCATCCGGCTCAGTAAACAGCGTTACCGTGCCGGTCGTATCATCGCGAAAAAGCACATAAGGCGCGGTCAGCAAATCCGTTCGATCCCTCTAGACATCAGAGGCGATCGATATCGCCTTTCGCCCACATTTCAATGGTCTCGGCGTAGAAATCCGCAAAGCGGCCTTCTTCTATGGATTTGCGGATCCCCTGCATCAGCTCCTGATAATAGGCCAGGTTGTGCCAGGACAGAAGCATGCCGCCCAGCGCCTCGTTGGAGCGCGACAAGTGGTGCAGGTAGGCGCGGGAGTAATCGCGCGATGCCGGGCAATTCGACTGGTCGTCCAGCGGCCGCATATCTTCGGCGTGGCGGGCATTGCGGATATTGACGCGGCCACGCCTTGTAAAGGCCAGACCATGGCGACCGGACCGTGTCGGCATGACGCAGTCGAACATATCGATACCACGTGCGACCGATTTCAAGATATCGTCCGGTGTGCCAACGCCCATCAGGTAACGCGGCTTTTCGGTCGGCAGAACCGGAAGCGTCGTTTCCAGCATGGCCAGCATCACGTCTTGCGGCTCGCCCACGGCAAGACCGCCGACAGCATAGCCCTTGAGGTCGAGCTGTTTCAGGCCTTCTGCCGAGCGTATGCGCAGATCCGGCTGATCTCCGCCCTGCACGATGCCGAACATCGCCTTGCCCTTCTGCTCGCCAAAGGCGACACGGCAGCGCTCTGCCCAGCGCAGCGACATTTCCATGGCGCGCTCGATCTCCTTACGCTCGGCAGGCAGAGCAATGCATTCGTCCAGCTGCATCTGGATGTCAGAATCCAGCATGCCCTGAATTTCGATGGAGCGTTCCGGCGACATGTGGTGCAGCGATCCATCCACATGGCTTTTGAACGTCACGCCCTTTTCATCCAACTTGCGCAGGCCGGAAAGAGACATGACCTGGAATCCGCCGCTATCGGTCAGGATCGGATGCGGCCAGCGAATCAGCTCATGCAGACCACCAAGGCGTTGAATCCGCTCGGGGCCGGGACGCAGCATCAGGTGATAGGTGTTACCCAAGATAACATCGGCGCCGAGTTCCCGCACCTGATCCAGATACATGGCCTTGACGGTTCCAACGGTGCCCACCGGCATGAAGGCTGGCGTGCGGATGGCACCGCGTGGCATGGCGACTTCACCGAGGCGCGCGCCACCATCGGTTTTTTTGAGGGTGAAGGTAAAGTTCTCTTGCATCAGTTTTTCCGGAACAGAAGGCTTGAATCGCCATAGGAATAGAAACGGTAACCGGTCGCAATCGCATGGGCATAGGCCTCACGCATCGTGTCCAGTCCGCAGAATGCCGACACCAGCATGAACAGCGTGGATTTCGGCAGATGAAAATTGGTCATCAGAATATCGACCGCCTTGAAGCGATAACCCGGCGTGATGAAGATACCGGTGGCACCCGACCACGACTTGATCTGGCCATCGTCGGCAGCCGCACTCTCGATCAGCCGAAGCGATGTGGTACCGACGCAGACGATGCGCCCGCCCCTCGCCTTGACGGCATTCAACCTGGCCGCCGTTTCCTCGGAGACGTAGCCGATCTCGAGATGCATCTTGTGCTCCTCCGTATCGTCAGCCTTGACGGGAAGAAACGTACCAGCTCCCACATGCAACGTCAGAAAGTGTCGCTCGATACCGGCTGCATCCAGGGCTTCGAACAGAGCGGGCGTGAAATGCAGGCCTGCCGTAGGGGCCGCGACGGCACCTTTTTCGCGGGCATAGATGGTCTGATAGTCCGTCTGGTCCTGCGCGTCTTCAGGACGCTTGGCAGCGATGTAAGGTGGCAATGGGATGTGGCCGACGGAGGCAATGGCCTCATCCAGCACCGGGCCGGAGACGTCAAACAGCAGGGTGATCTCGCCCTCCTCGCCCTTCTCCTCGACGGTTGCCTCTAGAAAGGCAAGACCACAGGCATTGTCGCGCTCGTAGCCGAAGCGGATGCGGTCGCCCCGTTTGATGCGCTTGCCGGGCCGGACAAAAGCCTTCCAGCGACTGGCGTCGGCCCGCATATGCAGCGTGGCGGAAACGGCAGTTTCCGGTGCGCCCTCGCGAAGACGCACGCCTTCAAGCTGGGCTGGAATGACGCGTGTGTCGTTGAAGACGAGCGCATCGCCCGGTTTCAGGAAGCCCGGGAGATCGAAAACCTGATGGTCCGTCCTGCGGCCAATGTTCGGATCGACCACAAGCAGGCGTGCACTGTCGCGCGGATTGGCCGGGCGAAGTGCGATATTGTCGTCAGGAAGGTCGAAGTCGAACAGGTCTACACGCATGATGGGGGCTCTTGAATATCAAAACCCGCCCCGCAGGGACCTGCGAGGCGGGCTGGATCTCTATATCCTACGCTCAGGCTGCAGAAGCAAGGCGGATGGAGATGATGGAATCCGGGTCCTTGACAGGCTCGCCGCGCTTGATCTTGTCGATGGCTTCCATGCCCTCGATGACCTGACCCCAGACCGTGTACTGCTTGTTCAGCCATGGGCTGTCGGTAAAGCAGATGAAGAACTGCGAGTTGGCGGAGTTCGGGCTTTGCGAACGTGCCATCGAGCATGTGCCACGAACGTGCGGAATGGCGGAGAATTCAGCCTGAAGATCAGGCTTTTCGGAACCGCCCATGCCAGCACGCGACGGGTTGAAGCTTTCCGAACCTTTCTTGCCGAATTTCACGTCGCCGGTCTGCGCCATGAAATCGGTGATGACGCGGTGGAATACGACGCCGTCATAGGCCTGTTCGGAAACCAGTTCCTTGATGCGTGCAACGTGGCCAGGGGCCACTTCCGGCATAAGCTGGATGACGACCTTGCCGGTCGTCGTTTCCATGATGAGGGTGTTTTCCGGATCTTTGATCTCGGCCATGGTGTCTCTCCTTTTACGTGGGCATCCGCCCGGTTTTATTTCTTGCCGACGGTAACTTTGACCATGCGGTCGGGATCGGAAACTTCGCCGTTGCCGCCCTGCCCCTTCTTGATCTTGTCAACGAATTCCATGCCGGACACGACCTTGCCGACGACGGTATATTGCCCGTTCAGGAACGACCCCTGATCGAACATGATGAAGAACTGCGAGTTGGCGGAGTTGGGGCTCTGCGAGCGGGCCATGCCCACGGTGCCGCGCTCGAATGGCGTTTTCGAGAATTCGGCGGGAAGGTCCGGCAGATCGGAACCACCGGTGCCTGCGCGCTGGGCATTGAACGACTTGCTCATATTGCCGTACTGCACGTCACCCGTCTGGGCCATGAAGCCGGGAATGACACGGTGAAACGCAACATTATCGTAAGCGCCCTTTTCGGCGAGCGCCTTGATCTGCGCCACATGCTTCGGTGCGACTTCCGGCATGAGCTGGATGACAACGGGCCCGTCTTTTAGCTGAATCGTCAGGAATTCGGCAGCAGAAGCGATGGTGCTGGCGGCGATGGCGCTGACGAACAGAGCGCCTGCGAAGGCAAATCGAAGCAGTTTCATTGGATTAGGCTCCAGAATTATCACTGAGACGGGGGCTCAGCTTGCTGTTGAGGGCTTGCAACACGGCTTTCGGCACAAAAGCCTCCACATTACCGCCCATTGCTGCGATCTGACGAACCAATGTGGCGGTAATGGGCCGCGACGCTGTTCCGGCAGGTAGAAAGACGGTCTGGATATCAGGTGCCATCTGCCTGTTCATGCCCGCCATCTGCATTTCGTAATCCAGATCAGTGCCGTCCCGCAGCCCGCGAACGAGGAGTGTGGCGGCGTGTTCGCGAGCAGCATCCACCACCAGATTGGCGAAGGACACGACACGCAGTCGCTCCATGGCGTTTGGCAGCGCATGAGCTAGGGAAAGACGAATGAGGTCTGCCCTCTCCTCGAAGCTGAACATCGGCGCCTTGCCGGGATGAATACCGATGGCAACGATCACCTGCGACGCAACGTTGAGCGACTGGATCAACACATCCAGATGTCCGTTGGTCATCGGATCGAATGATCCGGGGTAAAAGGCAATCGTCATATCGCTCCCGATACTGAACGTTGGTTGTGCCGCCTTTTGTCATGGAAGGCCGGTCTTCGCAAGACCGGAGGATGTACTCGAAAGCCGAAATCGGCGGGTGAACATCACATGAATACCCTGTTCAGCGCGGCTTCAAGGCAGGTCGTTATAAAGGTCTCATCGAATGGCAAACGGGCACGTCGCCCAATCGGAGATGGAAATGCTGGTGTTCATGATGATCCTGACAATCGCGACATCCCTCGTCGTTGAATATGTCTTCATGGATTGACGTGAACTGCCAATTTTCTGAACACCAGATGAACGAAGCATTCAACAACGCTTCACAGGCGAAATGCTAATCGATTTTTAACAATAACGCGGAACTGGATCAAAGATCACGCGTTCAGATCGCAGTTAAAGGAACGAACACATGTTTACAAAAGTAAATCAGTCTACGTCTTCCAAAATCGGCGTGATCAGCACGGCATGGACAATGTTGGTTATCGCGATGGTAGCAACGACGTTCAGCCTTTACGGTCAGAAGCCGCAAGACAATGGTCCTGACTTCCCACAGCTTACATCTCGCTCTCAGTACACAAACTATTACTGATAGGGCGGGAGGGGTAGACGTTCAACTCCGGAGTTGAATACTATGGTTACGACATTAACCTTGCTGGCAGCCCTCATTAGCATCATGTTCGTCGCCTCCTTCATTTCCGTCGTATCGGAAACTCGCAAGGAAGACGAGGATTTCAAGATCCTGCTGGATCGCTCGAAGTTGTTCTGATGCAGAGACCGCGATTACCCCATTAAACGTCGTCATGATACGAAAGCCGCCCGACAGAGAGGCGGCTTTTTTGTTCCCACCAATCGGCGAGGGATCGCCCGCCTTTCGCGACCTCCATCACGCCTGTCAGGTAAGGGTTGCCGCAAGATCCGCATTACCTGGCAAAATCTCACGTCATCGTTTGGCAATGCGCGCTTTTCAGCGGAATTTAGCCTTCAATTTCAAAGCGGATTGATTTAAGGAAGCCGCACAGACCCGGCGTAACGGGCGAATATTGTGAGGTTTGCATAACGATGCTCGATTCTCTGAGAAGTGCTTCTCGTACCCTGGCGGCAAAAATTCTTCTTTTGCTCCTCGTCCTGTCCTTCGGCGTGTGGGGCGTTTCCGCATCTCTGGTGACGAGCAACTCACATTCCGTGATGACGGTCGGTGATCAGACCGTCTCTCCCAACGAGTACCGTTTCGCCTACCAGCGCCAGATGGCCGATGTCGGTCGCCAGTTCGGGACACGGTTGACGACAGAGCAGGCCAAGGCGTTCGGCCTCGACCGTCAGGTCTTCAGCCAGCTCGCCGCCGGTGCCGCTCTCGACGAACTGGCATCCAAGATGAACCTGGGTCTTTCAGAAGACCGTCTGGCGACACTGATTTCGGAAGACCCGTCCTTCAAGTCGCCCACTGGCCAGTTCGACCGTAACCTGTTCAGCCAGCGGTTACGCGGTGCTGGGTTCAATGAAGACGATTACGTCAAGGAACGCAGCAAGGTTGCCGTGCGTGGCCAGATCGTTGACGCCGTGTCCGATGGCTTCAAGCCGCCGCAGGTCCTCGTTGATGCGTTGAAGCAGTATCGCGACGAGCAGCGCTCCATCGACTATATTCTTCTCTCCAACGCCAACATTGATCCGGTCAAGGCGCCGGCTGACGATGTGCTGGCCGCATGGTTTGAAAAGAACAAGGACAAGTATCGTGCGCCGGAGTATCGCAAGTTCAGCTACGTGAAGCTCGAGCCGAGCGACATTGCCGATCAGGGTGCGATTACCGACCAGCAGATTTCCGATTATTACGAAGGCAACAAAGACAACTTCCGGACAGCGGGACGCCGTACGATTGAACAGCTGACGTTTTCGGACAAGGAAATGGCCGAGGCCGCTGCCGCACAGATCCGCGCTGGCACGACCACGTATGATCAGGTGGTGAAAGATCAGGGCAAACAGCCTGCCGATGTGACACTTGGCGAATTCACAAAAGACACGGTTCCAGACCAGTCCGTCGCAGAAGCCGCCTTCGCCATCCAGAAGGATGGTGGCGTTTCACCTGTCGTCGATGGCTCATTCGGTCCGGTCATCCTGCGCGTAACCGGCATCAAGAACGAAAGCATGAAGACGTTGGACGAGGCGAAGGAAGAAATTCGCACAAACCTCGCGACCACCAAGGCGGCCGAAGAAATGAACGCCGTTCACGACCGTTACGAAGATCTGCGTGGCGGTGGTTCGTCGCTGACGGACGCCGCGACACAACTGAACCTTAAGACTGTCACCGTGAACGCCGTCGATGCCAATGGACAGGATGAAAAGGGCAACCCCGTCGAAGGCTTGCCAACATCCGAACTCGTCGCCGAGGTTTTCAAGGCTGAACAGGGCGTCGATGCGCCCGCCGTCAACATCGGTCGCGAAGGCTATGTCTGGTTCGATCTTCAGCAGGTCATCGCACCCCGTGACAGAGCGCTCAACGAAGTCAAGGAGCAAGTCGTTGCCGACTGGACAGCCGAGCAGCAGCGCACGGCGCTTGCCGCCAAGGCCGACGAGTTGAAGGCACGCGCCGAAAAGGGCGAAACGTTGGCGACTATTGCCAGCGAGATGGGCCTTGCCGTGGAAACCAAGATGGGTCTTCGCCGCACCAGCGAAGACGCACTTCTGGGGCAGCAGGCTGTCTCCGCTGTCTTTGCTGGCGCAAACGGCCTCGTTGGGACCGCACCCGATACGGATGGTTCCAGCCGTGTCCTGTTCAAGGTCACGGATGTCAACACCACCACGCCATCCGACGCGCTTGATAACAACGACCAGCAGATCACCGCCATGGCTACGGCCGCAGGCGACGATATGCTCGACCAGATGGTCAGCCGTCTTCAGAGCGATTACGGTGTGACCATCAACCAGGCTGCCGCCGACCAGGCGCTGACCAACTACTGAGCCGCAAACGGGAACATGCGCACATGGCCGACTTGAAGCTGCTGATCGCCAAGGTTGCCAACGGCGAAAGCCTCAGCCGGGAGCAGTCCCGGGAGGCCTTCGACATTCTGATGTCCGGCGAAGCGACTCCATCGCAGATCGGTGCGTTCCTCATGGCCTTGCGGGTGCGGGGCGAAACGGTGGACGAAATCTCCGGTGCGGTCTCTTCCATGCGCTCCCGAATGATACCCGTCAGCGCACCTGCCGATGCCATGGATATCGTCGGAACCGGTGGCGATGGCCTTGGCACCTACAATATCTCCACCCTCGCCTCCATCATCGTTGCAGGGACTGGTGTACCGGTTGCCAAGCATGGTAACCGGGCTTTGAGCTCCAAGTCCGGCACGGCGGATGCGCTGTCCGTGCTGGGTGTCAAGCTCGATATCGAGCCGGACCTGATCAGCCTCTGCATCCGCGAGGCCGGTCTTGGTTTCATGTTCGCCCAGCGTCACCATTCCTCGATGCGCCATGTCAACCCGAGCCGGGTTGAACTTGGCACGCGCACGATCTTCAACCTGCTTGGCCCTCTGTCCAACCCTGCAGGCGCCAAAAAGCAGCTGCTCGGCGTGTTCGCACCGCATTGGCTGGTTCCTCTGGCAGAAGTGCTGCGCGACCTCGGTTCGGAAAGCGTGTGGGTCGTGCATGGTGACGGTCTGGACGAGATCACGACCACCGGGACCACCCGGGTGGCGGCACTGGAAAATGGCAAAATCCGCAGTTTCGAGCTGACACCGAAAGATTTTGGCGTTGGTGTCGCCCGCATCGATGATCTCAAGGGTGGCGATGGCGTTGCCAATGCAGCCGCATTGCGCGACGTTCTCGGTGGCGCCCAAAACCCCTACCGCGATGTCTCGCTGTGCAATGCAGCCGCTTCTCTGGTGGTCGCAGGCAAGGCCGAAACGCTGGCGGATGGCATGAAGATCGCCAGTTCCGCGCTGGATGACGGCAGAGCGACAGCGGCCCTCGACAGGTTGATTGCAGTTTCGAACGAAGAGCAGGCAAAGCCATGAGCGACATTCTGAAAAAGATCGAAGCTTACAAGCGAGACGAAATCACCGCTGCGAAGGCGGCAGTGTCCCTTGCAGACCTCAAGGCGATGGCCTCCGACCAGACCGCACCGCGCGGCTTCTACAATGCGCTGAAGCGCAGGCAGAGCGAAGGAACATTCGGCCTCATCGCCGAGATCAAGAAGGCCAGCCCTTCCAAGGGTCTTATCCGTCCCGATTTTGATCCGCCTGCGCTGGCAAAAGCCTACGAGGCCGGTGGTGCGGCCTGCCTTTCGGTGCTGACGGACACGCCGAGCTTTCAGGGCGCTCCGGAATTTCTCACAGCCGCCCGCAAGGCCTGCACCCTGCCCGCGCTGCGCAAGGATTTCATGTTCGAAACCTATCAGGTCCATGAAGCGCGCGCCTGGGGTGCCGACTGCATTCTCATCATCATGGCATCGCTGACGGACGACGAAGCAAAGCGGCTGGAAGACGAAGCTTTCTTGCTTGGCATGGATGTGCTTGTCGAAGTCCACGACGAGCAAGAGACCGAACGCGCACTGAAACTCACCTCACCGCTGCTCGGCGTCAACAATCGCAATCTTCGCACCTTCGAGGTCAGCCTCGATGTCAGCGAGCGTCTGGCCAGGATGGTGCCTGCCGATAAATTGCTGGTGGGCGAAAGCGGCATCTTCACCTACGAGGATTGCACGCGCCTGAAAGCATCGGGTATCACCACCTTCCTTGTTGGGGAAAGCCTGATGCGCAAGCAGGACGTAACCGCGGCGACCCATATTTTGCTCAACGGCGAAAACGCAGCGGCTGCCGAATGAGCAGCGATCCGCGCTTGACCCATATCGATGCCTCCGGCGAAGCCCATATGGTCGATGTCGGCGACAAGGCCGAGACGACGCGCGTTGCGGTCGCCGAAGGTTTCGTGACGATGAAGCCGGAAACGCTGTCGTTGATCCGCGAAGGCAATGCCAAGAAGGGTGACGTGATCGGCACGGCCCGTCTCGCCGGCATCATGGCCGCCAAGCAGACCGCCAATCTCATCCCGCTCTGCCATCCCCTGATGCTGACGAAGGTCTCGGTCGACATTACCGAAGATGACGCCCTGCCCGGCCTTCGCGTACAGGCCACCGTCAAGCTGTCCGGCAAGACCGGTGTCGAGATGGAAGCCCTGACAGCCGTGTCTATCACGTGCCTGACCATCTACGATATGGCAAAGGCTGCCGATAAAGGCATGGAAATCGGCTCCATCCGTCTGCTGGAAAAGATCGGCGGCAAATCCGGTCACTTCAAGGCTTGAGGCTGAACCGAGGTTCCGTCATTGCGCGATCATCGTCGCATTGCCACCAAAAGAAAGAGGAAACCGCATGAAACCTCTCTTGCCCGTTGCGGAAGCGCAGGCGCGGTTGCTGGCTGCGGCGAAGCCCGTGACATCGGCCGAGACGATACGGCTGGAGGATGCAGACCAGCGTGTGCTGGCGCAGGACTTATACGCGCGCCTCACCCAGCCACCCTTCCATGCCTCTGCCATGGATGGCTATGCGTTGCGCGCAGCCGACGCTCCGCGGATCGGCTCGGTTCTCACCGTCATCGGCGAATCCGCCGCAGGCCATGCTTTCGATGGTCACGTGGGTGAAGGCGAGGCTGTGCGCATCTTTACCGGCGCGCCTCTGCCTGACGGCGCGGACGCCGTTCTCATTCAGGAAGATGCGGAACTGCTGGAAGCGGGCAAGATCCGCACAACATTCGAGGTCACCGAAGGGCGACATATCCGCCCGCGCGGACAGGATTTTCAGGACGGTGAGACAGGGCTGAAGGCTGGGACGGAACTGTCCTTCACCGACATCACGCTCGCCGCCGCCATGAATCATGCGCAGCTTTCCGTTTACCGCAGACCGCTGATCGCCATTCTGGCGACAGGCGACGAACTGGTCCCACCCGGCAATGTGCCGAACCCTGCGCAAATCATCGCCTCCAACACCTTCGGCGTGGCTACACTCGCACGCAGAGCTGGCGCAGATATCCTCGATCTCGGTATCGTGGCCGATGATGAAGCCCTCATCCGCGCCGCCATCGACAAAGCCATTGCCGCGAAGGCGGATGTCCTCGTCACGCTCGGCGGTGCCTCGGTTGGTGATCATGATCTGGTGCAGGCGGCGCTGAAGGCCCAGGGGATGACGCTGGATTTCTGGCGTATCGCCATGCGTCCGGGCAAACCGCTGATGGTCGGCTCCATCGGCGACATGCAGGTTCTGGGCCTGCCCGGCAACCCCGTCGCCAGCCTCGTCTGCAACCTGCTGTTTCTGGAACCCCTCATCCAAAAACTCGGCCACCGCAAGATGAGTTCCCGCGAAACCAAAGCCAAGACCGCCACCACGCTCAAAGCCAATGACCAGCGGCAGGACTATCTCCGCGCGCGCACCATTGGTTACGAAGACGGCTTACCCGTCGTGGAAGCCTTCACCAAGCAGGACTCCTCGATGATGAAGATCATGGCGCAGGCGGATTGCTTGATCGTGCGCGCGCCGTTTGCGGGGGAATTAGTCGCTGGTGGAGAGTGTTTGGTGGTGTGGTTGCGGTAACGGCGCAAATAAATTGGTACTGCCCAATTTTCGCAAGAACTGTCGTTTCAACGCCAATCCTGAATACCGTTGAACTGGTGTGGTAATTATCTGCGGCTTTTGACCATTCTCGTTGGAGACGGACAGTGGAGCAAACATTTGAAACTGTTGCATAGTTTAATTCTAGTAGTCGTCACTGCGTTTGCGGGGTGCTCGCAAGCAAGCGAAGAAAGCATTAGGCTCGCAAAAGAAGTGCAGCAGTGCATGAAACGAGGGAACGACGGAGCGCCGGTTTCAGTACCGGTACGAATCGCTCTCGCACATGACGGATCGGTGACGCTAGTCGAAGTCAAAGGACGGAACTCAGACCAAAGGCTTTATGATGCTCAAGACGCAATAATGCGCGCCATTGAGAGTTGCGCACCGTATCGTGTTGGTCGGAGTGGCGAGTTTGAGATTGTGCTTACGTATTGACGGATAACAACTTCAAATGTTCGCCACTGGCGCAAAGCAAACTTAAAACCTGAAAGGCCGCATTTCTGCGGCCTTTCCTACTCATTGACCTCAAACCAACCGGCTTCGCTCCAGCGCCGCCTCGATAAAGCTCGCAAACAGTGGATGCGGGTCCAGCGGACGGCTTTTGAGTTCGGGGTGGTATTGCACGCCGATGAACCAGGGGTGATCGGGGTATTCCACCGTCTCGGGCAGGATACCATCCGGCGACATGCCGGAGAAAACGAGGCCGTGGCTTTCGAGACGGTCCTTGTAATCCACGTTCACTTCATAGCGGTGGCGGTGGCGCTCGGAAATATCCGTGGAGCCGTAGATTTCGGCAATCTTGGTGTCTTTCTTCAGCGATGCCGTGTAGGCGCCCAGACGCATTGTGCCGCCGAGATCGCCGGCCGCGTTGCGCTTTTCGAGCTCGTTGCCCTTCACCCATTCGGTCATCAGGCCAACAACCGGCTCGGTCGTCGTGCCGAATTCGGTGGAGGATGCCGTTTCGATACCAGCCAGATTGCGGGCCGCTTCCACGACCGCCATCTGCATGCCAAAGCAGATGCCGAAATACGGCACCTGACGCTCTCGGGCATATTGGGCAGCGCGGATCTTGCCTTCGGAACCGCGCTCGCCGAAACCGCCGGGAACGAGGATCGCATCCACCTTTTCGAGATAGGGTGCTGGATCTTCCTTTTCGAAGACTTCCGACTCGATCCATTCCAGCTTGACCTTGACGCGGTTTGCAAAGCCACCGTGATGCAAGGCTTCGATCAGCGACTTATACGCGTCCTTCAGGCCGGTATATTTGCCGACGATGGCGATGGTCACTTCACCTTCCGGCGTGTGGATGCGGTTGCAGACCTCTTCCCACTGCTCAAGGCGTGGCTTTGGGGCAGGCTCGATGCCAAAGGCGGCCAAAACCTCGTTGTCGAGGCCTTCCTTGTGGTAGGCAATCGGCACGTCGTAGATGTTGGCCACATCCAGCGCCTGAATGACGGCGGATGGACGCACGTTGCAGAACAGCGAAAGCTTGCGGCGTTCGGCTTCTGGAATCTCGCGGTCGGCACGCACCAGCAGAATATCAGGGTGGATACCCAGCGCCTGCAATTCCTTGACGGAATGCTGCGTCGGCTTGGTCTTCAACTCGCCGGCTGCCGGAATGTAAGGCATCAGCGTCAGATGCACGAAGATGGCCGTACCGCGTGGCAGGTCGTTCTTGGCCTGACGGATCGCTTCCATGAATGGCATGGCTTCGATGTCGCCCACCGTGCCGCCGATTTCGCAGATGACGAAATCGTATTCCTCATTGCCTTCGGTCACGAAATTCTTGATTTCGTTGGTGACGTGCGGAATGACCTGCACCGTCGCGCCGAGATAATCGCCGCGGCGTTCCTTGTCGATGATGTTCTTGTAGATGCGGCCCGTGGTGATGTTATCGGTCTTGGTGGCCGAGCGCCCCGTGAAGCGCTCATAGTGGCCAAGATCGAGATCCGTCTCCGCGCCATCATCGGTCACGAACACCTCACCGTGCTGGGTGGGGCTCATGGTGCCGGGATCGACATTGAGATAGGGGTCAAGTTTGCGGAGCCGCACCCGGTAACCACGGGATTGCAACAACGCTCCGAGTGCTGCGGCCGCAATGCCCTTACCAAGTGAAGAGACCACGCCGCCTGTGATGAATACATATCGCGCCATGGGATTTACCGATTACCTATAAAAGAGTGATTCCGCCAGCCCAAATTTCTGAAAGCCCACATTCATCTGTTGATGAAAGGCGAAGCTTGGCCGGAATGTGAACAAAAGAAAACCGGCAGGCTTTTGGCCTGCCGGAGTGATATGCTTGAACCGGTTTTACTGTCCGGTCGGAACTGCGTTGTTGGCCGGAGCCGGTGTCGCAGGTGCCGGTGTCGTCGTCGCTGGTGCAGGCGTTGTCCCTGTGGCCGGAGCCGCAGCACCATTCGTGGACGGAACGCCGTTCTGGGCTGGAGCGGCAGGCGTCGAAGACGAGGGGCCAAGCGTGTCCAGAATGCCGTTACCCTGCCCTTGCGTGGCTGGAATGCGATCCAGAATATCTGTCGGGCGCGATTCGTAGCGGGTCAGAAGACCAAGGCCGAGAGACGTCAGGAAGAACAGCGCGGCGAGGATCGCCGTGGTGCGGGTCAACGCATTGGCCGTGCCGCGTGCGGACATAAAGCCGGAACCGCCGCCGATACCAAGGCCACCGCCTTCGGAACGCTGGATCAGAACCACGCCGACGAGCGCCAGCACGATCATGAGATGAATAACAATCAGTACATTCTGCATGACAATCCATTCCATGCCCCGTTGGGAGCACAATGAAGAAGTTTGCGGCTCTTTACATGAGGCGAAAGCGTATTCCAAGCCCCTTGCAGGACGAAAGACACCATCAAGCCGTCAATTGCTCATAAGCCGCATAGATGGACAGGAAATCAGTGGCTTTCAAGCTGGCTCCGCCAATCAGTGCGCCGTCAACATTCTCGACGCCCATCAGCTCCAGCGCATTGGTGGGCTTGACCGAACCGCCATAGAGAATGCGCATGCTCTTGCCTTGCGCGCCGAAGCGCTTGACCAGCTCGTCGCGCATGAAGGCATGCGCTTCGCGAACATCCTGCGTAGTTGGCGTAACACCGGTTCCGATCGCCCAGACGGGCTCATAGGCAATCACGGTATCTTCCGCCGTCGCTTCGTCCGGCAGGGAACCGGCCAGCTGGCGCTTGAGCACGTCCAGCGTCTGGCCAGCCTTGCGCTCGTCTGCCGTCTCACCGATGCAGACGATCGCGACCAACTCGGCAGCGTGCGCAGCAGACGCCTTGATGCGGACCAGATGGTCGGTCTCGGCATGGTCGGTGCGGCGCTCGGAATGACCGACGATGACATGCGTGCCGAAGCAATCGGCAATCATTTCAGCGGATATGTCACCCGTGTGTGCACCCGACGGGTTCTGGTGGCAATCCTGCGCGCCGATCAGGAGCGGGCTGTCGTCGCAGAGCGCAGTGGCGACATACAGCAATGTCGAGGGCGGGCAGATCAGCGCATCTACCTTCTCGGACAGCGAACCTTTGACACCTTCGGCCATCGCCTTGATCTGATCGAGCGAATCGCGCGTCCCGTTCATCTTCCAGTTTCCAGCGACGAGCGGGCGAACATCAGGGGTCATTGCGATCCATTCCTCTTTGGTTTGACGGGCGCTCGCGTAAAACGGGAGCGCCAAAACGTCCGTGATACCTCCGTCTTAAAACGTACAGACGAAATTTGGTATCAAAAATAACAGTTTTCTTGCAAATCCTCGCCCAAAAACGCCGTTTTTTGCGCGTTTTCGGTGTTGCAGCGATATTTTCTGCTTAATGTGTCAGCAAAAAGTTCAAGACTGCGCGCCAGTCGGTCATCCGCACCGGCGTTCCGTGCGTGCCACTCTTGTACAGCGTGAACCGCGTCGGCTGTCCGGCTTTCAACAGGGAGCGGAACATCGTGGCCTGCTGGTCGGCCGAATAGACCTTGTCCTCACTGCCATGCGTGAACCAGACCGGCTTCTTCGCCTTGGCAAAAGCACTCTTCGCGAAATCAGGATCGACCGCGCCGCCAAGAATGGCCATACCCTGCAGGCCGGACACAGCCTGGCTGTCGCGGCTGATGCCGTAGCAAATGAAGCTGCCCATCGAGGCGCAGGCAAGAATGACGGGGCGTGCGCCGGATTTCGATTTCGCATCGGCAATCAGTCCAGCAATGTCCGCCACCCCCTTTTCGTCAAAGCTTTTAACGCTCGGCGCGTAATATGTCCCGCCGTTGGCAACCGCCAGGTTCTTCAACCGGTTGAAGTTTCCGCCGAAGGTATAATCATTCATGCCCAGCCTGCGGTCGCCGCCACGGCCATGAATGAAAATCACCGTAAAGGCCTGACCGGACTCGGCACCCACGCGCCCAACATCAAGCGCCCTGCCCTTCACCGAGATCGTTTCAAGGTCCTGAAACTTCTTCGGCGCGAGATCGATATATTGTCGTTTCACCCGTCGCTCGGGCGTCTCGTCGCGCCCGTTGATGTCGCGCATCTCCTGATAATCGATGATCTGCGATGCGCCGTTATCGCCTGTCGACAGCACTGTCTGGCTCGAAAAAAGCTCATCCTTGAAGGGTTTCAGCGGCCCTCCGGTGCCCTGCGCCGAGACTGGCACGATCGCAACAGACAGGCAAAAAAGAGTACAAAAGGTGAAAATAGCTGTGGACATGCCTTGAGGAACCTATTCAATTCGGCCAGAACACTTGCCATCCGAGCAAGCGCGGCGCAATCCTTGGACGACGCGAAAACCGATCATCCGTGCTTGAGCAGACAATGTGCGTTGTCATCCGTGGCAAATCATAACTCTGCTCGCATGGCCAAATTCTGATTGAACTGGGCACAATGGACGATAGCAACGATCTCTTTTCAAGCCAAACCTCATCGAAGCCAGAGCCGGAAGCAGCTGTGGCGAAAACTGCGCCCGTGGTAAAGGCTGTCGCTAGCACGCCGAAGCCTGCGGCAGTGACCACCTCGTCGGAACAGGAATATGGCGCTTCGTCCATCCGCGTCTTGGAGGGTCTTGAGCCCGTTCGCATGCGGCCCGGCATGTATATTGGCGGGACCGATGAGAAAGCGCTGCACCATCTGTTTGCCGAAGTCATCGACAACTCCATGGACGAGGCCGTCGCGGGCCACGCCAACTTCATCGAAGTTCACCTGGATACCGAAGGCTTTTTGACGGTCAGCGACAATGGTCGTGGTATTCCCGTGGAAAACCACCCGCAGGTTCCCGGCAAGTCGACGCTCGAAGTCATCATGACCAAGCTGCATGCGGGCGGCAAGTTCGATGGAAAGGCTTACGAGACATCAGGCGGCCTTCACGGCGTGGGCGTCTCCGTCGTCAATGCTCTCTCGGACCTTCTCGAAGTGGAAGTGGCACGAAACCGCAAGCTATACCGCCAGCGTTTTTCGCGCGGCATCCCGACGGGCGGGCTGGAAGAGCTGGGCGATGTGCACAATCGTCGCGGCACGCGCGTTCGCTTCCATCCTGACCCGCAGATTTTTGGCGATCACGCAAAGTTCGAACCAGCCCGCATCTTCCGTATGGCGCGCTCGAAAGCCTACCTGTTCGGTGGCGTCGAGATACGCTGGAGTTGTGACCCTGGCATGGTGCCACCGGACGGTGACATCCCGGAAAAGGCCGTTTTCCACTTCCCCGGTGGCCTGAAGGATTATCTGGCGGCGACGCTTGGCAAGGATTTTACCGTCACCCGCGAAATCTTCTCCGGCAAGACCGAGAAGACCGGCGGCCATGGCGCCATGGAATGGGCCGTGACCTGGTATGGCGGCGATGCGCAACTGCATTCCTATTGCAACACTATCCCGACGCCCGAGGGCGGCACGCATGAGGCCGGGCTTCGCATCGCGCTGACCAAGGGGCTGAAGAACTACGCCGAGTTGACGCAGAACAAGCGCGCGAGGGAAATCACCACCGACGACGTGATGATTTCCGCTGTCGGCATGCTGTCCGTCTTCATTCGCGAACCGGAATTCGTCGGTCAGACCAAGGACAAGCTGGCCACTGTCGAGGCGCAGCGCATCGTTGAGAACGCGCTTCGCGATCCGTTTGACCATTATCTTGCCGGCAATCCCAATGAAGCGGCCAAGCTTCTGGACTGGGTTATCGAGCGCTGCGAAGAGCGCCTTCGTCGTCGCAAGGAAAAGGAAGTCAACCGCAAGACCGCCGTTCGCAAGCTGCGCCTTCCTGGCAAGTTGGCGGATTGCTCACAGAATACGGCCGAAGGCGCCGAACTCTTTATCGTGGAAGGCGATTCGGCTGGGGGGTCAGCCAAACAAGCGCGCAACCGCGCCAACCAGGCTATCCTGCCGCTGCGCGGAAAAATTCTCAATGTCGGCAGCGCAAGTCGCGAAAAACTGTCCGCCAACCAGCAGATCGCCGACCTCATCCAGGCGCTGGGTTGCGGCACGCGCACGAAATATCGCGATGAAGACCTGCGCTACGAGCGCATCGTCATCATGACCGATGCCGACGTGGACGGCGCGCATATTGCCTCGCTGCTGATCACCTTCTTCTATCAGGAAATGCCAGAACTCATCCGCGGCAGTCACCTCTATCTGGCGGTGCCGCCGCTCTACGTCATCCGCCAGGGTGCCAAGACGGTTTATGCCCGTGATGACGTCCATCGCGCAGAGCTGATGGAGACGGTTTTCAAAGGCAAAAAGGTCGAAATCGGCCGCTTCAAAGGTCTTGGCGAAATGATGCCTGCGCAATTGAAGGAAACCACCATGGACCCTTCCAAGCGCACGCTTTTGCGCGTGGAAATCGACGACGTGGATTTCGAGGGCACCCGGGACGCTGTCGATAATCTCATGGGCACCAAGCCCGAAGCCCGCTTTCGCTTCATTCAGGATCGTTCAGCATTTGCGGAAAATCTGGATATTTGACGACCTGTGTGATCCGCAGGAAATCTCAAACTTCCGAGCGGTCGAGATATTTAAGCGCGTGGACCACCGTCGCCTTGTCGTCAAACGCATAGACGCTATGCGCAACTCGTTTGGATTTTTTGCCATTAACGGCTGGAAATCATGTGCTACCATGTTATCTAAGAGCGAACGAAGCAGCGGCCTTGAACCGCATGTGAAAGGAAATCGCCATGAGTGGCATTCACGAAATGATTGACGGCGAAGTGAAGGGCAGCGATATCGTGCTCTTCATGAAGGGAACCCCACAATTTCCACAGTGCGGCTTTTCCGGCCAGGTTGTGCAGATCCTCGATTACCTCGGCCTTCAGTATAAGGGCATCAACGTGCTCGCCGACGCTGATCTGCGCCAGGGCATCAAGGATTATTCCAACTGGCCGACCATCCCCCAGCTCTACATCAAGGGCGAGTTTGTTGGCGGCTGTGACATCATAAAAGAGATGTTCCAGTCGGGCGAGCTTCAGGACCATCTCCAGGAACAGGGTATCAGCGTCCGCGGCGCGGCGTGATTTCGGCCGGGAAGTCCCGGCCCCCCTGACGTTTAAAATCTGTCTAGGCGTTGCCCCAAGCAACGCCTTTGCCGTTCTTTTGGGACAAATTCTGTGACAAATCTTTCACAATCCGATCCGGCACGCGCTATTACCATGGGGCGTACGGAATTCATCGGGCTTGCGGCAGCGCTGATGGCGCTCAATGCGCTTGCCATCGATATCATGCTTCCCGGCTTGCAGGAAATCGGCGCGGCGTTGGGTGTGGATAACGAAAACCACCGCCAGTATGTCATCTCTGCCTATCTCCTGGGCTTTGGCATTTCGCAGCTGTTCTACGGGCCCATTGCAGACCGCTTCGGACGTCGCAAGCCGATGCTGTTCGGTTTGGGCATCTACATCCTGTCATCCATCGCCGTCATCTTTGTACCGTCCTTTGCGGGGCTTCTGGTGCTGCGCTTCATTCAGGGTATAGGATCGGCCGCCACCCGCGTTATCACCGTCTCCATCGTTCGCGATGTCTACGGCGGACGCCAGATGGCCGAAGTCATGTCGTTGATCATGATGGTGTTCATGGTCGTGCCGGTCATCGCGCCCGGGACCGGACAGATCGTGCTGTTCTTTGGCGATTGGCACCTGATTTTCGGCTTTATGGCGGGTATCGCCATCATCGTGACGGTCTGGATGTACCTCCGCCTGCCGGAAACATTGGCGCCGGAAGATGTCCGCCAGTTGACCGTCGCATCTGTCCTGCAGGGCTTCAAGATCGTGCTGACGAACCGGGTCGCGCTTTGCTACACGATTGCCAGCACGGTCATCTTCGGCGCGCTGTTCGGTTTCATCAACTCTGCGGAGCAGGTCTATAAGGGAATTTACGGGCTTGGACCGTGGTTTGCGGCAGCCTTTGCCGGCGTCGCGCTGTTCATGGCGCTATCCTCGTTCCTCAACTCCCGTCTTGTCGGGCGTTTCGGGATGCGAAAGCTGTCGCATGGTTCTCTGGTCGCCTTCATCGTCATCACCTTCGTGTGGCTGATGGCACAGATGTTCGGACCGCAGCCGATGCCGTTCGTCCTGTTTATCGTCATGTTTGCCTTGGCGATGTTTCAGTTCGGTCTTATCGGCTCGAACTTCAACTCACTGGCGATGGAGCCGCTTGGCCACGTGGCCGGTACAGCGTCATCCGTCATCGGCTTCATGAGCACCATCGGCGGTTCTCTCATTGGTGCGGCGATCGGGCAGGCGTTCAATGGCACGGCCCTGCCGATGGTCGGTGGTTTCTTCATCGTGTCGGTCGTGGGCCTTGTTTTCGTCGTGATCGGTGAAAAAGGTGCGCTGTTTCAGCCGCAAAACAAACCGACCCACTGAGCGGATCCGAAAAACAAAAACGCGCGGATGGTGACATCCGCGCGTTTTGCGTTTGAATGAGATCGCCTCAGACCGTGAAAACCTTTTCGCGCAGCAGCTCCCACGTCTCTTCATTGGCGGTCAGCAGAAGCCCGCCATCCACGTGGTGCGGCAGATACGGCGAACCGTCGAAGCGGGCGGCGTAGGCGCCGGCTTCCTTCGAAATCAACGTGCCGGCAAGATGATCCCACGGCATCAGCTTGTTGTACATGAGGAAATGCATATGACCGCCGCAGAAGATGCGGTACTCGTGGGCGGCACAACGGTAGCTGGTAAACAGCCGCACATCAGCCAGATTGTTGAGCAGACGGCGGCGCACATCGCCTTCGAAATACCCGGTATTGGCAATACCCACCATCTGTGACAGCTCTGGCGGTGGTACGACGCTCATCTGGCTCTGCGAGCCATCGGCACTGCACATCCAGGCGCCCGATCCTTTTTCCGCGATCACCCAGTCATTGCCCATGGGGTCGTAGATCAGACCGGCAATTGTCTCGCCTTTCGACACCACACTCAACATGACGCCGAACAACGGTAGACCGGCGGCGAAGTTGAAGGTGCCGTCGATGGGATCGACCACAACAGCCAGATCCGCCTCACCCAGTTTGGAGAGCAGCGACGGGTCAGCCGCCACCGATTCTTCGCCGACGAACAATGCGTCCGGCATGAATTCGGCGATCCGCGCGCGGATCAGGCGTTCGGCAGCTTCGTCGGCTTCGGTGACGAGATCGATGGCCTCCGTCTTTATCCGTACATCGCCTTCACCCAGATTGCGAAATCTCGGCATGATTTCCACAGCTGCTGCCTCTTGCAGGGCATTGGCAAGGGACGCGATGTCGACTTCAATGGTCATGGATATTCCTTTCTCGTGTTGTCTTCAAAGACCAACAATCTCGCGACGAAGCATCTTCCAGCTGTCCTTGTCCGGCGCAGACAGGATGCCGCCGGTCAGATCGCCGGGACGATAGGGCGTGCCATCGAATTTGGCCGTGTAGCCGCCCGCTTCCTGATGCGTCAGAACACCGGCGAGATGGTCCCACGGCATCAGCTTCTCGTGGCCGATGAAATGCAGTTTGCCGCTAGAAACCAGCCAGTATTCGTGGGCCGAACAATTCAGCGCTAGTGCCATCTTGGCCTTGGTCATATTGGCAGCGATGATCGGACGCCGCTCCTCGAAGCTATGACCCCACGAAAACACGCCAACCATCTGGGAAAGATCGACAGGCTTTGCCACGCAAAGTTTGACGTCGCTACCACCCTTGGGTTTTAGCGTAGCACCCGCACCTTTCATCGAGACAATCGTATCACCCATAACAGGGTCGTGAATGATGCCTGCGACGGTCTCACCCTTGACGGTGACGGCAAGGAGAGTCCCAAACGCAGGAAAACCTGCGGCGTAATTGAATGTACCGTCGATCGGATCGATCACGAAGGCGAGCGGCGCATCCACCAGTGCGGGGACCACAGAACGATCTGCGTCGTAAGCCTCCTCGCCCACGATATGCGCGCCGGGGAAACGTTCCAGCAATGCGGCCGTTATGCGCTTTTCTGCACGAACATCTGCTTCGGTTACCAGGTCGACGGTTGATGTCTTTTCGGAAATGTCGGATGCGCTCAGATTTCGGAAGCGGGGCATGATTTCGGTTTCACCGGCGTCGGCAACGGTGGCGACGAGAAAATCAAGATCGGTATCGGAAAGGGTCATGAAGGTTTTCTTTGAACGTGGGAGAGAAGCTTCACGACCTAAGCCTCTAGCATGACGGATCAGTGACAATCAGGCCCGCAAAATCGAAAAGCTTCGTGTCGAGCAGATGCGATGGATTGACGTGCGCCATGGCGCGCAGCATCACATCCTTGCGGCCCGGCATACGGCGTTCGATATCGGCCAGCATATCCTTCATCGCATTGCGCTGAAGGCCATCCTGCGAACCACAGAGATCACAGGGAATGATGGGGAAATCCATGGCAGATGCAAACTTCGCCATGTCGTCTTCGGCGCAGTAAGCCAGCGGACGCAGCACCATCAGATCGCCCTCGTCATTCATCAGCTTTGGTGGCATGGCAGCAAGCCGCCCGCCATGAAACAGGTTCATGAAGAAGGTTTCGAGAATATCTTCGCGGTGGTGACCAAGGATCAGTGCGTCACACCCCTCCTCGCGCGCGATGCGATAGAGATTGCCACGGCGAAGCCGGGAACAGAGCGAACAATAAGTCCCGCCAGCAGGCACCTTTTCCTTCACGATGGAATAGGTGTCGCGGTATTCGATGCGATGCGGCATGCCGATCTTCGTCAGGTAGTCCGGCAGAATATGCTTGGGAAAATTGGGCTGCCCCTGGTCGAGATTGCAGGCGACGAGCTCCACGGGCAGCAGACCGCGCCATTTCAGGTCGAGCAGCAGCGCCAGAAGTCCGTAGCTGTCCTTGCCCCCCGACAGTCCGACCAGCCAGCGTTTCTGACCTTTGAGCATATCGAAATCATCGAAAGCCTGACGAACATTGCGCAACAGCCGCTTGCGCAGCTTGTTGAACGACACGGAACGCGGCGCATCAGCAAAGAGCGGATGCGCGCCACCCTGCTCTTCAGGCTCGACGGCCTCCGGCGTGTCATCGATCTCGGCAGCAATGGTCATGGCAATCTCGCTTGGTCCTGAACGTTTGAAGCGTTCCGGGTTCAGGGAATGCCCGCATCTGCCGTGAAGATCAAGCCCCGAATACGGACCAGCCCATTTCGTTCGCCAGCATTTCCAAAGCATCGGAGCCGAGTGCGGAGTTGCCGACCTCGTTCAACCCTGGAGACCAGACCGCAATCGACGCCTTGCCCGGTGCGACGACCAGAATGCCACCGCCCACGCCACTCTTGCCGGGCAGGCCGACATGATAGGCGAAGTCTCCCGAGCCATCATAGTGGCCGCAGGTCAGCATCAGCGCATTGATGCGTCGCGCCCGCTTGTCCGATACCACGGAGTGACCTGTCACCGGGTTGCGCCCGCGATTGGCCAGAAACAGTCCTGCCCGCGCCAGCTGAACGCAGTTCATCGAGATCGCGCATTGGTGAAAATAAACGCCCAGCGTATTCTCGACCGGATTGTGCAGATTGCCGAAGCTGCTCATGAAGTTCGCGAGCGCAACATTTCTGAACCCGGTCTTCTGTTCCGACTTGGCCACCGCATCATCGATGGAAATCGTATCGTCGTCGGCCAGATATTGAATGAAACGCAGCAATTCACCGATGACTTCGCGCGGCTGGTGTCCCGCCAGAACCATGTCTGTGATGACGATGGCACCGGCGTTGACGAAAGGATTACGCGGAATTCCCGCTTCGCGCTCCAGTTGCACGATTGAGTTGAAGGAGGAGCCGGAGGGTTCGCGGCCCACACGTTTCCATACGCTCTCACCGGTCTTGCCGAGCGCAAGCGTCAGCATGAACACCTTGGATATGCTCTGTATCGAGAACGGTACGAGCGCGTCGCCCGCAACGAAGGTCTGCCCCTCGACCGTGGTTACCGCGATGCCGAACTGCTTTGGATCAACCTTGGCCAGTTGCGGGATATAATCTGCGACCTTGCCTTCGCCCAGACGCGCGTGCATTTCCTCGTAGATGGAATCGATAACCGCCTGAATGTCCCGCATGCCCCTGCCCTCTGATAGAAAAAGCGCCTGTGAAGGCGCTTTTTTTGTTTTGCTGGCGTTCCCTTTAGATGGAAGACGAGCGCGTTTTCGTCGTGGCGTCAAACGCCTTCATGACGTAGCTGTCACGGTCATAGACATCGTCGAAATACTGCACGCGGCCGTCCTTGTCAGGCCAGGCCGTGAAATAGGCGACGTAGACAGGCACCTTGCCGGACACCTGGACGGCGCGGTTCTGGCCCGCGGCAATCTGCTTGTCGACATTGTCGATGGTCGTGCCGAGAACGGCAGCGGCCATGCGACGTGGGTCGACCAGACGAATGCAGCCGTGGCTCAATGCGCGCATGTCGCGGCTGAAGAAGCTCTTGGCCGGTGTGTCATGCATGTAGATGGCATGGGCGTTCGGGAACAGAATCTTCAGATCACCGAGCGCATTGTCGCTGCTTGGTGGCTGGCGAACCGAGATCGCGTTGGTGGAGCCATACCAGTTGACGTTGGAAGACGACACCGAGCGTCCGTTGACCTGAACTTCGTAACCCAGACGGTCCAGATAGGACGGGTCGCGGCGAAGCTTTGGCAGCATCTCGTTGACGATGATGGACTGCGGAACGCCCCAATAGGGGTTGAATTCAACGGTCTGGATTTCATCCTGGAAGAAGTAGGTCTGGTTCGCCTTGGAACCGATGACCACCTTCATACCGAAGTCTTCTTTGCCCTCATTATGATAATACGCCATGAAAGCGGGCTGGTTGATGAAGACGAAACGGTCGCCCAGATCGGCGGGCAACCACCGAACCTGCTCCATGGCCACTTCCAGCTTGGCGATCTTGGCTTCGTTGCTGTCGCCGGTCATGGCACGCACGGTTGCGCGGCCGATGACACCATCGGCTTTCAGGCCCTTTTCACTCTGGAATGCCTTGACGAGATCGACCAGTTCCGGCGTGTATTCCGGTGTCTGCTGATAACCCGCCAGTGTTGTTGCGTGGTCCGTCTTCAGGCCAGCCGACGAGCGATGCTCGATGGCTTTGACGACCGTTGCCATATCGGCGTTGTTGTCGCCCGGCTTCAGAACGAGATCGGCAGGAACGACAACCTTCTGGCCTGTATCCTTGTCTTCGTTGCGCAGCTTCAAAAGCTCCGCCTTCAGCGCCTGATATTCGACGTTGGACGGTTCGCGGCTGCGCAGATAGGCGCCGACATCCGGGCTCATGCTGGCAAGCTTCAAAACGGGCGTCAGATTGACTGTCTTTCGCTTGAAGTCGTGGTATCCAGACAGCTTGTTCGGATCGACACGGCCACGGTTCGTGTCCTGGACGTAAGCCAGAACCTTGGCGGACAGCGCCAGTTCGAACCGCATCATGGCAGGCGGAATGGTCTCCTGCTCGGTAACAGCGACGTTCTGGACCTGTGCCTCCGGCTCAGTGGAAATGCTGGCGGTCACGTCCTGCGAGGGAGCGGAAATGGCATAATCTGCCGGGTTAAGCCCGCTGTCTCCAACCGTATCGAAGAAAGCGAGAACGGCACTTGCGCGTGCGTTCAGATCGCCATTCGACACCCAGATGGGAGCACCACCTGCATTGTAATAGGCTTCCAGCGCCTTTGCGATTTCAGGTGTCGCGGACAACTTGGCACCGGCAAGACCGGACGAGAACTTGGACGTATCGACGGCACGGGTACTGTCGGTCTTGTATGTATAATAACGCGGACCGGAAACGCGCGGCAAAGGCTCGGGATCCACATCACGCGTCGCTGCCATTCCCGGCTGGGTCACACCCGGCAAACCACTGTCCTGACGCTCACGCTCGACCTTGCCAGGTCCGCCGCGCAAAATATCCATGAGAGTAACAGCACCTGCTGTACCCGGCACGCCCACTGAGACGGAAAGACCGAGTGCCAGTATCCACGTTGCCGATATTTTTCCAGATGTGATTTTCAATGTAATCCTCGCCGCGTCCCGCGCCATCATTCATCGATGCGCATATGAGAAGTCTGTGTCTGTCTAGCTGATTGGGCATGTTTTGGGAAGAAACGCACGAAGTCCAATCCAGTGCCAGACAAGGGTTTCCATCACGAAAAAATTCGTGTTGGCGTGGGCCCCACGTTTGGCCAGAATAGTTAAATTTCTCTTTAGTTTCTTAACATTGAGCAAACAAGTTTTCGTCACGTATCCGGCATAATGCAGGAACATCAGCCCTTTCGGTCAAGTGACCCAAATACCACGCAGCCAGACTTTCGAAATCGATTGGCATCGGCCCCGGAATCCGTCGCGAAATATGGTGGCAGTGGGCACGACAGGCTTTTCATGATTGCGCTATCGCTTTATATGTCTGCCCGCGCGCAAGGCTCAAGCAGACAGCTGGCTTGCCGGAGGATACACAGGAGAGGCAGGACTGATGACAGCCACACGCACAGAAACCGACACATTCGGCCCGATCGAGGTTGCCAGCGACCGTTACTGGGGCGCACAGGCGCAGCGCTCGCTCGGAAACTTCAAGATTGGCTGGGAAAAACAGCCCGCATCGGTCGTTCGTGCACTGGGTATCGTCAAGCAGGCAGCAGCCCGCACCAACATGGCGCTGGGTGGGCTCGATGCGCAGGTTGGCGAGACCATCGTCAAGGCTGCACAGGAAGTCATCGATGGCAAGCTCAACGACCACTTTCCGCTTGTGGTCTGGCAGACCGGCTCCGGCACGCAGTCCAACATGAATGCCAATGAAGTCATCTCGAACCGGGCGATTGAGATGCTCGGCGGAGACATGGGCTCCAAGAAGCCCGTTCACCCGAACGACCACGTCAATATGAGCCAGTCGTCCAACGACACCTACCCGACGGCCATGCATATCGCCTGCGCTGAGCAGATGGTTCATCATCTGCTGCCGAGCCTCAAGCACCTGCATGCAGCCCTTGATGCAAAGGCCAAGGGTTTTGCCCATATCATCAAGATCGGTCGTACCCACACACAGGATGCAACTCCGCTGACGCTTGGCCAGGAATTTTCCGGCTACGCAGCCCAGGTCGCTTCTGCCATCAAGCGTATCGAACTGACGCTGTCGGGCCTTTACGAACTCGCTCAGGGCGGCACCGCCGTTGGCACCGGCCTCAACGCGCCAGTCGGCTTTGCCGAGCAGGTGGCCGAAGAGATCGCGAAAATCACCGGCCTACCCTTCGTGACCGCTCCCAACAAATTCGAAGCGCTTGCCGCCCACGATGCGATGGTTTTTGCGCATGGCGCCATCAATGCCGCAGCCGCAGCCCTCTTCAAGATCGCCAACGACATTCGCTTCCTCGGCTCCGGCCCACGTGCAGGCCTCGGCGAGCTGGCGCTGCCTGAGAACGAACCCGGTTCGTCCATCATGCCCGGCAAAGTCAATCCGACACAGTCGGAAGCACTGACGCAGGTCTGTGCGCATATCTTCGGCAATCAGGCAGCGATCACATTTGCCGGAAGCCAAGGCCATTTCGAGCTGAATGTCTACAATCCGATGATGGCCTATAACTTCCTGCAATCGGTACAACTTTTAGGCGACGCAGCCGTGTCCTTCACCGACAATTGCGTCGTCGGCATCGAAGCCCGCGAAGACAATATCAAAAAAGGCGTCGAAAACTCTCTTATGCTGGTCACAGCGCTCAACGGCAAGCTGGGCTACGATGCCTGCGCCAAGATCGCCAAGACCGCACACAAAAACGGCACGACGCTTCGTGACGAGGCCGTGGGTGGTGGTTATTTGACCAATGAAGAATTCGACCAGTATGTCCGGCCGGAAAACATGATCGGCCCCAAGTAAGACAGACAGATGAAAACGGCTCTTCGGGGCCGTTTTTTCTATCTGCTTTTTGGGAGAGGTCTCAACCCGCGATTCCACGCGGCCGATAAAACACTGAAAAAATGCGAATATTTGCTGCACTACAACAAATTACCTCTATAAATTTACCTGCAAAATGCTATGTGAAATCACGACTTCTGATTTAGCCGATTCCGATTTAAGCATTTGAACGGCATGAAACGGGAGACAGCTTTATTGGGTCATCTTGCCGTAAAACAATGCTCTGTCTTTGCTTGCCGGGATTTCAGAATAAGTTTGATCTTCCCGTAAGGCACAATACTAACGTCATTTCTGGAGTGACTTGATGAGTACGACATCAACGCCCAAAGCTCCCGATATCGCAGCGCAGATCATGTTCGCGATGCGCAATATGGGCGTTGTTCCCATTCCACGAAACTACAACCTGTTTTACGAGGCCTATATCGGCTCCAATCCCGCTTTGACGCGTGAGCTCAGCGTGTTGGGAAGCCGCGTGACACAGGAGGAGCTGGATGAACTCGGCGCCCGTTATTTCGACCATACCCATGGGCAGTTGATCGAGGCTGCACGCGACAAGTTACAGTCGGAGTTGAATGCACTCCTGATCGTCCTCCAGCACGAGCAGACCTGCCTGGAAAATTATAATCGCATTCTCGATGAAACACGGGCTGGCATCCTGGACAAAAGCCAGTCCAGCGCGCAGCTTCTGCGCACTGCCATTTCCATGCTCGCAGATGCCACGGGCGAAAAGATGGCGGAGAACGAGACGACGTCGAAAGGCATGGACCGCCATGCAGAAGAAATGCAGCAGGTCCGTCTGGAACTGGATGAGTACAAGCGCATCGCCAATACCGATTCTCTGACGCGCCTCTCCAACCGCCGGGCATTCGACGAAAAGCTTGCTTTCATCTACGATACGACGGTCGGCTTGCACCTCTCGGCGCTCATCCTGTTGGATGTGGACAATTTCAAGAAGATCAACGACGCCTTCGGTCATCCCGTGGGCGACAAGATTTTGGCAAGCGTCGCCTCCGTCATCAGGGCAAGCGTGCGCAAGGACGGTTTCGTGGCGCGAAGCGGCGGCGAAGAGTTCGCCATCATCATCGACGGCATCACCCAGGACGAGGTTCACGCCATGTGCGAGCGCATCCGCACCACGCTGGAAAAGACGCCGTTTCGCAATTCCAAATCCGGCGTCGACTATGGTCAGGTCACCATATCCATCGGCTATGCCATGGCATCACAGGCGCAAAACCCTGGCGAGCTCTATGGTCACGCCGATACCGCGCTCTATCACGGCAAGGAAACCGGCAGAAACCGCACGGTTTGCTTCGAAGAGGGCATGAAGAAAAATTATTCCGGCAAAAGCTGGCTAATCTACAAGTAGGGGCCGAAAGTCTTGGCCCCGACGCAATGTCACCACATGGTTTTCGCGGCACGCTCCGGCCATTCCCGATCATACGTATCCTTGTCGAAATCCGCCGTTGCGGCTTTCATCAACGCACCCGGCGTGGGCAAGGATGCGGGATCGATGAAGTTTTCGGTCTTCCAGAGTTCGGACCGGATGAGCGCCCGCGCGCATTGGAAATACACCTCGTCAATCGTGATGACGGTCACGGTCCGCGGATGCTTGCCGTCCATCTCGAAACTCTCAAGTAGCGCAAGGTCCGCAGAAACCACAGCCGTTCCGTTCACACGCATCGTCGTGGTTGAGCCGGGAACGAGGAACATCAAAGCCACACGCGGATCGCGCACGATGTTGAGCAGCGAATCGATGCGGTTGTTGCCGCGCCAGTCCGGCAGCAAAAGCGTCCTGTCGTCTTGAACCCTGACAACACCGCCCTTGTCACCACGCGGTGAGCAATCCATGCCTTCGGGACCCACAGTTGCGAGCGCCACGAATGGCGATGCTTCGATCATCTGCCTGTATTCGGCGGTCAGGGCCGGCGTGACCTTGATGGTGGAAGCCTCGGCAACGGTCCCGTAAATCGCCTTCAACTCGTCTACGGACTGAATGATCGTCATGGTGGTTTCCTCCTCGTGGCCGCCGTTCAACAGTAACAATGCGACAAGCGCGTGACACTGCCGTTAGCTTTCCTCAAGCTCTTTTTGCTGCGCCTCACGTTCTGCACGCTCACGTGCGGTACGGGCTGCGACAATATCGGCAGGCTGTGCATTGCCGCGGATGAGGGAACGACCGGCATAGACACCGCCGACGACCTCGAGCGCAAAGCGCTCCTTGTCGACATCGCGGAATTCTTCCACCAAGCGTTCGGCCAGTTCTATCTCTTCACCCACGGCTGTCAGCACCTTTTCGCTAAAGTTGAGCGCAGATTCGTAGGTTTCGCGGATCTGATAATCCACACCGGCTTTCAGGAGGTCGAGCGCATGGCCACGGTCGAAAGCGCGGGCTAGCACCGGCACCAGCGGGAATTCATGCTTGACGATTTCGGCGATGCGGATGGCGGCTTCCTTGTCGTCCACGCAGATCAGTACCGCGCGCGCCGAGCCCGCTCCCGCTGCATGCAGAATTTCCGCCCGCGAACCATCGCCGTAGTAGACCTTGAAGCCGAAGTCGGATGCATCGCGCACGAAGTCCGCGTCCCTGTCGACCAATGACAGCGTATAGCCGCGCGCCAGAAGGGGCTGGCTGACGATCTGGCCGAAGCGACCGAAGCCGATGATCAGGATGCTGCCATCGACATTTTCGGGCAAATCCAGGTCGTCCGTCTTGGCCATGGCCTTCGGCATAATGCGATCATGGGCAATGACCATCAGTGGCGTGAGGACCATCGAAATGATGATGGTCGCCGTCAGCACCGCATTGGCTTCTGCATCGAGGATACCGGCAGCCAGTGCTGCGGAGTACAGGACGAAGGCGAATTCGCCACCTTGAGCCATCAAAACCGCCCGCTCGATGCTCTCGCGCTGGCAGGTGCCCACGACCCGTGCCACGCAGTAGATCAGCAGTGCCTTGACAAGCATATAGGCGATGACACTCATCACCACGAGTTGCCAGTTGGCTGCGATGACCTTGAGATCGATGGCCATGCCGACGCCAAGGAAAAACAGGCCGAGAAGAATACCACGGAAGGGCTCGATATCGGCCTCAAGCTGATGACGGAACGAGGATTCCGACAGAAGCACCCCCGCCAGAAAGGCACCCATCGCCATCGACAAGCCACTGACCTGCATCAACAGGGCCGATCCCAGCACGACCAGCAGGGCCGCAGCCGTCATCACTTCGCGTGCGCCTGATGATGCCAGCAGACGGAAGAACGGATTGAGCAGGTATCGACCAGCGACGACCAGGGCGACAATCGCGGCCAGCGCGATACCGATCGACGTCATCCGCTCCGAAAGCGTCACAGCCTCACCACCCGCTCCGAGAAACGCGACCAGCACCAGAAGCGGCACGATGGCCAGATCTTCGAACAGAAGGATGGCGATGATGCGCTGGCCTTTCAGCGTCGACATGCTGTTGCGCTCTTGCAGCATCTGCATGACGATGGCGGTGGAGGTCAGCACGAAGCCCGTACCGGCGACGAAAGAATGAATGAGCGGAAAGCCAAGCGCGAGGCCCACCAGCGTCAGCCCGGCCATACAGGTCAAGACCTGCAACGCACCAAGCCCGAAAATATCCTTACGCATGGACCAAAGCCGGGAAGGCTGCATTTCCAGGCCGATGATGAACAGGAACATGACGACGCCGAGTTCGGCAATGTGGATAATCGCCTGCGGGTCAGAAAACGCCCCGAAACCAAACGGGCCAATGACCAGACCGGCGGCCAGATAGCCTAAAACCGAACCCAGACCTATCTTCTTGAAAAGAGGCGCGGCGACGACACCTGCCGCCAACAGGACGACCACTTGCGCCAGATCATTTGCATTTCCCTCGACCGCCAAGTGTCACCCCTGTCCCTGTATGAAATATGCATTCCTGCTAACGGATTTTGGGCTCCCGGCTCAAGCCTTTTTCTGCCAATTCCCCTTCATAACCGGTGAACAGTGCGTCACCGCTCTCGCCCAATTCGAAAAGATACTTCCACGTGTAGATGCCACTGTCATGACCATCATCGAACGCGATACGCACGGCGTAATTGCCGGTAGCCACGACGTTACGAATGGCGACATGTCTCTTGCCCGGCACGGTGATCTTCTGGCCCGGCCCATGGCCCTGAACTTCCGCCGATGGTGAAAGCACGCGCAACAGCTCAGCGGACAGTTCAAAGGACGCGCCATTGTCGAATGTCACGACAAGATGTTTCTTGTCATTCGATACCCGCAATTCCGTTGGCCAGGGCTCACTCATTTTTCATTTCCGTCCCATGATAATATACTGCACACTTATGACCTTGCCCGCCTGCGGGCAAGCCACTACATGAAGGCAGCGCATATGCGGCAGATTGCAATGGAGATTTCAGCGTGAACAGCTTCCTCGGTTCGCTTCCTACAGCGGAATCGCTGGCGGAAAGCACCACACCGATGGTCGATCCGTTTGGCCGCGCAGTGACATATCTGCGCGTATCTGTGACGGATCGCTGCGATTTTCGCTGCACCTATTGCATGTCCGAACACATGACATTTCTGCCCAAGAAGGACCTTTTGACGCTGGAAGAGCTGAACCGACTCTGTTCCGCCTTCATCGGCAAGGGCGTACGCAAGATCAGGCTGACCGGCGGCGAGCCACTCGTTCGCAAGAACATCATGCATCTTGTGCGTGATCTCGGTCGCCATGTTCAGGCCGGAACTCTGGACGAGCTGACGCTGACCACCAATGGCTCGCAACTGGCGACCCATGCCGCCGAACTTTTCGATTGCGGCGTGCGCCGCATCAATGTGTCGCTCGACACGCTCGATGCCGACAAGTTCAAGCAGATCACCCGGTGGGGTGACTTCTCCAAGGTGATGGGCGGTATCGATGCAGCGCTTGCTGCTGGGATCAAGATCAAGCTCAATGCCGTAGCCCTCAAGGATTTCAACGAGCACGAGATCCCTCATCTGATGCAGTTTGCGCATGAGCGCGGCATGGACCTGACCGTCATCGAAACCATGCCGATGGGCGAGATCGAAGAGGACCGCACGGACCGCTATCTGCCGCTGTCGCAGGTCCGAGCCTCACTCGAAGAGACATTCACGTTGAGCGATATCGGCTACCAGACCGGGGGTCCCGCACGCTATGTGTCCGTGAAGGAAACCGGCGGTCGGCTCGGCTTCATCACACCGATGACCCATAATTTCTGCGAAAGCTGCAATCGCGTTCGCCTCACCTGCACCGGTACGCTGTATATGTGCCTTGGTCAGGATGATGCCGCCGATTTGCGCACGGCGTTGCGGGCTTCCGACGATAACGCGCTTCTGTCGCAAGCCATCGACGAGGCGATCCTGCGCAAGCCCAAGGGTCACGATTTCATCATAGACCGAACCCATAAGAGACCCGCCGTCGCGCGCCATATGAGTGTGACCGGCGGTTGATATCGCATTATTCAACTCTCCTGAGATTATTCGATTGAAATCCAGATAAACGCATGTCACCCCTATTCTGTAAGAGGAGTGGGCGGAGTCGTACGACAGGCAGCAACGCCGTTCCGTATCTGGGATTTGGAATCATGGCATTGACGGACAATACCCGCGGCGCGTTGCTGATGGCGCTCGCGATGGCATGCTTTACGATCAATGACGCCTTCACCAAATCCGTCACGCCCTATATCAACACCGGCCAAATTCTGTTTGTTCGCGGTGTCATCACCTGCGTTCTCGTCTTTTTCATTGCCCGCCAAATGGGCGCCCTGCGTCCGCTGAAGACGATCATGCGGCCCATCATCCTGATGCGCTGTCTCTGTGAAGTCGCCGCATCTATCCTTTACCTGCGGGCGCTGGCCACCATGGGTTTCGCCAATGTGTCGGCCATCATGCAGTCATTGCCCCTTGCAGTCACGCTGGGTGCTGCCATTTTTCTGCGCGAGCCGGTCGGCTGGCGACGCTGGACCGCGATCCTCGTCGGCTTCATCGGCGTGCTGATTATCCTGCGGCCGGCTCCCGATGGCTTTACAACGGTTTCACTGCTCGTGGTGGGTGCCGTCTTCGTCACCGCGGGCCGCGATCTCCTGACCCGGCGCATGTATACCGATATTCCCTCGCTCACGGTGACGATGACCACCGCAGTCGTGAACACCATCTTTGGTGCGGCCCTGATCGTCCCCTTTGGCGGATGGCAACCGATGGACGTCTCTGTCTGGTTCCACCTCTTCGCTGCGGCCATTCTGGTCGTCATCGGCTATCAGGCCGTTATCCTGTCGATGCGCAGCGGCGACATCGCCTTTGTCGCGCCCTTCCGCTACACCAGCATGATCTGGGCCTTCTCCATCGGATATATCGTGTTTGGTGAGAAGATGACGCCGTGGATTTTGCTCGGTACGGCCATCATCGTCGCATCGGGCCTCTACACCTTCTACCGTGAAAGCAGGCGTAAGCAGCCACCGCTCGCAAAGACATCCACGAGAATACAATGACGACGGTCCGCTTCCTCGATAGATCAACCCCGCCGCATATCGCGACACTCGTGCTCGTTTCGGGCGTTGCCGCGCTCTGCATCAATATCTTCCTGCCGTCTCTGGCGGCAATGGCGGTGTATTTCGAAACCGATTACGCCGTCATGCAATTCGCCGTCTCGGGTTATCTGGCCGCGACCGCCGCCCTGCAACTGCTCATCGGTCCTCTGTCCGATCTCTACGGTAGACGTCCAGTGCTGCTGGCCTGCCTCTCGATCATGATCATTGCGACCGTGATCTGTGCAGTCGCTCCCAACATCACCGTCTTCATGATCGGTCGTCTGCTCCAGGCCGTCGTCGCCTCCGGATTTGTCCTGTCCCGTGCCATCGTGCGCGATATGGTGCCTGCGGACCGCGCAGCATCGATGATCGGCTATGTGACCATGGGGATGTCGGCTGTTCCTATGGTCGGCCCCACAATCGGCGGCGTCCTCAATGACATCGCCGGTTGGCAAGCCAGTTTCGTTCTCGTCGCATGCTGTGGCGTGGCCATGCTTCTTCTGGTCTTTTTCGACCTCGGAGAAACCAACCATGAGAAATCGGCGAGCTTTTCCGCGCAGTTCAAGGCCTGGCCGCAGCTTCTCCATTCCAAACGTTTCTGGGGCTATGCGCTGACCTCCACGTTTTCATCCGGCGTGTTCTTCTCGTTTCTGGGCGGCGCGCCTTTCGTAGGTAGCGTGCTCTACGAATTGACACCCGCCGTCCTCGGCATGCAGTTCTTTTTCATGGCGGGCGGCTATATGCTCGGAAACTTCCTGTCCGGCCGTTACGCACAGCGGGTGGGCATTTCCCGGATGATGCTGGCAGGAAACGGCATTGCCACTGCCGGTATCGTCGGGGCGATCGCCCTGCCCTTTCTCGGCCTCAACAGCCATTACGAGTTTTTCCTGCCACTCGCCCTGATCGGCGTGGGAAATGGCGTGACCTTGCCGAGCGCCAATGCTGGCATGGTGAACGTCCAGCCGCATCTGGCTGGTTCCGCGTCAGGCCTTGGTGGCGCGCTGACCATCGGCGGAGGAGCCGCACTTTCGGTGCTTGCCTCCTCGCTGCTCTCTAAGGAGGCGGGGACGACGCCCCTCTTGCTGATGATGTTGCTCAATGCGATGCTGGCGATTATGGCAAGCGCCTATACCGGCGTTCAGGAACGCCGACACCATCAGGACATGCAGCAAGGCAAAGCGTGATGACATCGAGACAAGCCACACCCGGCCTCATCCTGGCGGGCGGTCTTTCCAGACGCATGGGCACGAACAAGGCGCTGAGCCAACTTGGCGGCAAGCCGTTGTTGACCCACGTCATCGAGCGCGTCCATCCTCAGGTTTCCAAACTCGCCCTCAATGCAGCGGAGGCCTGGGCACAGACGTTCGAACTGCCGCTGGTGCCCGATACAAAGGCCGGTCACGCCGGTCCGCTAGCAGGCATTCTTGCCGGCATGCGTTACTTCGCCAACCACGCTGCGCAGGCATCGCATATCCTGACCGTTCCCGCCGACAGTCCGTTCTTCCCCGACGACCTGTCATCGCGCCTCGCGGATCACATCATGCAGGAGGACGCCATCGTCATCGCCGCGTCCAGCGGTCATGTCCATCCGGTATTCGGTCTGTGGCCCGTCTCCATCGCAGATGATCTGGAACACTGGCTGGCGGATGACAACAACCGCCGCATCCGCAGCTTCTTGGCGCGGCATCACACGCTGGGTGTGACCTTTGCCACGCTCGAAAGCGAAACCGCGTCCATCGACCCGTTCTACAACATCAATACGCCGGATGAGCTCGCCACAGCCGAGACTTTTTTGAGAAGCATGTCCGTATGACCCAAAAAGTATTTGGTATTTCCGGCTGGAAGAATTCAGGCAAGACAGGACTCGCCGTCCGCATCGTCACGGAGTTGACGGCGCGAGGCTACCGCGTCTCCACGATCAAGCATGCACACCATGATTTCGATATCGACAAGGTCGGTGCCGATAGCTGGCGGCACAGACAGGCAGGCGCGCATGAAGTGACCATCGTCTCTGGCACCCGCTTTGCCATCATGCACGAACTCCGCGGAGGCCCGGAGCCATCCTTCGCCGACATCCTCTCGCGGATCGCGCCTTGCGATCTGGTCCTGATCGAGGGCTACAAATACGAACCCGTTTCCAAGATCGAGGCACGTCGGCTGGAGGCGGCAAAGACGGAGCCGCTCGCCCCATCCGATCCGCACATCATCGCCATCGCTGCCGATCATGCCATCGTTGACACGGCGTTGCCGGTATTTGATCTCGACGATACGGCCACGATTGCAGACTTCATCGAACGCACGGTCGGGCTGACGAGACCCTGAAACGAAAAAAAGCCGGGCGTTGACCCGGCTTTTTCCATTCCTGAGACGCAATACCTACTCGAGGAAAGAGGATGGGTTCACCGGTGTGGCGTCCTTGCGGACTTCGAAGTGAACCTGTGGACGCTTTGCGCTGCCCGTCATGCCGGACGTTGCAACGGTCTGGCCGCGCTGAACCTTCTGGCCACGCTGGACCTCCAGATTGGCAGCGTTGCCGTAAACCGTGACGCGGCCATCGTCGTGACGGATAAGGACGGTGTTGCCGAGCTGCTTCAAGCCGTTGCCGGAGTAGATGACGACACCGTTTTCAGCGGCCTTGATCGGCGTACCCTCGGGCACGGAGATGTTGATGCCATCGTTGCGGCTGCCATCGACGTTTTCACCGAAACCGGAGATCACAGCGCCGCGAACCGGCCAGCGATATTTGCCGATACCCGTCGACTCCGGCGCAATCGACGCCATGTCCGACTTCTTCTCAACGTCGCTGACGCTGGCGTCTGCGGCTGGCGCCTTCGGTGCCTCGACCTTCGCCGTCGCCACCGGTGCTTCGACTGGCTTGGTGGCCGCCGGCGCCTGATGCTGAACCGATGCCGTCTTGATGCCATCGGTGCCGGCACCTGGGATTTTCAACGTCTGGCCGATACGAACGCTGCCATCGGTAATTCCGTTTGCAGCCTTCAGGTCGGCGACCGAGACGCCATTTGCGCGAGCGATCTTGGCAAGGCTGTCGCCTGCCTGAACCTTGTAGCCACCAGCTGGCGGAAGTGGCTTGCCGCCGGGAGGCGTCAACTTGCCAGCGTCTGCCGAAGCCTTGTCGCGCGCCGCACCTTGGCTTGGTAGAACGGCCACGTTCTGCTCGGGACCACGCGTCGGTGTCGGGCTGTTGTTGTTCTTGCTGAGGTCGATATTGCCGGATGCAGCGCGGGCTGCGTTGCGGGACTGACCGAACTTCGGAATGATGATCGACTGGCCGGGTGCCGCAGCAGATGCGCTGGACAGACCATTGGCCTGAAGCAATGCCTTCTCGGGTACGCCATAGCGCTTGGACAGCGTTGCGATGGTCTCACCCGATCTCAACGTGACCGAAGACGCACCATCGGTGTGCCAGCCATTGTCGGCGGCCTTGATGGAGCCTGTCGAGAGATTGTCCGCACCATTGCTCTGCACGCGGGCCGAGGCCATGGAAGGCGCCGAATTCGACCGCGCCGAGGGCATTGGCTGCGCCATCGCTTCGTTACGCGTGGCAGGCTCGCGGCGGCTGGACGGCGATGGAGCCGAAAGCTCCTGACGTTGAACAGATGCCGAAGACGAGGCTACGCGTGCAGAAGAGGGCTGAACCGAACCATAGCCGCCATTGGATGCCGGATAAGGCTGGTTCATCGCCGTATTCTGGTTGGCGTAGCCACCCTGCGGCGCAGAGGCGGCATAGCCACCGCCGTTGTTCATGTCGTTCTGCGGAACGGGCGCAGGTACAGCACCGCCGCGCGAAGGAATGGATGCAGTCGTCATTTGGTCTGGTCCGCTGGAAAACAGGCCGCCAAATCGCGTGGCGTCCGAACTACAACCCGTTGCGACGCTTGCCAGCAATGCCGCTGCGAACATCTTTGCGACTGATTTTCCGATTTTAGGCGAATTACTCATACGCATGACTCGATCTACACTGACGCCAACCGCCGCATCGGGATCGATCCGGCTGAAAATTACACTCTGCAAGGCCCCTCTCCCGAGTTGGGAAAACCATGCGTTGATGGAGATGATTAAAGCGCGTTAGTGTTACCACGCCGTTAAAACGTCATGCGATTTTGATGTTTTTTGACACTTCGATAACCATGACAGGGTGCTGAAATCCCTGTTCCACAGGCGTTTACGGCTAAAAATATTTTTCAATGACTGCGTTGCTCAAAATGAAGCCCATACGCACCCGACATGACCGGGTTTCATTTTGTCACAGGTACCGCGCAATGTGCGGTTCGATTGGCAGATAAGGCGTCTCGAATATTTCCTCACGCTCGAATCGGCTGCCCGTCTTGGAAAAACGGGTCATGACGCAGCGTCCGTCTTCCAACAGGATCGGCGCGATCATCATGCCGCCTGACACGATCTGCTCGGTAAAAAAGCGTGGCATATCGGTAAAGGCAGCTGTGGAGATGATTCGGTCGAACGTGCCCTCGCCCATCAGACCATTCATGCCATCGGCCTGCCTGATCACCACATTGCGAATGCCGAGATCATCCATGCGGTTCTGCGCCATTTGCACCAGCGTCTTGTAACGGTCGATCGAAACGACCCGTTCCGAACGCCGCCCCATCACCGCCGTCATGAAACCGCTGCCAGTACCGATTTCCAAAATCCGCTGGCCGGGCTTGACCTGAAGCCGGTGAACGAGCTTCACCGCCATATCGGCGCTTTCCATGAACGCACCGCAATCGATGGGGATGGTCCGACTGGAATAGGCGTCCGCTGCAAATTGCGCGGGCACGAATTGCGAACGCGGGCACTGCTCAACCGCCGTCAACAGGTCGATATCGGAAATGCCTTCGGCTCTTAACCTCAACACCAGGGCGGCGAAGCCCTCTTTCTCGACCATTGCAGACTTCAACCTTGCACTCCAAGTCCAAGCGCTTTTTCCACGCGATCTTTTACCGTGTAATCCGTCATATCAAGCTTGAGCGGCGTTACCGAGATACGGCCATCCCTGACAGCGTGAATATCGGTGCCTTCGAGAAAATCGCCCAGTCGCTCGCCGAAGCGCAGCCAGTAATAGGGCAGACCCCGTCCATCCTGACGCTGCTCGACATTCATGCCGAAATCAAGCTTACCCTGCCCCGTCACGCTCACGCCCTTCACATCGGCGGGAGCGCAGTTGGGGAAGTTGAGATTGAGAAATGTTTCGGCTGGAAGATCGACATCGATCAGTTTGCGGATAAGATCAGGGGCATGGGTCTCAGCCACCTCCCAGGGAACGATGCGCTCTGCATGGCCGGTGTGGGCATAAGCCTGACTGAGCGCAAAGGAGCGAACGCCCTGGAGCGTGCCTTCTATGGCACCGGCAATGGTCCCGGAATAGGTCACGTCGTCGGCCATGTTGGCACCGGAATTGACACCCGAAAGAACCAGATCCGGCTTGCCCGGCAGCACTTCGCGGACACCCATGATCACGCAGTCGGTGGGTGTCCCACGCAGGGCAAAATGCTTGTCAGAAATCTTGCGCAGACGCAGAGGCTCCGAGAGCGTCAGAGAATGGGCAAGCCCGCTCTGGTCCGTTTCCGGCGCGACAATCCAGACGTCATCTGAAATGGTTCGGGCAATGCGCTCAAGCACTGCCAGTCCCTCGGCATGAATGCCGTCATCATTGGTCAGCAAAATCCGCATGAAACGTCCTCTCCGGTCTATCAGGCAGCCTTTTCGATCCGCGTCAGGCCGCCCATGTAAGGCAGCAGCACGTCCGGAACGGTCACCGAACCATCTTCGTTCAGATAGTTCTCCAGAACGGCGATCAGGCAGCGGCCGACAGCCGTGCCCGAGCCATTGAGCGTGTGCACGAACTTCGTCGCCTTCTCACCCTTGGCGCGGTAGCGCGCATCCATGCGCCGCCCCTGGAAATCGCCACAGACCGAGCAGGACGAGATTTCGCGGTAGGTATCCTGCCCGGGAAGCCAGACTTCGAGGTCGTAGGTCTTGCGCGCGCCAAAGCCCATGTCGCCGGTGCACAGCGTCATGGTGCGGAAATGCAAGCCGAGGCGCTTCAGCACCTCTTCGGCGCAGGCCGTCATGCGCTCATGTTCCTCGATCGCGCTTTCGGCATCGGTGATCGACACGAGTTCGCATTTCCAGAACTGGTGCTGGCGCAGCATGCCGCGTGTATCGCGACCGGCAGAACCGGCCTCAGAGCGGAACGATGGGGTCAGCGCGGTAAAGCGCAGCGGCAGCTTTTCAGCGTCGAGAATTTCACCGGCGACAAGGTTCGTCAGCGTCACCTCGGCTGTTGGAATGAGCCAGCGGCCATCGGTCGTCCTGAACAAATCCTCGGCAAACTTCGGAAGCTGGCCGGTGCCATACATCGCCTCGTCGCGCACCATCAGCGGCGAAGATACTTCCGTGTAGCCATGCTCGCTGGTGTGCAGGTCGATCATGAACTGCCCAAGCGCGCGCTCCAGCCGGGCGATCTGATTGGTCAGCACCGTAAAGCGCGATCCCGACAGTTTTGCCGCGCGGTCGAAATCCATGTAGCCGAGAGCCTCACCGATTTCGTAATGTTCCTTGGCGGGATGGTTCCAGCCGGGCTTCTGGCCAACAACGCGGGCAACGATGTTGTCGTGCTCGTCCTTGCCCTGCGGCACGTCATCGAAAGGCAGGTTGGGAATGCGCGACAGGGCGTCGGTCAGTTCCGCCGACACCTGACGGTCCTCTTCCTCAAGGCGCGGCATGCTCTCCTTGATGTCGGCGACTTCGGCCTTCAGCTTTTCGGCAAGCTCGGCATTCTTCTGGGCCATCGCCGCGCCGATTTCCTTGGATGCCGCGTTGCGGCGCGACTGCATGTCCTGCAGCGTCTGGATCACGGAACGGCGCTTTTCATCAAGTGCAATCAACGACGCGGATTGCGGCTCGGCGTTGCGCCTGGCAAGGCCAGCATCGAAGGCTTCAGGGTTTTCGCGTATCCATTTAATATCGTGCATCGTGGTTCCAGACCGTAATTTGCATCATGTTTTGAAAAACAAAACGCCGGGACATGAGGCCCGGCGTCTGAAGAAGATCCTGGCGGAAACCGTCAGTCCTCACTGGAATCCTCAAGCTCACGGCCTGCATTTTCCTCAGCGCGCTTCTTCTCCACGAGTCGAGCCAAATGTATGGAAATCTCGTAGAGAAGGATCGCGGGCAACGCAAGACCGATCTGGGACATGGGATCCGGCGGCGTCAGCACGGCTGCAACCACGAAGGCACCGACGATCGCGAATTTGCGCTTTTCCCTGAGCCATTGGCTGGTCAGCAAGCCGACCCGCGCCAGAAGCGTGGTGACCACCGGCAACTGGAATACCAGACCAAAGGACAGCACCAGCGTCATGATGAGGCTGAGATACTCCGACACCTTCGGCATCAGCGAAATCGCGACCTCACCATCCTCGGGCAATTGCTGCATGGCGAGGAAGAACCACATGACCATGGGCGTGAAGAAGAAATAGACGAGCGCACCACCAAGCAGAAACAGCAGAGGAGACGCGATCAGAAACGGCAGAAAGGCTGCACGTTCGTTCTTGTAGAGACCTGGCGCCACGAATTTGTAGAGCTGAGAAGCAATGACCGGAAACGAAATGACCAGCGCGCCGAACATCGCGACCTTGATCTGGGTGAAGAAGAATTCTTGTGGCGCGGTATAGATGAGCGAAGACTTGGCGACATCAAGCCCGGCCCAGATCACAGCCCATTTGTAGGGAATGACCAACAGGTTGAACAGCTGCTTGGCGAAAGCGAAGCAACCGATGAAGGCAATGAAGAAAGCGCCAAGCGACCAGATCAGCCGCGTGCGCAGCTCCATGAGGTGTTCGATAAGCGGCTGTGGCTTATCTCCGATATCGGCACTCATGCTTCACCCTTTTTGGCTTTGGCCGTCTTTGCTGTTTTTGCGGGTGTAACCGACGCCGCCATGTCTGGATCGGTCTTTTTCACCACCGCTTTGGCTCTGTCGACCATCGGCTTTCCCGCCGCGACTGTCGCCTTAGCGGCCTTGACCTTTGTTACTTTTGCCGCGACCTCGGTCAGAACAGCCGGTTGAGCGCTTTTGGGTGCAACGGGCTTGTCACTGGCCGTTTTTGCGGCCTCCGTCTTGGCCGAAACGGTCCTTGTGGCACGCTTGGGTTTCGCAACCACCTTTTCAGCTTCGGCTTCCTGAACGGATTTCGGAGATGCCGACTTGCGTATGGTCCGTGGCTTTTGCTCGGTTTCTGCGACGACGACGGGGGCCGCGGCGTCCGTAGGCGCTACGCTTGCAGTGGCCGCAGTTGCAGGACCGACCGCCGTGACCGCAGCGGCAGCCTGCGTGGCGATGGCAGGCGGGCCATCGGGGAGTTTCATGTCAGGCTCGGCCAGGCTGACCGCTGGTGCACCGGCAGGCGCGCTGGTCGCCGGAGAGCTTGCCGGGGTCGTTGCCCCCTTCAAATCAGCCCTGATCTCATTGCCCAGCTGGCGAAGCGGGTTCATCGCATCGCGGATCGAATTCGTCGGGTTCAGATTACGGACGTCGGATATCGTCTGACGAACGTCGTCCATATCGGCTTCTTTCAAAGCCTCGTCGAATTGGCTGCGGAAATCGCCGGCCATCTTGCGCAAACCGGCCATCGTCTTACCGAAAGCGCGGATCATGGGCGGCAAGTCTTTCGGGCCAACGACAACGATCAATACGACCGCAATCACCAGAAGCTCGCTCCAGCCGATATCAAACATCATAAAGCTCCTGACACGCGCAGTGTCGCGAAGCGGCTTTCAGCACCGCACCGCAAAATCGATTACTTGAGCTCGTCAGCCTTGTGGTCGACCGTCCGTGTGTGGACAGGAGGGGCCGGATCTTGCGTGGTGTCGTGGTCTGCCGGACGCGGTGTGCCGTCTTCGTCAGCCATGCCCTTCTTGAAGCTCTTGATACCCTTTGCAACATCGCCCATCAGTTCCGGAATCTTGCCGCGACCAAACAGGACCAGCACGATCACCAGAACGATCAGCCAATGCCACACACTAAAAGAACCCATAACGCAAACTCCCTGAATTTTGCTTTGAACCGATGTAAGACGTTTGCGAAGGTTTTTCAAACACCAAAATGGCTATTCAACAAACGAAGAGCCACTATAAATCTGGGAATTGACAAATGTTGGCAACTCTTTGTGATTGCGGCGACAAGTGAACAGGCCTCAGCGGTCCGGCTCGTCACCGCTGGGCGCCAGCAGTCCCAGTTCTTCAAGGTCGAGTTGGGTGATCGGATCTTCGTCCTCCGTGAGTTCGTCGCTCATCGAAGGCAATGGAATGCCGAAATTCGAGGGTATCCGGCCAGACAGCAGCCCTGCCCCCTTCAACTCGTCCAACCCCGGCAGATCGCGCAATTCCTCCAGCCCAAAATGATCGAGAAAGTCCACCGTCGTCCCCATGGTGACAGGACGTCCCGGCGTTCTTCGCCGCCCGCGAAACCGCACCCAGCCCGCTTCCATCAGAACGTCAAGCGTCCCACGCGATGTCTGCACGCCCCGGATTTCCTCGATCTCGGCCCGTGTTACCGGCTGGTGATAGGCAATGATCGCCAAGACTTCCAAGGCAGCCCGTGACAGCTTTTTCTGCTCCTTCTCGTCCATGCGACTGACAAAGGAAAGATCGCCCGCCGTTCTGAAAGCCCACTGCCCACCCACCTGAATGAGATTGACGCCGCGCTCCGAATAGAGGCCCTTCAGCTTCCACATCAGCGCGGCCACATCGACGCCCTTCGGCAAACGTTCGGCAATAAAGGCTTCCGATACGGGCTGCGCCGAAGCAAAGACCAGAGCCTCTGCAATGCGTTCGGCATCCTTCATCTGCCGCTCGGTGATCGCTGGTTCTGCTCCCGCATCACTCGTGACGACGTCGTCCTCATCCGCATCCCGCTCATTCGACATCTCTAGTCCTTTCACGGCCAGCGCCCTTGCGCATGAAGATCGGCTGGAACGCGCCGTCCTGGCGGATTTCCAGCGATCCCTCGCGCACCAGTTCCAGCGATGCGGCGAAGGCACTTGCCATTGCCGTGGCGCGCATGGAGGGGTCGGCAACATATTGCAGCAGATAACGATCCAGCTCGGTCCATTCGCCGATCTCGCCTAGCATGGAGGTCAAAAGCTCACGGGCATCGACCAGCGACCAGACCTGCCGTTTTTCGATTGTGACCTGGGTAATGGCCTGACGCTGGCGAAGATTGGCATAGGCGCTCAGAAAGTCATAAAGGCTAGCCTCGAAGGACGAGCGGCTTTTATGGGGGATGTGTTCCGGCGCGCCACGCGCGAAGACGTCGCGGCCCAGGTGGTGGCGGTTGACCAGCCGCTCGGCAGCCTCGCGCATGGCTTCCAGCCGCTTGAGCCTAAAGGCAAGCGTTGCCGCCATTTCCTCGCCGCTCGGGCCGTCATCCTTGCTTTGCTGCGGAATGAGAAGCTTCGACTTGAGGAAGGCGAGCCACGCTGCCATCACCAGATAGTCGGCGGCCAGTTCGATGCGCACGCGCCTCGCCTGTTCAACGAAGACAAGGTATTGCTCGGCCAGTGCCAGCACGGAGATGCGGGACAGATCTACCTTTTGCGTCCGGGCGAGATGCAGCAACAAGTCGAGCGGGCCTTCAAAGCCCGCCACATCGATCATGAAAGCCGCTTCGCCGGTGGCACGCTCGGACTTGATATCCTCCCAGAGCTTTTCCATCGGAGCGCCGCCGCGCGATTTATCTGTCGCCATTCATTCCGTCCACCCGGCCCGTCAATGGAAGACGCCGGCTGGATCGCCTGTCAGGCAACCGTCAGCATGGCGTTGAACTCGTCTCTGAGGGCAGCCTCATCGCCCCCATCAGCCACCGGAAATCCGGTTTCGACGGCACGAACGCGCTCCAGAGTTTTGCCGGAAAGAACAGGAACCTCTTTCACGACCTGCAGCATTTCATCCATCACGCCGTTGCAATGCAAGACCATATCGCAGCCACCCGCAACAATATTGGCGGCGCGTTCGCCAAGCGTGCCTTTCAAGGCGTTCATCGAGCTGTCGTCGGAGATGAGCAGGCCATCGAAACCCAGGCGACCGCGAATGATCTCATTGATGACGATGGGCGATGTGGTGGCCGGGCGCTCAGCGTCGATGGCGGTAAACACCAGATGCGCGCTCATCGCCATCAGTTCCTTGTTCAAGGCGCGAAACGGCACGAAGTCATGCGCATCCAGCTCGTCCAGGGGCACATCGACCACCGGCAGGTCATGATGCGAATCGACCAGACCTCGCCCATGGCCGGGAATGTGCTTCATCACCGGCAGCATACCACCCGCCTTCAACCCATCGGCGGCCGCCTGCCCCATGGCCGCCACCAGCGCCGGATCGAACCCGTAGGCACGGTTGCCGATGACGTTACTCGCGCCTTCTACCGGCACGTCCAGCACAGGCAGGCAATCCACAGTGATACCAAGCTTCATCAGATCAAACGCATGCAGGCGGGACATCAGCCACGCCGCGCGCAAACCCTGCTTCGGGTCACGCAGGTAGATTTCGCCCAGCGCCTGCGCATTGGGATAGGATTGGAGTATCGGCGGGCGGATGCGTTGTACGCGGCCACCTTCCTGATCGATCATCACCGGCGCATCGGCTCTGCCAACGGCATCACGCATGGAGGTGACCAGATCCTTGATTTGGTTGATATCACCGATGTTGCGCCCGAACAGAATGAAGCCCCAGGGCTGCTCGGCCTTGTACAGCGCGATCTCGTCCGGCGTCAGGGTCAGGCCGCTACAGCCAAGGATCATAGCTTTCGTTTCAGTCATGGATCTGTCCTGCTTGAAAAATCGATAAGACATAAAAAGCCAGACTCGAGAACCATATCGGGCGGAACACCTCCACCATCTCCGCCGTCATCCTCGGGCTTGACCCGAGGATTTACGAACGGCAGCGGCATCATCTCACTGACGAAGAGTGGGTGGAGACGGCATCAGATCCTCAGGTTAAGCCCGAGGATGACGGACGATAGGGACGAAGCCTTCCAACGATCAAGGCCGAAACCGCAAAGCGGTCCCGGCCTATGGTTTCAATCACCCCGAAATCATCGGGCGATAAGGCAGCTGCCGCCAGCGGAGCGGAAGCGCTCGCACAGGGCTGCGGCTTCGTTCTTGTCCCCGGCTGGAATGCGCACGCGATAGAAGGTGCCCTTGCCAGCGATGTCGGCGGCCTTGATGTCCACACCTCGGCCGCCGATGACGGAACCGAACTTCGCGGACAGGTTCTGGTACGACTTCTGGGCTTCTGCCTGGCTTGGAAGCGAGGCAACCTGGATGAAATAGCCGCCCGCAGATGACGCATTCGTGGCCGGTGTCGGAGCAGCTGCAGTTTCCTGCGCAGGCTGCGAAGGCGGTGCAGGGCGAACGTTACCCTGGGTGGTGACAGCAGCCGTGACAGTGGTCGGCTGAGACGCTGGACGGGACGCAGGCATCGGCGCCGCCGTCTGTGCAGGTTTCGGCGCTGCTGCGACAGGTGCCTCAGTCCGTGGCTGCTGGGCAGGCGGCTCCGGCGAAACGGCAACACGTGAGGCGGAAATCACGGCAGGTGCACGTTCAGCAGCAGCCGTTGTCTGAGGTGCTGCAAGTTCGTCAACGCGGTCGGCCTGCGGCGCAGATGGTGTGGCCGGAGCCGGGACGTCCTGCGCAACCAGTGTGCCATCAGGCTTGACGATCATCGTGCGGACCTTGCGCGGCGAAACATTGACCGGCGAACCGCCCTGATTTTCAGCTGGACGCGCCGTCTCGTCTGGCGACAGCAGGCGTGGATCTTCTGTCTCGCCAACCGGGGTCGACGCAACCGCATCCATGTCTTCGTTCTCGCCCTCAAGCGGCAACTGCTCTGGAATCAGCGTGCGCTGAACGACATCCACGGGCTGCTCGTCGGAGGAAATCAGCGAAGACTGTTTTGGGTCAGCGGGTGCCCCACCAGCGACACGGTTATAAACCGCCTTGTCCTGGTTCGGAACGACACGCCCGCCAGGGTTGTCAGGCACGACCTTGGTCGGCTCGCTATCGGCGGAAATGATAACCGGCGCGCCGTTGGAGCCGGAGTTCAAAGAACCGCCGGTTATCAAAGCATAGGTGCCTCCGCCAATCAGAAGAACGCCGACAGCGGCAGCCATCGGTACGAACCAGCGGCGCGCACTGCCCCGATCTTCGTCGTCGCTGTAACGAACGGGCTGGGTAATCGCTGCGCGGGCAATGTGCTCGCCGGACGAGCGCGTTTCGGCCGCCTCTTCCATGCTGCGACGGAAATCCTGCTCCAGCGCACGTTCGAACTCATCGACCTCTTCCTGCGTCGGCTGCAACTGGCCTGAAACCGGGCGGCCATCGGCGGTCTTATGACGGTCAAGACCACCTGTCGCCGCAGGAGCAAAAAGCGAAGCCAGTTCGGTATCGAGATCAAGATCTTCTTCCTGTCGACGCGGCGCAGGCTTTGGCTCGAACACGCTCATCGGAAGTTCGGGAACTTCCATTTCAGTGATGGTTTCCGGCTGGTCTTCCGTCTCGCCGATCTGCGATGGATCGAAAGGAAGGCTTTCGAGTGTCGCAGGAGGTGCGGCGACGACAGGCGCTACAGGACGCGACGCTTCCTGTTTGACGACCGGTGGCGCAACGGGTTCAGCACGCACGGTTGCGGCCGCAACTGCTGCGGAAATAGGCGCGACAAATGGCTTTGGCTGTACCGGAGCCTGCGCGACAGGTGCAGGCTCCGCAGCGGGTGCACGCGTCGGTTCCGGTGCAACGGCGACATCGATATTGGCAATCTCGGACAGATCGATATCGAAATCGATATCATCGAGAGCCAGCTCGAAATCATCATCGTTGAACGTATCGAAATCGTTCAGATCCGGCTCGGATTTCGCGATGGTCTGGACAACCGGCGGCTCAACCCGCGCAAGCGCAGGCGGCTGCGTGACCGCAGGCGGCACAACCGAAACAACCGGCTCGATGCGAGCGGACGGCATCGTCGTGGCTGCTTCCTTGCTGCTGATTTCGTATTTTGCCACATCGTAGATCAGCTCATCCATCGCCGAAAGCTTCAGCCCGGCTGGAATGGCAGGTTCGATATGGTTGGCAGGAGCGGCAAGCGGCCGTGTGAACTCGGCGGAAACGGGCGCCTCAACGACCTGCTTCGCCGGCGACGCGGCGACGACAGGTGCCGGGCGTGGTGCTCCGAAATTTGCCAGCGGCAGGCGAAGGCTGGAATAATCAAGCGAAGAACGGCGGGCAATCGGTGCAGGCGCCTGCGACGGCGCAACCGGTGCATCGGCCACGGACATTTCGAGTTCGCTGATGAGATCGACAGGCGAACCGCCCGATGTCTCCGCCATGCGCTCCCAATCGGCATCCTGGGCGAGAACGGGTGCAATGTCGTGCGGTGCAGGCGTATCTTCGACGGGACGTGCGTAGACCGGCTCAACGGCAGGCTGCTCTTGATACAACACAGGTTCGGCGTCAGCGACCAGTTCTTCGACCTGAGCACCAGCAGACATATCTTCGAAAACCGGCTCGTCCGCCTGATGGACTGTCCCGCGGTGAGACACGTCAAACAGGGCGGCAACAGACGCAGGATCATCGCTGAAATCGTCACGCAGATTGCTGGCTACAGCGCTATCGGCGCTGTGCTCTGCGACCAGATACTCTTCCGTGTCGGCAGGCGCATACTGCTCCACCGGCTGAATTTCAGGCTCCTTGCGGGCAAAGACGGATTCGACTCGCTGCATGAACTCACCGGCGGGAACCGGCGATGGGCGCACGTCGTTCGCTGCGTCGAGAACGACGGGATCGTGACGCGGAGAATCGTAAATGGCGAACTCGCGAAGCAACTCGTCTTCGAGATTGAATTCAGGCTCCCGACGCTGCCCAGCCTGCTGTGAAACCGGCGCAGCAACGTGGGATGGCCGATCCTCTTGCCCCACAAGACGCGCCAATTGCGCTAGAGGATCGTTGTCGTCGAACTGTTCTGTCCGGCTTTCCCGGTTATACGCGACATTTTTATCGACCATTACGTGTTCCACCATCTACGCGTCAAAGCTCTGCCAGCGTATTGTGAGCAAATAATGGTGAGATGTTATCGCATTTCGTCGGGTGCGTCTGCTCCTAAAAGCGTCAGTCCGGACTTCAGTACATTTGCGACAGCATTCACCAGCCCTAACCTGGCAACACTTAATTCTCGGTTTTTATCGTTAACAAAACGTAATCCTGTCTGATCTTTACCTTTATTCCAATGCCCATGGAAGGAACTTGCGAGATCATAGAGGTAGAACGCCAGCCTGTGCGGCTCGTGATTGAGCGCGATGGACTCGATCATGCGCGGATATTCCGCCAGTTTAGCAATCAGCTGCAATTCATTGATATCACTAATCAATGACGCACCGGACACCATGGCCTCGGAGGATATGTCAAGGTCTGGAAACGCCTCGTTTGCCTGCCTGAAAACGGACTTGCAGCGTGCGTGTGCATACTGCACATAAAACACGGGATTATCTTTGGATTGCTCGGTTACTTTAGCAAAATCGAAATCCAGAGGCTCCGAGCTCTTGCGATAGAGCATCATGAATCGCACCGGATCACGTCCGACCTCATCGACAACCTCGCGCAAAGTGACGAAATCGCCGGAGCGTTTGGACATTTTGACGGGCTCGCCATCACGAAAAAGTTTGACCAGCTGGCACAGAAGAACCGTCAGTTTGGACTTGCCCTCTGACACGGCCCGCGCAACCGCTTCCAGGCGCTTGACGTATCCGCCATGGTCGGCACCCAGTACATAGATCATCTCGCCGAAGCCACGGTCGTACTTGTCCTTGAAGTAGGCAACGTCTGCGGCAAAATAGGTGTATGACCCATCGGACTTGATCAGCGCCCGGTCCATGTCGTCACCGACTTCGGTCGAACGGAACAGCGTCTGCTCGCGATCTTCCCAGTCATCCGGCAACTCGCCCTTCGGCGGCGGCAACGTGCCCTTGTAGACATGGCCCTTGAAGGTCAGGTCGTTGATAGCGGACAGAATGGGGCCAGCATTGCCCGCATGCAGCGTGCGCTCCGAATAGAACACGTCATGCTTCACATTGAGCGCGGCGAGATCCTGACGGATCATCACCATCATCGCGTCGATGGCCTTGTCCTTGACGATCGGCAGCCATTGCTCTTCCGGCATGGCCCGCAGCTTGATACCGAATTCATCAACAAGCGCGTGGCCGAGCGGCACAAGGTAATCACCCGGATAAAGACCCGGCGGAATGGCGCCAACGTCTTCGCCCAGGGCTTCGCGGTAACGCAGGAAAACGGAGCGTGCGAGCACGTCGATCTGCGATCCGGCGTCGTTGATATAGTATTCCTTGATGACCTCGTAACCGGCAAACGAGAGAAGGTTCGCCAGCGTATCGCCCACCACCGCGCCCCGGCAATGGCCCACATGCATCGGCCCTGTCGGGTTGGCGGAGACGTATTCGACGTTCACCTTCTTGCCCGCACCGATGTTTGAGCGGCCGTAATCGACGCCGTTCGCGATCATGTCTGCCAGCAGGCGCTGCCAATAGGCAACTGAAACACGGATATTGATGAAGCCGGGACCTGCGACATTGACGCTATCGACGTCGTCGTCGCGTTCCAGCGCAGGCGCGATGAGTTCAGCCAGCGCGCGCGGATTGGTGCCGAGCGGCTTGGCCAGCACCATGGCAGCGTTGGTCGCAACATCGCCATGGGTGGGATCGCGCGGCGATTCCACGGTGATGCGGCCGAAGTCCACCGTATCGCGATGCGCCCTGACGAGCTCGATCGTCTCGAGCGCGTTTTTGATTCTGGTGTCGAAATCGGCAAAAATATTCATATCGTATACCTGCGCAAAAGGCTTGCATCTCAGTTCGGGCGTCCGGCTCATCAGCCGTTGATCAGGCCCGTATTTGCCCGCTGCCTACCGCAAATCGGGTGTATGGTCAAACAGGCGCTGGTGCGCTTTCAGTGCATAACTATCGGTCATCCCGGCCAGATAATCCCCGACATGACGCGCTTTCGCAGCCACGCTCATGCCCGGAATGCTGTCCACCCAGTAGTGGCTTTGCATTTCGGCTGGCGTCTCGATGTAGCGGTGAAACAGGTCGGTGATGATCTGTGTCGCCCCTGCCCTGATCCGCATGATATCGGCGTGACGATAGATATGCGCAAACAGCAATTTCTTGATCTGCCTGTCGGTTTCCGCCATCTCCGGCGAAAATGTCGCGACGGTGAAGCTTGCCGCGCGGATATCGGCAGCGCATGTCGGCTTGAGCTTCAGCAGATTGTGCTGGGCAACGCCGATCACGTCCTCGACCATGCGGGTAATCTGGCGGCGCATGATTTCATGGGCGAAGCGCTCGTCTTCGAGGTTTGGATATTTTGCCCGCACGTCCGCCATCAGACCGCTGAGGAAAGGCACCTCCTCCAGCATCTCGAATGTCAGATAGCCTGCACGCAGACCGTCATCGATGTCGTGCGTGTTGTAGGCGATATCGTCGGCGATGGCGGCAACCTGGGCTTCGAGGCTGGCGAAGGTGCCGATTTCCAGATCCTGCAATTGGCAATATTCCAGAATGGGCAGCGCCACGGGACCATGGCTATCCCTGGCGTTGTCACCGACCAGCGGACCGTTGTGCTTGACCAGCCCTTCCAAGGTTTCCCATGTCAGGTTGATACCATCATATTCGGCATATCGGCGTTCCAACTTGGTGACGATGCGAAGCGACTGGGCATTGTGGTCAAAGCCGCCATAGGGCTTCAACATGGCGTCCAGCGCGTCCTCGCCGGTGTGGCCAAACGGCGTATGGCCGAAATCATGAACCAGCGCCACGCCTTCCGCCAGATCTTCATCCAGCTTGAGCGCACGCGCCAGAGCGCGGGCAATCTGCGCCACCTCCACAGTGTGCGTCAGCCGGGTGCGATAATGATCTCCATCGGGACTGATGAAGACCTGCGTCTTGTGCTTCAGCCGCCGGAAAGCCGTGGTGTGAACGATGCGGTCACGGTCACGCTGAAATTCGGAGCGTGTGAGGCTGGAGGTCTCGGGAAACAACCGTCCACGCGTCGTCCATGGATCGGTGGCATAGACCGCCCGATCTCCGCTGCCAAAACCCAGTGCACGCTGATCGATTATCATTCTTTACCCTGCCGAACTCTAACACGCGGTCTTGCCATTGACCTTTTCCCTTACCCTTCATACCTATCCCGAAGGTTGCCGCAAAGCGTCATCGCCGCGCAACAAGGCTATAGACCGTTAATTTGACTGGTTTATAATCACGAAGACCAGAAAACACCGCTCTCCGGTTCTTGACCCCGGTTGGAGAAACACCATGACCACAGACATTACACTTTCAGAATCCGCCGCCAAGCGAATCGCCCAGATCGTTGCCTCCGAAGAGGGCAAGCAATCCCTGCGCGTGTCCGTGGAGGGCGGTGGCTGCTCCGGCTTTTCCTACAAGTTCGACCTCGATGGCGCCCCCACGGACGATGACCTTGTCATTTCGCGCGACAACGCCAAGGTGCTGATCGACAGCATGTCCGTCGTCTACATGGAGGGGTCTGAAATCGATTTCGTCGACAACCTGCTCGGCCAGTCCTTCCAGATCAAAAACCCCAATGCGGTCGCAAGCTGCGGCTGCGGCACCAGCTTTTCGGTCTGATCCAAGGTTCCCCCAAGCCTGTTGAAACTGTGAAAACGGGTGGCATTCGGCTGCGTATGGTTTAAACAAGCCATAGTGAAAATGGAATGTCCGATGAAGATTGCCACCTGGAACATCAACGGCGTCAAGGCGCGCATCGAAAACCTCTGCCAGTGGCTCAAGGATTCGAGCCCCGATATCGCCTGTCTTCAGGAAATCAAATCCGTCGATGAAAATTTTCCACGCCTCGACATCGAAGCGCTGGGCTACCACGTGGAAACCCACGGGCAAAAAGGCTTCAACGGCGTGGCGCTTCTGTCAAAGATGATGCCGGACGAGATCAATCGCGGACTGCCGGGCGACGATGCCGACGAACAGGCCCGTTTCATCGAAGGCGTCTTTTCGGTCAAGGGCGGGGCAATCCGGGTCTGCTCGCTTTACCTGCCGAATGGCAACCCGCCGGATGATCCGGTCAAATACCCTTACAAGCTGGCCTGGATGGAAAGACTGACCCGCTTTGCGCAGGAGCGTCTTCTTCTGGAAGAGCCGCTTATTCTCGCTGGCGACTACAACGTCATCCCCGAACCTTTCGACTGCTACGATCCGCGCGCCTGGGAAGGCGATGCGCTGTTCCTGCCGAAAACGCGCGCAGCCTTCCGTAAACTGGAAAATCTGGGCCTGACGGACGCCACACGTGCGACGACGGACGAGGCAGGCCTTTATACATTCTGGGATTATCAGGCAGGTGCATGGCCCAAGAACAACGGCATCCGCATCGATCACCTGATGCTATCCTGTGAAGCTGCCGACAAGCTGCAATCGGTGTCCATCGAAAAGCACGTTCGTGCCTGGGAAAAGCCGTCCGACCACGTACCGGTCTGCGGATATTTCGATTTTCAGCTGGCGTCATGACGGCCTGATGGGGTGACCCTCTTCACCCTCTCCCCGTCATCCCTCGGCTTGTCTGGAGGAGGACGACGCGACCCAGCCATGAATCCGATGACCGTGCAGGTCGATTGAAATCAGTCAGCGTCACCCAGGGCAATATTCTGCGCGAGCGAGATCGCAACACGTCTGTCTTCTTCTGCAGCAACCGAGAAGGCCTGTTCCTGCATGTTCTGTATCCACTTGCAGTTGGCGGCGGAACACTTGTCCAGCGCGGCCGTCATGAAAGCGAGCCCACGCACGGTCTGACCTTCCTGAAACAGGAGATTGCCGAAGATGGACATGGCACCGGCATGGCCGTGCTTACGCGCCTGGTTCAGCCACTTCTTGGCCTGCTGGGTGTCTGCGCGACCGCCCTCGCCTGCCAGTATCATCTGTGCAAGCTCGAACTGAGCTTCGGCCACACCGAATGTGGAGGCGACCTGGAAATAGAGCTGGCGGGCCTGTGACAGATCGGTCTTGACCGGGCTGCCAGGAATACCATGGCGATAATAATCGGCGAGCGAGAGAAGCGCGTTGACGAAGAAGCCGGTGTCCTCGGAGCCGGGCTCCACGCCCTGGCTGGCAATCTCGCTGTAAATCTTGAAGGCTTCGAAATCGTTTTTGGCAACACCGTCACCAAAGGCATACATATTCGCAAGCGCCCAGCGCGAGCCCGTATGACCTTTTTCCGCGGCATAGCGATAGGCCTCGACAGCATCGTCCTTCTTGCCGCTCTTGTACGACTTGAAACCGAATTTGAAGAGATCGAAAGGACCTGATTCCTTCGTCACACCCGAATTGATGTCGAAAGCTGCCGCCGGTATTGCCATCGATACGAGCAACACTCCCAGACATAGCGGCTTTAAAACGTTGATGTCACATTTCAGCATTTCAACGAACTTCTCTCACTCTTCCCGGCCTATAGCGAGTACTCAAACTTTACAGCAAAGACATTCCCGATGACTCCCGGGAATTCAGGACACGCTCGATGGTCCAGCCGCACTGTCCCACGTGCTGCCAGAGATCAAATGTGGTGCCAGATCCGTATTTTCATGCCAACGAATGTATCCGCCATTTTCGGCAATATCACGGCGTTTTACCGCCGTTCGGATTCCGTGATGGAAGCGCGCGAAGTCGAAATCCGCTTTTACGTCCTTAAACACTGAATCCAAACCCGTTTTCACGTCCACCAAACCTGCAGCGCCACCCTCGAAGCCTGCCTATTCTTTCATTCCCCGCGTCTCTCGAAAACAGACAAGCAACTTGTTTGTGGCGGGAAATGGACAAATACGTCCCCATTCTTACCCTACGTGAAGGTTGCATAAATATGTTGCCAAATCGTCACAATATTAGTGGACGGCAACAAAAAACCCGGCCTCGAAAGACCGGGTTCGTTTTTGTCTTAACCAGTATTAAAACTTTACTTTGACCGACGTGGAAACAGCGCTGACGAGATCGTTTCCGAAGTCGTAAGCGACGTCGTCACCGTAAGTCACACCGCCGCGCGTCACAGCACCGGAGCTGCCGCTTGTCAAAAGTCCGACAGCGCCCGCAACACGCCACTCGATATTTTCCGTGACGGCATAAGAAACACCGGCTCCAACGGTCCATGTATCGGTCTGTGATCCAACGCCGGTGCTCGTGCCACGATCCCAGGTCAGGCTCAGAGCACCCGACCACTGATCATTGAACTTGTGACCAACGCCGCCCGAAATCGTCCAGCCATCACGATAAAGCTGATCGAGAGAGGTGACACCGCCAGGGGGGCAAGGCAAGCCTGAAGAAGCAACCGGGCAGAAACCGATGGACTGGATCAGGCTCCAGTTCGTCCATTTGACAGATCCGAATGCGAGCCAATCGGGCGCAATCCCGCTCTGTACCTTGAGTTCCAGCGAGTCAGGGGCCTCCGCAGAGCCTACAACGCCGAAACGCCTCCCGAGGAATGGATTGGCAGGATTGGCAGCGGCCGGGACGTCCGTCAGATCGAGCGAACCTGAAAGATTGTCATACTTCACGCGACTGTTGTAAACGAGGCTTGCACGCAGCGCATATTCCGGAATCTCATACGCAACCCCGGCGCGCCAGCCGAGCGCTTCATCACTTATATCAAGACGGCCGACCCCATCGAAGACCGCCGATGCAGGACCGGTAATGGGTGCAACAAGTCTTGTCTTGAACGCCTCGATCTCCTGGTAAAAACCGCCACCAATAACGCGGAACTGGCCCGGGCCTGCATCGAATTTGTAGGAGCAGGTCAGACCGTAATTGTCGGTGCGGAGCTTTGTCTCAATATTGCTCTGAGCGCCGACCCATCCATTTCCCGGATCGAGATGAGCACCGAATGGCTGGGAATAATCGACAAGGCAATCGACCGGACCGTAGCCGCCCTTGAAACCGACATAGGGGATCGCATAGCTTTCGCTGTCGTCGGCAGTCGTCGTCCCGCCGCCGATACCATCCGTTCCGAGGCGGTCCCTGGGGTCCGTATCGCGCACATTCTTCAGCTTTCGCTGCGGCATCACATAGGTAACGCCGGATGAGAACGTGAATGGCGATGCGTCGAACAGCTGGTCGATATTGTAACCGCCGCGCTCCAGACCACCTGCAAAAGCAGGCGTGATCGACGTGATACCGATAGCAAGGCCCAAAACGCCCGTGATAAAATGATTATGTGTTGCCATCTCTCTCCCCAATCAAGGCAATGTGATGCGTCGAAAGTGCAATGCTTTGAAAGGAAACACAATCTACGGAGTAGGCGCAGGATTTTTTGCAGCGCAAAATAACTTGACGTAAGATGCTGACCGCAATGGGCTTGTTGTCCCAAACTGGTTTTTTTTTCCAAAAAAATGAACTCTACGCTATTTTCTTGGAATGAATTGGCGTGTGGCGACGCTACTGTAGCGAACCGACAACATCCACAATTTTCACATGCAAAAGCCGCGCTTTCGCCTCACTCTGTCGGCGCCGGAAAAATCTGGACATGCGGAACGCAGTTTTGGTGCAGGGATCCTGACAGCGTTGATTCTTGGCACTACATGCTCGAACAAAAAAGCGCCCCTGTTCAGGAGCGCTTTCTTTATCAGCCTATCGTCAGGCTCAGCCGGCTTCATTGACCCGTAAAAGGGCCGTTTTCAAGCTCTTGATCTGGACTTCAAGTTCGGCCTTGCGGTCGCGGTCCGCCGCAACAACGTCCGGGTCGGCATTGGAAACGAACTTCTCGTTCGACAGCTTCTTGTCGATCCGCTCCATTTCGCTCTCCGCCTTGCCGATAGCCTTTTCAAGTCTGGCTTTTTCTGCCGCGACATCGATGAGGTTGCCGAGAGGAATACAGACGGTCGCCTCGCCCAACACGAGCTGTGCCGAGCCCTTGGGCGCGACGTCCGCAGCCAGGATCTCATCAGCGCGGGCCAGACGACGGATCGCCGCCGAATGGCGGTCGAGACGCGTTTCCGTTGCCGGGCTTGCCGCGACAATGACCAGCGGTGCCATTGCGCCCGGCGGCACGTTCATTTCCGAGCGCGTCGATCGAATACCGGAGACAAGATCAATCAGCCAGTTGATTTCGGCTGCCGCCGCATCATCCCGGAACTGAGGTGCTGGCCAGTCCGTGTGGCACAGCAGATCGGCGCGGCTTTCGCCTTCGCCTGCCGAATGCGCCCACAGCTCTTCCGTCATGAACGGCATGAACGGATGCAGCAGCTTGTAGATCTCTTCCAGAACGTATGCCGCACAGGCCTGCGCTTCGATCTTGGCACCTTCGTCTTCACCGCTGAAGACAGGCTTCAGCAGTTCCAGATACCAGTCACAGACCTGGTTCCACACGAAGCGATAGAGCAGGCCCGCCGCATCGTTGAAACGATAGTTCTCGATGGCCGCCGTCACATCCCTGGCAGCGTCTGCCAGCTCTGTCAGAATCCAGCGGTTGATGGTCTGCGTCGTTGCTTCCGGAATGAAATGTGGATCACGCTTGACCCCGTTCATTTCGGCAAAACGCGTCGCATTCCACAGCTTGGTGCCGAAGTTGCGGTAACCGGCAATGCGCGCCGGGTCCAGCTTCACGTCACGCCCTTGCGCCGCCATGATGGCCAGCGTGAAGCGCAGCGCGTCGGCACCATATTCGTCGATCAGATCGAGCGGATCGATGACGTTGCCCTTCGACTTCGACATCTTCTGGCCGTTCTTGTCGCGAACCAGCGCATGGATGTAGATCGTGTGGAACGGCTCGACCGGATTACCCGCCTCGTCCTTCATGAAGTGCAGGCCCATCTGCATCATGCGCACCACCCAGAACGGAATGATGTCGAAGCCGGTGACCAGAACATTGGTCGGATAATACCGTGCAAGCTCCGGCGTCTTTTCCGGCCAGCCGAGCGTCGAGAACGGCCACAGGGCTGACGAGAACCACGTATCGAGAACGTCTTCGTCACGGGTCAGGATTTCGCCGGGTTTGAAGTTCTCCAGCTTCTCCTCAACCCAGGCCTTCCAGGGGCCTTCATGCGCAATATAGTGCTGGATAGCGGCCTGAAGCGCTTCTTCTTCGGTCTTTTCGACAAAAACCTGTCCATCGGGACCATACCATGCGGGAATTTGGTGACCCCACCACAGCTGGCGCGAGATGCACCATGGCTGGATGTTCTCCATCCACTGGAAGTAGGTGTTTTCCCAGTTTTTCGGTACGAAATTGGTGCGGCCTTCGCGAACGGATTCGATTGCGGGCTTGGCGAGTGTCTTGTTGTCCACCCACCATTGCTCGGTCATGCGCGGCTCGATCGGCACGCCACCACGGTCGCCATGCGGCACCATGTGCTTGTGCGGCTCGATCTTGTCGAGAAGGCCAGCCTCTTCGAAAATCTCGACGATGATCTTGCGGGCGGTAAAACGGTCCTGCCCTTCCAGACGATCCCACGCACCGTGCAGCGCCGCCGGATGATCGAGGCCTTCGAGGAAGTCCTCGTTGTCCTTGATGGTGACCGTCGCGTCGACATTGAGAATGTTGATGGCCCGTAGGCCCGCCCGCTTGCCGACTTCGAAGTCGTTGAAGTCATGCGCTGGCGTGATCTTGACGGCACCCGTGCCCGCCGACGGATCGGCATAGTCATCGGCAACGATGGGGATCTTGCGACCGACGATCGGCAGGATGGCGTGTTTGCCGACGATAGACTTGTATCGCTCGTCTTCCGGGTTCACCGCAATGCCGGTATCGCCCAGCATCGTTTCCGGGCGGGTCGTTGCAACGACGATATAATCGCGGGTTTCGAATTCGGTCGGCTGTCCACGATCATCCCATGCACATGGGTATTGATAGGTGACGCCGTCTTCCAGCGGATAACGGAAATGCCAGAGGTTCCCCTTCACTTCCAGCTGCTCGACTTCCATGTCGGAAATCGCCGTCAGCAGCTTGGGGTCCCAGTTCACAAGGCGCATGTCCTTGTAGATCAGGCCTTCCTTATAGAGCGTAACGAAGACTTCGAGAACGGCTTGTGACAACCCCTCGTCCATCGTGAAGCGCTCACGTGACCAGTCGCAAGATGCGCCGAGACGTTTCAACTGGTTGAAGATCAGCCCGCCCGACTCTTCCTTCCACTGCCAGACCTTCTCGATGAAAGCCTCACGGCCCATCTCTCGACGGCCCGGCAGCTGGTTTTCCATCAGCTTGCGCTCAACGACCATCTGGGTCGCGATACCGGCGTGGTCCATGCCCGGCTGCCACAACACGTCCTTGCCGCGCATGCGCTCGAACCGGACCATGATGTCCTGAAGCGTATTGTTGAGGGCGTGCCCCATATGCAGCGAGCCGGTCACGTTCGGCGGAGGAATCACGATTGTGAACGTTTCCGCGCCCGGCTTGGCGTTCGCACCGGCACGAAAGGCGTTGGCGTCATCCCAGGCTTTGGCGATTTTGGGTTCTACGGATGCGGAATCGTAGGTCTTTTCGAGCATTTACGGACCTGAATTTTAGAGTTCTGGAGCATGTCGCGCAGATTTGCAGCGCTTTTTGCGAAACGACATACGACACGACAGCAAATCTACAGTGCATCACGGATCCCGGGGATCGCAATGCGCCATATGTGTGATTTTTTAAATACGGATGGGCGGTGGAGAGTCAACAGCCTGTCGAGATTTCAATAGCAAAGCCTCACAATCAAAAAGATAAGATCGCAAAAAGGCGATGACCTCTCCCGCGTGATGCTCGGGCTGGATCAGAGCACCACGCGGGAGAGGTCGTCGGGCCATGCCGAAAATAATGAGACGTGAGAGGTTACCGGCGGGGGCCGCGAGCAACCCGCTCGATTTCCTCGCGCACCAGTCTTTCGACCAGCGTCGGAAGGTTGTCTTCCAGCCAATCCTGCAGCATCGGCCGCAGCATATCCTGCGCCATCTGCTCGACGGTCGGACGCTCCACGCCATCGAACATCTCGGCGAGTTCGCCAAACGAACGCTGGATCTGCGCACCGGCGGCAGCGGAAATCAAATTCAGGGACAGGCTGTTGTTCTCTGGCTTCTCGTCTGGCGAAACGGCAACGGGCTGCTCATCCACCACTTCGGGCAATACCGGTGCCGGACCTTCCGGTTCAACGGCGCCACGAAGCTCGATATTGTCCCAGACGGGTAAAGGCTGCGGCTCCTGGACGGCGGCCGGGCGATCAAAGAACGGCGCCGCCTGCGGCCGCGGAGCCACGGCGGCGGGCTGCGCGTTCATCAGGGGACGTATGTCAGCGGGGCGTGGAGCGGGCACATAACGTTCCGGCTGTGGCGCCGCCTGCGTAACCGCAGGTGCTGGCTCGGCAGGCCGTTGCTGGGCATAACCCTGCGGACCAAGTGTGGCGTTGCGGTCTGCGGCGGCCCTGACACGCGCTGCCACGTCTGCCAGCGACATGGTCTTTTCGGCCGACTCGCTGCCCGTCATCTCAGAGCGAACCATGTTCAGCGGCTCATGCTGCTGGCGCGCGCCAAAGCCCTGGTTGGCGGCGGGCGGAACGTGGGCGGGCGGGCTTGCAAGTTCTGCGGCGAATGAGGCGTTGTCGCTCTCCTCGTCCTCATCGTATACGGGGGGCAATGGCGCGCCGAAAGCATCAGCAGAGGCAGGCTCGTTGCTTTCGATGATGCGGCGAATGGATGCCAGAATTTCTTCCATGGATGGTTCGCGCGCGACGCTGGACTGAGCCATTGATATCCCCGATTTTCACGTTCAAAGACGGAATGGAGCAGACGATACGCGCTCCGAATCACCGTCAGTGTACGGCACTCGAAGGTAGAAATGAATCCATGCGAGGTCACTAAGTGGCTTGTTACACAGCTTTATTTCAAACCGTTAAGCGACAAAGAGAAAAGCCGGGCATTTGCGGGCCCGGCTTCCAGAAACATCCGCAAACACTCGATGTGATCAAAAAACGAACTCGCGCGTCTTTGCAAAGCCCGGCACCGGCTTGACCGACGCATTGAAGAACGTGGCAGATGACGTACCCTTGCCATCGCGGCGATAGACGGTCGCCTTGGCGGAATTGCCATAACCGACAACGGCAACCAGACGCCCACCGTCACGCAACTGCTCCAAAAGTGCAGCAGGCACATGCTCGACGGAACCGTTGATGAAAATCAGATCGTATGGCGCTTCAGCCTCGTGGCCCTTGTCGAGAGAGCCCGTGACGACTGCAACATTGTCATACCCCAGAGACGACAGTGTCGCGGTCGCCGTTGCGCTCAGTTCCTCGTCGGCCTCGAGCGAGACCACGGAGCCTGCCAGCAGCGACAGGAGCGCTGTCACGTAGCCGGTGCCACCGCCGATTTCGAGCACGACATCGTCCTTGGTAACCGCAGCCAACTGCAAGAGCTTCGCCAGTGGCGACGCCTTCATGATGTACCGCGCACCGGTGCCGTCCTTGGCCGGACAGATCTGCAAATCCTCATCCGCATAGGCGATTTTCTTGACGCCTGCGGGAACGAATGCTTCGCGCGGTACCGCTATGAATGCGTTTAAAACCGAATGCGATGTCACATCGGTCGTGCGCAACTGGCTATCCACCATCTTGGCGCGTGCGGTTTCAAAATCCATCATGTCGTGTTTGCCTCACATACAAAGCGCGCAAACGGGCCGAAAAGCCGAGCGCTATTTGACTACCGTCTTAATTGGCTGCGCCCCCGCTTTCAAGCTCAACCACACCAGACCCTATGGAAAAAGCGGTGTCGCCTGCCCGTGAGATGTTTTTCACGCGGCATCCGGTGGAGACCCGTCAAAAAACGGAACTTTTCATCTGACACATCATTGATAAGAGACTGTAAAAGCTCAACAACTGTCGGAGAGCACCATGCTCGGTACAATTCTCGTCGTCCTCCTCATCCTCTTCCTCATCGGCGCACTGCCGAACTGGGGCTTCCACAATTACGGTTATGGCCTGTCCGGCGGCCTCGGACTGGTGCTCGTCATCGTCCTTATTCTTGTTCTACTCGGTCGAATCTGACCCTGCCGAAAAGCCGCATCGGGTCATGATGAGCCATGCGGCTTTTTTTCCACAATACTTCTTCGGCTTTTTCCCACCTACCCTATTGCACGCAAAATGGATTCGTTCTAAATCCCCGCCATGGCGTGAGAAATCACCTCATTGAGGCCTCGTGGCGGAGTGGTGACGCAGAGGACTGCAAATCCTCGTACCCCGGTTCAATTCCGGGCGAGGCCTCCAACGATCTAAAACCCACTCCATAACAGGCTGAAATAGCTGTATAATTTTTCAGGTGTGGCAATCTGGACTTCAACCGTTCTGCCACACTAGAATCAGGTGTGGCACGCTGTTCCCAATTTAGTCCCAGCATTATGACCGAATACCAACGCAGATATCATTGGAAGCGCACATGGCCCGGAGAAAACGGGCTCGATGGCAAGCCGCTAGAAGACTACGTCTGCGTGATCGACGGGGAAAATACCGGACGCATATCGTACCAAGAGGCTGGGCCGATGAAAGGCAAGTGGCTTTGGAACGGTGGCCACTCGCGCAAGATCCGCGTCACCGTCATGCCACAGGGCGGATATGCGTCAAGCCGGTCAGAAGCCGTTAGGCTGGTCGAAGAGCATTATGATGCGCAGCGGGTGGCGGCGGGGTTGCCGCCGATCTAACCGCCCGTAGCTGCTCGACCGCGTTCGACCCTATCAAGGCGCTCACGCAGGTCTAGGATCACGTCTCTCGCGCCATAGACGCTTCCCTGCGCCTGCTTCTGGTCATCAATCTGGCGCTGCTGGTCAACAAAGCGCTGATCGTAATTCAGGAATACGCGGTCGAGTTCAGCACGTGGCACCTGGGCCTCGCGGATTTCCTTGATGGTTGATTCCATCCGTGTCCGATCTTCAGCGCCTCGGGCCTGCCGGTATTCCATCTCTTGCCGTGTAACCATGCGTTCAGTCATTGAAACAAGGCTCTGCTGGGTGCCTTCCGTCAACCGTGTTAGGGCTGTCTGCATCACCTCAGCGTTTTTGATGATTGCGGCATCAAGGCGAGATTGATCTTTGTTCAGGCTGTTGTAGAAAAACGCGCCGCCGGTCGCGAGAACCGTAAAGCAGACGCCAGCGGCCGCCCAGATAACCGGCCACTGCGTTTTGCTGTTGCTGCGCAGTTCGTTCGACAGCGTGCCAATGGCCGCGTTTACCGTTTGGAACCCGGTGTTCATGTTGGACCGGAGATCCACAATGTCCTTGCCCTGGTTCTCTACCCGCTCAGACAGGCGGGCATATTGGGCCATCGGGTCGAAGCCTGTGCCGTTGCTCATATCTTGGTTTCCTGCCATTGGCCCCGTAACCCTTTATGCCTGCGCTATGCGTAGGGGCGGCACTACACCGCCCCGTTTGATCACTTGCCCAAGGGCTTCTTTGCAGCCCAGCGGCCATAAAGCGCCAGCCCACCGCCGATGACCGGAGCAAGAGCAACGATCAGGTCAACGAGCTTGCCCTGCACGTCTTCTGGGAACGCATAGCCAAACACGCCAAGGAGACCGGCAGCCGCTGCCAGGATCGCGCCGAGTGTGACGCGGGACTGATACCAAGGCTCCGTATTCGTGATGTGGGCCACAACGGGCGCTGTAGAGCGTTCGACGGCATCAATGATGGTTCGGGCATCCGAAGCGGTCGCGCGCGTAGACGGGCTGTTGACGCCGGTCAGTACGCCCTCAGCAATCGCGGAAACGATGTTCTCTTTGTTCGTGGTCATGATCAGTTCTCCACCTTCTTGGCTTCGCGGATGGCGATGGTGATCGTGAGATAGGCGCTCGACGCAGCCACCAGCGTCGATGCGAGCGTGGCGCTGTCTTTGTTGACGCAGAGTGCCTGAAGGCTCTGATAGGCAACTTCGGCAGCCGCAGCAGTTTTTGGCTTGAGCCTGTCGGCAGCAATGAACGGCAGAAGCACGGCATAGGCAGTCTCGCCAGCAGAGCAAACCTGTGGGAGGTTCTGGCGGATACCTGTGTCGATCGATCCGGTAGACTGGCAAGCGGACAGGCCTATAGCCGCCGCTGATACGATGATCAGTGAACGCATGGTGGTTTCCTTTGATGTGGAGAGGGTCAGAGTTTCGCGAGGACTTCCGCGCGCAGTTTATCGCCGCAGGCGCGAGCGCCCTTCACGGACAGGTCGAACGCTAAGACGGTGAAATTCCATTTGCCGCGCTGGGTGATACCGAGATTGTGCTCTACCTCGGCATGAGAAAGCACGGTGCGATCCGTGACCTTGATCCCATACTTGCGGCAAAGCTCGGCAACGACGGTCGTCAGCTTGTCCCACTGCTCTTTCGTCATCGGGTATTTACCAGGCACAAACGGTTTTTCGACAGACCCGCCCATGCAGCACAGCGACACGCCGATAGAGCCGGTATTGCAATTGAGCGTATGGGCCGCGTAGCCCTTTTTGGCTGGCGCCTTGTTCAGCTTGATCGACGGAATACCGCGGACCAGTTTTCCATCGGCCTCGATCAGCATGTGGTAGTGACCCCGGTCAAACTCAGTTGCCTTATGCGTTCCGGCCGTCCAGTGGCAGATGATTCGGTCCATCTTGGCCGCAGGCATCCAGTCGGCAGGGACGACCGATTCCGTATCCGCAGATACCGGCGGCGCGGATGCGGGCTTGCTGCCGCCGCGACGCACGACAAGCTCGTCCAGAGCGCTGTTGACGGCAGAAAGTGTTTCGCCTCCCGGATCGCCGTCGGCGCCATATTTGGGAAGCGGAAAGCCAAGCGCGATCAAGCGCTGCTGTACGTCGCGTACAGTCGCCATGGTGTTCTCCTGATGTTTAAGAAAGTTGAACGTAGCCCCGCCTCGACTTTGGAGCTATTAAGATGCTTTCAATATAGCGGGGGATTTAAGTTGGATTTAAGTGCAGGTCGGGCGCCGGGCCATGAACGTTCACTCAGCGCATCGGAAATGATAGCAGTGCTCTACATCGCTCTGCCTGTCGTGGTGTTTTTTCTCGGCTTCCTCCGCCCTCAGTATGGATTCCCTTGCTTGATCGCACTGAGCTTTGTGCTCTTCAAAATCCTCCGAGAGGTGCGCCCTAACTTAGAACCTAAAAAGCTCAAGCAAGTCATGATCATGGCCACATTAGCCGCGCTTCTTTGTATTTTATCGGGCTATTCAAATTGGATTCTGCCTAAAGGTGATTGGACAAAGCACTATTCGCTGCTGAATATCCTTGCCACAAATCCTTGGCCACCCACCCTTGAATATCAAGATCAGCTGGGCATCTTGCGCTACTCCGTAGCATGGTACCTGATACCATCATTGGTTTCTAAGGCTACAGGGTTGTCAGTGGATACCGCTGTCCATTTATGGTCATTGATTGGCCTGACAACTTTCTTTTATATGTTGGGTAAAATGGCTCCGAGATGGCGATACCTGGCGCCGTCCATCTTCATTCTGTTCAGCGGCGCAGATATCATCGGAACTTGGTACTCCGGCTGGAAGATCAGCCCAGTGCATATAGAGTGGTGGAATGGTTTTGCTGAGTTGCCGTCAAACCTGACGTCACTTTTATGGACTCCCCAGCATGCGATAGCTTCATGGCTGGCGGTGTCGCTGATGATTTTCCAGATTAAACGAAGGGAAGGCCCCGATCTTCTACCCTTGGTGCTTTCCTGCCTTCCTCTATGGTCGCCATTTATCGTTATCGGCGTCCTACCCCTTGGGCTCGCCTACTACATTACCGAAAAGAAGATCATGACACTCTTCAGGCCTCAAGTCATTGCAACAGGGGTGTTTGTGGGGTTCCCAATACTAGCTTACCTGCTCTCTGGTTCAACCGAATTGCCGAGGTCGTTGGTTTGGCAATCGCCCTGCGTCATGGCGCACACTTTTCGTGATGCTCCCTGCGCTACCCCTACGTCTTACATAGTTCAGTCTGCCGTCGAGGTAGCTCCTGTAACAATCGGCCTTTTGATCATTTCAACTTCAGCATTCAGGCCGTACATTCTTGCAAGCGCATCTTTCCTCATATTGCTGCCTATCTTCAGGCTCGGGCAGTCGAATGACTTAGTTATGCGCTCATCCATTCCTTCACTTGCAATCCTATTTTTGTTATCAGCAGCAGCAATGTGTACTATTTCACCGAAAAAGACTTGGTTTCTATGGCTTACTTTTGTCGCAGGTTTTGCTACGCCGGCCTTCGAGATTTATGGATCAACTTTTTCGCAAAGCAGCTCTGACTACCGAGATGCAACATTCACTGATAGGCCTGAAATTCTCCCATACCTTGATCAGTATTTCGCAAAATCACTCCCGCCATTGATCAAAAAAACAACTCCAACAGCTTTAAACTAGATCATTTTTACGATTCAATCTCATGATCTAACGACGGTCGAACGACCGTCGCAGATAAGTAATCAGCCTTGCGGAAGTCCGGCAAAGATGAAGACGTTCACGCCAAGCGATTTGGGGGTAATCGGGATCGCCGTTGGAGAAGTCGTGCCAGTTTTGCCGGTGGCTTGTGCTGTCGTAACTTTCGGCTGTGGTATCTTAAGTGTGGTCAGCACGCCGCCAAGTATCTGCGAGATCACACCGGCGGACATTTCCGTGCCCAAAGAAGGTTTGTCATAGGTGTGGTCATGTTCAGGCATGTTGGCAGAGGTCAGCTTATACTCAGCTACGCCAGTCACTTTGCCGACCCTGACTCCACCGCCCGCCATGACGAACGCAAGGCCACGCACATCGAGCAACTTGAATTTCGCCGCTGTCGATCCAGCTAGGAACCATTCAGCAGCCCCGAACTTGATCACGAATGCCGGATATGATGCCCGATTGTACTCGGTCACGCCGTCTGGCTTGAGCCATCCAGGGCGAGCCTCATCATTGAGCGTGAAGCTCAGGGTGCCAAGCCGAGCAAGAGCGTTTGAGACAGGAACCTGCATCAGGGCCACCATTTGTTGTCTGTGAAGTCCGCCGGAATGGGTGACATTGCCTTGAGGGCAGCAGCCGCCAAGATGTGCTTACTGCCCCATGCCGCCGCCGTCATCGCGAACTCAACCATATCGGGCGCTGACATCGGCAGGGTCGTGTTGTCGGCAGCGATCCAATAGAAGTCATTGCTCGGGTCGAACCAGCGCAGGTCGCCATCCTGAGCGCCTTGGACGATCTTCACTGATGCGGCGGTTGCCATAGACCGGATATTGTCGAGATCGAATTGGCGGGCTTGGAAAAGCTTGCCGCTGTAAATGAACCCAACTGCAATCCTTTTGTCGCGCTCGATATCAACGTCGGCTTTGGTTGCGGACGCTGTAGGTTTCAGCGGAGGCGAGAAAACTCCATTGGCAAGTTGCCATCCAATCTGCGCTTCTTCGTTCTTGGTCCAAAGCTCGACATCCGGCCAATCCTTAGGGATAGTCCCGTCGAAAACAGCTCTATCCGTTACGACACCATCTGCGACCTTCACATAAATAGTCATGCGCATAATCCTCAAGCCGTGCAATATTCGGTTATGAACACAAGACCCGGAGCACCCGGGCCTCCGTTTACAGTGGCAGTTGATTGGAAGACGCCACCGGGACCCCCGCCGGAGCCATACCCCTGCCCAGCTTGGCCCACTGAACCAACGTTGTGCCGCCCACCCGACCCAAATCTTCCACTTCCACCAGATCCGCTGTTAACACGCGTCACAGCGCCCCCGGAGCCAACGACAGTGTTTCCACCTGTTCCCGATTGGCCGGGGACCCGCAAATCTCCGACTCCGCCTGCTCCGCCAAATGCCCCCGGGCCGGTACTGCCTGCACCAGTTGCGGCTCCACCACCGTTACCACCTATTGCCATGACGAGGCTTCCTAGAGACGTATTACCCCCATTTGCTCCGGCCAACCCTCCCGCTCCAATCGTCACAGGTTGACTTGGTGATAAATCAGCTTTGGATTTTAAGGCCATCGAGTATTCGCCAGCCCCACCTCCTGTTCCGATTGTGAGGTCTGTTGAATTGTTTACTGCTGCGCCTCCGCCGCCTCCGCCTCCGACTGCCTCAATAACTGCGAAAACGAGGTTTGCATCGGGTACGTACGTTCCAGACGCGGTAATCAAGCGGAACTTAACAACCTGAATAGCACCAGATAGACCGAGCACTCCCTTCATGGCGCTAGTGTCCGCGCTCGCAAGAATATCTCTTGCCTTAGCCGTAAGATCAGTCGTGGCATAGCTGTTTGCCGCGTTCTGATATAGCAGCTTGTTTGCCGCGCCCCCGAGTGCCAAGAGGGATCGGGCAAGCGCGGGAAAGTCGGCAAGCGCCCCAGTGTTCCCCGAGGCGAAATACGGCAGCTTGTTTGCGGCGGGTGTGAGAGCCGCCAGAGCGGCCAGCGTCGGCTTGTCGAGGCGCGCAAGGTATTCGGCCAATCTCTGCGTATTGAGGATCGTCTGCTGGCCGTTGCTGGTGTCGTAGGTCAGCCAGTAGGACTTGCCGCTCGCAGATGGACCCGCCCACGGGACAGCCAACTCCAATTCGATGTCGCTGACAATCGTTGTAGCCGGTGCAGAGAGGCCATCGACGCCAAGAACGCCCGGAACAATGCCACTCGTCAGCCAGCCTGTCCCGGTTCCGGTCACGGTGGTGCTGCCAGCGGTCACGGTTACCGTGCCCTGTGTGTAGGGTGTGGTCATGTTGGGTTATCCCTTTTTCAGGTGCCATTCGGAACATTCTTGAAAATGAAACACCCGAATTGCTGCACCGTGTAGCCGCCGATCCTGATCTGAAGTGGCTTTCGATCGATGCGACCGTGATTCGGGCGCAGGCCCAAGCTGCTGGTGGCCGACGAAAAAGGGGGGCTCGCAAGCCCAGGCTCTCGGTCGCTCCCGCGGTGGATTTGGCAGTAAAATCCATGCGGTAGTTGATGTTCAGTCCCGGCATTTGATGGATCGGATTTAGGATGAAACGATTTGGCTCGATTGTCCATCGTTTGCAGATGAACTCGTATGGCGTGAGGCCC
>NZ_JACIDV010000011.1 GCF_014196515.1 Rhizobium skierniewicense | reverse complement strand
ATCTCGAGAGCCGTCTGTTCGGGAGCAGGTTTCTTCAACATGTCCCAATGAATCATAACCCCCCCGATGTGACCAGGGGTTTGTCAGCAGTCTGACCCGCCGATATCTTCGGCGGGTTTTTCTTTGAGCGGCGGATAAAAGACGAGGAAGACTATCCGCGCAGCATCGCATTGTCAGGATCGAACGGACTTTCAACCACGACTTCGGCATCGTAGAGATCACCGAGAATCTTGATCTTCAGCTTGGTTCCAACGGCCGAATGGTCAGGTGACAGCATGGCAAGCGCAAGCGATTTGCCAATGCGCCAGCCAAAGCCGCCGGATGTGGCGCGACCAACGACCTCGCCCGCATCGTTGTAGATCGCTTCAGACCCACGTGCGTCCACCGTTGTGTTGCCCGTGACCACAAGCGTCGCGAAAATCCACTTGAGGCCCTTTTCCTTGCCCGCGACCACGGCGTCACGACCAATGAACTGCTTTTCGGGCTTGATGAAGCGGTCTAGGCCCGACGTGTAGGCATTGTATTCGACCGACAGCTCACGGCCCATGTTACGGTAGGATTTTTCCAGCGACATCGACACCATCGCACGGATGCCGAAAGGCTTGATCCCGAATTCGGCACCCGCCTCCATCAAACGGTCGAAGATATAGGTCTGCATTTCGATGGGGTGGTGAAGTTCCCAGCCCAACTCGCCCACGAAATTGACGCGAAGCGCATGCGCCGTCGCCACGCCAACCGAAATCTCCTTGGCCGTCAGCCACGGAAAATCCTTGTTATCCAGGCTGGTGCGGGTCAGCTTCTTCAGCACCTCACGCGACTTCGGACCAGCCAAGGCCAGAACGCCATACTTCTGGGTGATGGGCTGGAGAATGACCGAGCCATCCGTCGGCGCTAAACGGCGCAGCACGTCATGGTCGTGGCTTTCCAGACCACCGGCAGAGACCAAATAGAATCGGCCCGGCGCCCATTCATAGACGGTGAATTCTGCTTTCACCCCGCCATCCTTGGTCAAAAGATGCGTCAGCGCGATACGGCCGCGTTTCTTAGGAATGGCGTTGGCAAGAATGCTGTCCAGCCAAGCACGCGCACCGGAGCCAGACACCTCCATCTTGGCAAAGGCCGACATATCCAGCACACCGACATGCTGGTTGACGTGCTTTACCTCATTCCCCACATGCTCGAAGTAATTCGAACGACGGAACGACCACTTCTCAACGATACGGCCATCGTCCAGCGCAGGTGCGTGGTTGTGGTTGGTCAGAACATCCGCGCCAACCCCCAACTCCTCCGGCTTCAGCGCGTAACCGTCCGGCACAAACCAGTTGGCGCGCTCCCAGCCGTAGACGCTGCCGAACACGCCGCCGAGTTTCTTGAGGCGATCATAGATCGGCGTTGTCTTCAGGGGACGGGCAGCGCTGCGCTCTTCGTCCGGATAGTGCATGGTGAAGACGTTGGCATAGGCCTCCTCGTTCTTGGCAATGAGGTAGCCTTCAGTCGCGTAAGGCCCGAAACGGCGCGGATCGACACCCATCAGATCGAGCGTCGGCTCGCCATCGACAATCCATTCCGCCAACTGCCAGCCCGCACCACCGGCCGCAGTGATGCCGAAGGAGTGGCCCTCGTTCAGCCAGAAGTTCTTCAGCCCCGGTGCAGGTCCGACAATCGGGTTGCCGTCCGGCGTGTAGGCAATGGCACCATTATAGACCTTCTTGATGCCAACTTCACCGAAGGCCGGAACGCGCGCAATGGCCGCTTCGATATGCGGCATGAGCCGATCGAGCTCTTCCTGAAACAGTTCGTACTCGCTCTGGTCCGATGGGCCGTCGACATAACAGACGGGTGCGCCGACCTCGTACGGACCGAGAATGAGACCGCCTGCCTCCTCGCGCATGTACCAGGCGCTGTCGGATTCGCGTAAGACCCCCATTTCCGGCAGGCCCTGTTTGCGGCGTTCCAGAATGGCCGGGTGCGGTTCGGTCACGATGTATTGGTGCTCGACTGGAATGACCGGGATATTGATGCCCACCATTTCGCCGGTCTTGCGGGCAAAATTGCCGGTGCAGGAGATCACATGCTCGGCAATGATCTCACCCTTGTCGGTCGTCACCTTCCAGTGACCGTCCTCAAGCTGCTCCAGCGCGGTGACGGTGGTGTTTCGGTAGATGGTGGCCCCACGGTCGCGCGCGCCCTTGGCCAGCGCCTGTGTGAGGTCTGCGGGCTGGATATAGCCGTCATCAGGATGCTGGATCGCACCGAGCAGCCCCTCTGTCTCGCACAGCGGCCAGACCTCCTTGACCTCTTCCGGCGTCAGCATCTTGACGTTGACGCCGATGGTTTCGGCAATGCCGGAATAATACATATACTCGTCCCAGCGGTCTTTGGTGCGGGCGAGACGAATATTGGAAACCTTGGAGAACCCGACATTCATGCCGGTTTCTTCCTGAAGCTCCTCGTAGAACTTCACCGAATATTTGTGGATCTGGCCGACGGAGTAGCTCATGTTGAACAATGGCAGCAGGCCCGCAGCGTGCCAGGTGGAGCCCGATGTCAGCTCCTTGCGCTCGATCAGGACGACGTCGTTCCAGCCCTTTTTGGCCAGATGATAGAGCGTCGAAACACCGACGACGCCGCCACCGATCACCACCGCCCGTGCATGTGTCTTCATGATGCATATTCCCCTTGAGGCAACTCACCCGCGTTTTCGCAGGCGTCATCGAACCAGTATGGGCAAGACTATGCAATGTCGCACCGCTACCCAAACGCCTGATTACGACATGCAAAAGGCTCGCCGCGACGGCGAGCCTTTTGCCAATTTCCAGGCTTCGGGAGAGTCAGGATCTGCGGTTACGCGCAGAGGCTCTTGGTGTCTCGTTTTCCACGTCCTTGGTTGGTTTATCCCGATCATCGGGCTTGGGCATTTCCTGCTGCGGCGTCGCGGCAGCTGCGGTTTTGGACACAAGCATCTTGTTGCCGTCTTCTTCTGCCAGGGCGTCCAGCGCGTGCAAATTGGCGTCACCATCGACATGAATATTTACATTGCGCTGCCTCATGGGAATGCTGATTCCTTCCTGGTGGAACCGCTTCAAAATCTCCATGCGAAGATTGTTCTTGACTGTCAGGCCATGGTTGAGATCGGAGAGATGGAAACGCAGCTCGAAGTCCAGTGAAAACTCTCCGAACCGCAGAAATTCCACATGCGGCTCCGGATTGCGCAGGACGGGAGTTTGTTTCTTCACCAGCTCCAGCAGAATATCCATCACCCGTTGTGGGTCAGTGTCGTAGGAAACGGAAACCGGAATTTCCCCGCGCTGGATGCGGTTTCTATGCGTCCAGTTACCCACCGAGGAATTGATGAATTCCGAGTTGGGGACGATGATCGACTGACCGCGGAAGGTTTCGATCTCGGTTGCACGCACGGACAGACGCTTGACCGTTCCCTCGACCGTCCCCGTCACCACCCAGTCACCCACCTTGAACGGACGCTCAACCAGCAGAATGAGGCCGGACACGAAATTCGACACGATGTTCTGGAGGCCGAAACCGATACCGACCGACAGGGCCGAGGCAACGAGCGCGAGGCTGGAGAGATCGAGACCGGCCGATGAGATACCAAAGATCGCGGCGACGACGACGCCCAGATAGCCGATGCCGGTACCAACCGAGTTGCGCACACCGGCGTCCACCTGGCCGCGCGCCATGACGTTTCTGTCGAGCCATTTCTGGAACCAGCGGGTCACGGCATAACCGACGACGAAGACGAGAATGCCGGTGATGATGCTGATCAGCGAGATGGAGGTCTTGCCGATGGAGAAGCCCGTCAGCAACCGGTAGGCCCAGCTTTCGATATCGCCAGGCTGGAAGCCCCAGGAAAACAGCACCAGCGGAACGCCGAACGCCAGAGCCGCGCAATAGATGCCGAGCCCGGCAGCCAGACCGGCCTGATCCAGCGGCACGGGTCCAAGGCCAAAACGTCTGCCCAGATAGCGCCCGACCAGCGTTTCGGCAAAGATGCCCTGCTTGGAAATGGCGCGGCCGGAGAGGATACCGATATACACCGTCGCCAGGACGGCACCCGTCGAAACGATCTGCGTCGCCAGGAACCGGGCAAGCCCGACATAGCCGGTGAGACACGCGCCGATCAGCAAAAGGCCGCCGACGCGCAGCAGGCTCGAAAGCCAGCGCGGCATGCGTTTATCGCGACCGTCTCCTTCGATATCCGTGCTGGCCAACGGTTTCACGAATGACAGGGCAAACAGAATGATGCCGATGATGATGGAGGCGACGAAGCTTTTGGCGACAGTGAGAATGAGCGGCGAATTCAGCGTCTCGCTGATCGTGCTGAACAGGTAGTCGAGGCCGTTGACCAGGGCCATGACAAGCATGGCCGACGACAGAATATGCGCCCCCCGGGTCGATACCTTGAGCAGCCGCCACTCGGGCTGCGTCGGCGAAAAGATCGCGTAGGTCAGCCTTGAGACGAAATAGACGAAGGCGACCACTGACATCGCCACGAAGACGATCGGCGCGATGTCGGGTCGCAAGACCCCGAAATTATCGAGAAGGAATGCCGATACCGATACGAACAGGAACACCGACATCGACTGCACCACGGTAGACCAAAACGCAACCGACAGACGTCGCAGATAGGTCGGCGCACCCGAAAACGCGCGCCGCTCCATCCGATGCCCCAGAAAGCGGTAGCCGCCGACCATAAACAACAAGGCAGCCAAGACGGAAAGAGAAACGGCGCCGAACATCGACACCCGCTTGTAGTTCCAAACGAAGATGGCCCAGCCGGTCAGAGAACTGCTGAGTGACGAAATTTCGCCGACGAACTCCGTGCCCGCTTCCGCCAGAACGGGCAGCGATATTTCCGTGCGCTTGAACAGTGTCGCGGCAAAAAGCTCACGGCGAAGATTGGTGATGGTATTGGAAAGTCGCGAGGCACTGGTCGAGACGCTCTCAGCATCACCCAGAACGGCGTTGATCTGCGCTTTTTCCGCAGTCAGCTTGTTGCGCTCGTCGGTCACGACGCTGGCTTCGGGCGGCTGGCCCTCCTTGGGCGGCTCCCCGAGCGACGTGATACGCGTGCTGATTTCGTCCAGCCTGGCGCGCAGGTGGCCGACGGTCGCGGCAGCGTTGCCTGCCAGATCATCGGCCTTACCCTTCAGGTCGACGAGCTTCATATCGTCGTTGCCCTTGTTGTCGATCTGCTCGGTGATGTCGGCCAGGGTCGCCTTGTCTTTGACGAGGCGTGCCTCTGCCTTCTGCGCAACCGACAATGCGGCGTCTTCGCTGGCAGCCTGCGGCGTTTGCGCCGAAACGATTTGTGCCGGAAGCGCCCACAACGCCATGAATGCAAACAGGACAGGCAGTAAACGCCCAGACCCTCTGGAGAATATCATCTGTGAATGCCCTTCACTCTTTCCGAATCACTGCGCCAACGTAATTGGCGTCTCGAAGGTTTCAAGCGTCTCGCCTTTCAAAATGCCGTCGGTCGCGCACCTTGAAGAAACCATTAGAATCGCCAAATATGCTAATGCAGTAACCGAGGAGGAAATTATGGAATCTGCTGGTATTGGCTGGATAGCCGCAATCATCATCGGTGGCATCGCCGGTTGGCTCGCCGAACAGTTCATGAAGAGCAATATGGGTGTTTTCATGAACATCATTCTGGGGATCGTCGGCGCCATCGTCGCAAACGCGATCCTTGCGGTCTTCGGCGTGGTCCTGACGGGCTGGATCGGATATCTCATCGCCGGTTTTGTCGGCGCGTGCATTCTTATCGCCATCGCGAGAGCTTTCCGGCGCTGAGAGAAAAAAGACAATCTGATTGAAAAAGCTGCGTTTCCAGCCTTTTCCGGCATGGCCGTGATTTTTCGAAGATGAAAATCGAAGAAATTTCATTTCCATGCTGGACAATCAGAATGTTCCTCTTTATACGGCCAATCACACCGCCAGACACGGCGGCGGCGGGTGATTAGCTCAGTTGGTAGAGCAGCTGACTCTTAATCAGCGGGTCGTAGGTTCGAGCCCTACATCACCCACCATTCTCCTTAAAATATGTCACATCAATCCATATTCGTTATGGTTCGCGTCCTGCGTCGCAAACTGGCAACACCTCTTCGAAACATCAGCTTTATCTTGTTTACTCCGTAAAGCCGTCTCATTTTACGACTTAATGAGACAGATGAGAGTTGTAACGAACATATTGATTCTTGTTGCAGGGGTTGTCGCCACAGGTCTGGCCGCTGGCTTCACCGTCACGATGATGGCGGAAGCGGGCGCTCTGGGTGCGTGTGTTGAAGAAAACTGTGGATACGCCGCCCTGTTCCTGGCGTTTCCACTGACCTGGTTCATCATGTTTTCACTGTTTCTGATGGCGATGCTCATCTGGCGGCGGAAGCCGAAGCGGGATTTCCGCTGATTGAGCAGCCTCAATGCGTTGAAAACAGAAGATTCAACGCTGAGTTCACCACCCCAAGTTATGTCGCTTATACCGAGCTGTATAACTTGACAGCTTCACGCATATAAACGAGTTTACGCCGCGCTGGGGGATTCGTTGCGTATTACGTTCTGTTGTCATTCTGATGACAGGCGTATTTGGTGAATGCACGCCTAGCCTGACATGATACTCAGGGCTAAGCGAGAAATGGAGTGCTGAATGCGCGCTTTGATCAATTCTCCGTCGCTCTCGGTCGATACGATGGATTATCAGGCCGAGTGCCAGTTTGCCTTGGAGCCGTCTATCAATGGCCTGCTTGAAAAGGCAGAGGGAGCTGGCTGGGATCGGAAACACGCCGTGCTGGCAATTGTTGCGCTGGCCAGTGGGCAGGTTTCCGAAGCAAGTTTTGCGGAAGACCGTCCGCTGTCTTGATAAAATCCACCCCCGCCCTGTCGTCCGGGCGAGATGCAGGTCTGGGACATCAGGTTTCCTGACGAAACGACATGGGCGCGAACGCATCGCATTTTAGAGAGACAGTTACAACCCGCCGACGTTTCGGCGGGTTTCGCTTATCCGGGCTTAGCGCCCATCGCTCCCCCGTCATGATCGAAAAAGTTTGGCGGCGATCTCCTATCATGGTACTGCAGCACCAAATTCGCCTCCAGAATATCTGAGGCTCCCACATCAAACACATATGTCCGCCTGGCGCACCCGCGTGCCGCATGGCGGTGCGGGTGCGCCATGCAAGACAAGACCTTTTCTCCCATTCACATCATCGGCGGCGGCCTGGCCGGGTCGGAGGCCGCATGGCAGATCGCGCAGGCGGGCGTCCCCGTCATCCTGCACGAAATGCGTGGCGTGCGCGGCACCGATGCCCACAAGGGCGATTCGCTGGCCGAGCTCGTCTGCTCGAACTCATTCCGCTCGGACGACGCGACAGCCAATGCCGTCGGTGTCATCCACGCGGAAATGCGCCTTGCGGGATCCCTCATCATCGCCTGCGCCGACAAGCACAAGGTCCCGGCCGGTAGCGCGCTCGCCGTCGACCGCGATGGTTTTGCCGCAGCCGTAACGGCAGCGCTTGAGGCTCACCCGCTGATCACCATCATCCGCGAGGAAATCGTCGGGCTGCCGCCGAAGGAATGGGACAACACCATCATCGCCACCGGCCCTCTCACCTCGCCGGCACTTGCCGCCTCCATTCAGGCGGAAACAGGCGAGGACGCGCTCGCCTTCTTCGATGCCATCGCGCCTATCCTTCACCGCGACAGCATCAACATGGATGTCTGCTGGTACCAGTCGCGCTACGACAAGGTCGGCCCCGGCGGCAACGGCAAGGATTATATCAACTGCCCGATGGATGAGGACCAGTACAACGCCTTCATCGATGCGCTCGTCGCGGGCGATACGGTCGGCTTCAAGGAATGGGAGGGCACGCCCTATTTCGACGGCTGCCTGCCCATCGAGATCATGGCCGAGCGCGGTCGCGAGACGCTGCGCCACGGCCCGATGAAGCCCATGGGTCTCACCAACGCCCACAACCCCACCGTCAAGGCCTATGCCGTCGTCCAGCTTCGGCAGGACAATGCGCTCGGCACGCTCTACAATATGGTCGGCTTCCAGACGAAGCTGAAATACGGAACGCAGGCCGATATCTTCCGCATGATCCCCGGCCTCGAAAATGCGGAATTTGCCCGTCTGGGCGGCCTGCACCGCAACACCTATATCGATTCGCCACGCCTGCTCGATCCGTCGCTACGGCTGAAGTCGCGCCCTTCGGTGCGTTTTGCAGGACAGATCACGGGCTGCGAAGGCTATGTGGAAAGCGCGTCCATCGGTCTTCTGACCGGCCGGTTCGCCAGTGCCGAGCGCAAGGGTGAACCGGTCAGCCTGCCGCCAGCAACGACGGCACTGGGGTCGCTCCTCAACCACATCACCGGCGGGCATCTGTCGACCGATGAGGAAGCGGGCAAGCGCTCTTTCCAGCCAATGAACATCAATTTCGGGCTTTTCCCTGAACTGGAACCGGGCTCCATCGTCAAGCCGGAAGGCGTCAAGCGTTTCCGTGGCAAGGACAAGACGATCATGAAGCGGCATCTCATGGCCAGGCGTGCCCTGACCGATTGCGCATCGTGGCTCGGTGTTCCCGCCCCTGTCTTCGCTCAGGTCGAGGCAGATGGCGATGCGTTGGTCCCGGATGCGTCGGCGGCCTGATCCGGCACAGTTGCCGCCGGTTCTATGTCGGCTGCCTCCAGATAGCTTCCCAGCAGCCACAGCGACACCTCCGCCGCCTCGCCCACCGTCTTGAACCGGTAGGCGCCGCTATATTTGGGCGTGTCGAGGAAGGTCACCACGAAACCGTCGCCGGTTTCCAGATGCTCGACTGTAATGCGTTCGGGATTGATCAACATGCAGGCGTGGTGCTTGCCCATGTTGCGCATGAAGCCAGCCTTGTTATCGTGCAAACGCACGAAAACGGTATTGCCATCGGCGGTCATATGCAGACTGCGGATGGCTTCCGTCGGAAAGGCGCGCGCAAAATCGAGGATCGCCTGGCCCGTATCGTGGTCATCGTCCCGATCGGTATCGCGTCTCAGGCGCAACAGGTAATAGCCCAGCATGCCAAGCGGAAAGAGAATGACGATCCAGAGTGCAGGGTTCATCGATGTCTCTCCATGCGGCCACTCCTGTTTGCGAGTCCCGGCTCATCCTATAATCAATGCCGGTGCATAGACACCAAGCCTTGCGCGAATATGGACAGGTATCAGAAGCGCCGGGTAAACGACGCCTTGCCAAGCTGCCACTGACGGCGAAGCTGTGATGGCTGGATGTCGCGATCAAACAGATCGGCCCCGGCCTTGCGCGCCCGGGCAATCGCGCCACCGGCCAATCCAACGGGGATGAAGGCTGGGAAGACCGCTTTGGGTACCTGCTCCTGGCGCGCCTTTTCGAGATGATCTTGCGCGTGCACGCAAAAGATCTCGATAGCGGCGCCGATGCGCGCCGTGTCCTTTCCCTCCAGAAACGTCTCGCGGTCGAGACCTGCAGCCGAGAGCATATCGGTGGGTATATAGACCTGCCCGCGCCTCAAATGCAGCGGCATCAGAAGCAACATGCCCGCCATGGCCTGCGCCACACCGGCATGACCGGCGGCCTGCGCACCTTCGGCGGAATCGGACGGAGACAGAATGATGCTGGCAAGCTGGATCAGCGCCGAGGCCGTTTCCCCGGCATAGCCTTCCAGCGCATTGCGATCCGCAAAAGGATCGTCGTAAAGATCGAATATCCGCGCTTCGATCAGGTCGATCAACGTCTGGCGCGGCAGCTTGTGCGTGTCGATGGTACTTAACAGCGCTGCGGCAACCGGGTTGGCGAGGCTTTCACCATGCGGCTTGCCTTCCAGAAGGTCACGCCACCATTGCATCCGAACCTCGCCGGGCAGAGGGTCGCGCACAGAATCGCGAATACGGGCAATTTCGGCATTGAAGGCGTAGAGTGCGCCGAGCGCCGGGCGCTTGTCCTCAGGTGACAACAGGCAGGCCAGATACCGATCACGATCGGTATCGCGCAACATCGCCATGCACGCGTCCGTATCTGTCATCCGCTCTGTCATCGATCTCGGTCTTTCAGCCTTCCACGGCAATCAGCGCCGCTGCCACGGCACGCGATTCCGACAGCATGATGTTGTAGGTTCGCACCGCAGCTCCTGTGCTCATCGGATCGACGGTGATGCCAGCCGCTCTCAAAGCCGCTTTCAGCTCTTTCGGAATGACACGCATCGTATCGCCTGTGCCGATGAGCAGGCACTCGATTTCGCTGGCCTGGGCAATGATCTGGGAAAAGTGCTCGACGCTCAACTTGGCCGGATCATCCACAGCCCAACCATGAATACCGGACGGAATGCAAAGCAGCGAGCCCCGATGCGACATATCGGCAAACCGAAAGCCGCCATTGCCATAAGCGTCGATGGGCGCCCGGCCGGGAAAATGGGCCGGGCGTATTTCGATACCGGCGGCCATCAGACGGCCGGCTTGCCGCCAATGGCGTTGGCCTTGGCATCCGCCTTCTCGTCTTCGGCGTCATTGCCACCGGGACGAAGCTTGAAGGCGATCAGAACCGGCGCTGCGATATAGACCGACGAGAAGACGCCGATACCAACACCGAAGAGCATCGCGAAGGTGAAGGACCGGATAACTTCGCCGCCGAACAGGTAAAGCGACAGAAGCGCCAGCATGACGGTCAGACCCGTCAGGATCGTGCGCGACAGCGTCTGGTTCAGCGACACGTCGATGATCATCGAGAGCGGCATCTTCTTGTATCGCCGCAGGTTCTCGCGAATACGGTCGTAGATGACCACCGTATCGTTGAGCGAGTAGCCGATGATCGTCAGGATCGCCGCGATACTGGTCAGATTGAACTCGATGCCAAGGAACACGAACAGACCGATTGTAAAGACCACGTCATGCACCATCGAAATAATGGCACCCAGCGCGAACTGCCATTCGAACCGCACCCATATGTAGGCCATGATCGCGACCATGGCGAGCGCGATACCGATGGTGGACGTAAAGGTCAGATCGCCTGATACGGCAGGACCGACCACTTCCACGCGGCGGAAATCGTACCGGTCCTCAAGTTCGCCACGCACCAGCGTGATGGCGGACTGTTCGGCATTTTCGCCGCCGTCCTGCGCCTGAATGCGGATCAGAACGTCCTGCGGTGTGCCAAAGCCCTGCGCCTGGATTTCACCGAGGTTCAACTGGCTGAGGCGATCGCGGATGTCGGCGATATCGGCATCACCCTGCTTGGCCCTGACCTCGATGACGGAGCCGCCCTGGAAGTCGATGCCAAGGTTGAGGCCCTTGGTCACGAAACCGCCGACGCATAGCAGCATCACCAGACCGCTCAGGATAAAGACATAGCGACGGTAGCGCATGAAGGGAATGTCTTTGCCATCGAAAACAGCCGTGCGAATTCCCTTGGGCAAGGCCTTGGGACGGCTGCGGCGAACCCAGACGCCGAACATCCATGCCGTCAGCGTATAGGCCGTGAAGACGGTGGTGATGATACCGACGGCCAGCGTCACGGCAAAGCCCTTGACCGGGCCCGTTCCCATGTAGAACAGAACGCCCGCGACGATCAGCGTTGTGACGTTTGCATCCATGATCGTGGCAAAAGCGCGCGTAAACCCGCCTTCCAGCGAAGAAATCAGCGGTTTCCCGCTTCTCACCTCTTCACGAATTCGCTCATAGATCAGCACGTTGGAATCGACCGCCATACCGATGGTCAGAACGATACCCGCAATACCCGGCAAGGTCAGCGTCGAGCCGATCACGCTGAGCACCGCCAGCAGCATGACGATATTGACGACGAGCGCTATGTTCGCCAGCAGGCCGAAGAAGCCGTAGAAGATGAACATGAAGATGATGACGGCCGCTCCACCGATGCCACTGGCTATCAGTCCGGCATTGATGGAATCGCTGCCGAGGCTCGGGCCGACGGTGCGTTCTTCAACGACGGTCAGCGTCGCCGGAAGTGCGCCTGCGCGCAACAGAACAGCAAGGTCGTTTGCGCCCTGAACCGAGAAATTGCCGGAGATCTGACCCGACCCGCCGATGATCGGCTCGCGGATGACGGGTGCGGAAATGACCTGATTGTCAAGAATGATGGCGAACGGCTTGCCGACGTTCTGCTGTGTCGCCTGCGCGAAACGCTGTGCGCCACGGCTATCGAAGCGGAAGGTTACGACCGGTTCGTTGTTCTGCTGGTTGAAGCTCGCCTGCGAATCGACAAGGTTGTCGCCGGATACGAGAGCGCGACGCTCGACAAGATAGGGAACCGGTGGATCGTCCTGCGAATACAAAATTTCAGATGTCGCAGGCGGGCGACCGTTCATCGCTTCCTGAACCGGCATGGACGTATCGACCATGCGGAATGACAGCTTCGCGGTCTGGTTCAACAGCGACTTCAAGCGCTGCGGGTCCTGCAAGCCAGGAACCTGCACGATGATGCGGTCGGTGCCCTGACGCTGGATGAGGGGTTCGGTCGTGCCGACTTCATCCACGCGGCGACGAACGACTTCGATGGACTGGGAAACAGCCGATGACATGCGGTAATTGATGCCGTCATCGGTCAGGTTGAGACGCAGCACGTTGTCGCCAGCGTCGCTGGTCGTCACTTCCGTGATCGATGTGCCGACCAGCGTGCCGGACGAAATCGGCAAGGTCAGATCGCGCAATGCGGTTTTTGCGGCTTCGTACTGAGCCGGGTCGGTGATGCGAACCTGCACCAGCTGGCCGTTGCCGGTCAGGCCCGAGTAGCGAATGTTGGCATCACGCAGCTGGGTGCGCACATCGCCCACGATGGTTTCGAGACGTTCCTTCACAATGTCGGAACGCTCGATCTTGAGCATGATGTGGGAACCGCCCTGAAGGTCGAGACCGAGCGTTACCTTATTGTCCTTGTACCAGGATGGCATGCCCTCCAGCTGCTTGTCGGTAAACAGGTTTGGAGAAGCGATAAACACGCTTAGCAGCACGGCCAGCCAGATAAAGGCTGTTTTCCAGCGGGAAAAATGAAGCATTGAGGTCTCGGTCAGGGTTGGGTGTCAGAACCCAGGCTGCGTTAGCCGCAGCCTGCTTATTATGGACTGCGCAGTCTTGGACTTACTTCGCGTTCGCAGGCGCTTCGGTCTTGACCGGCTCGCCCTTGACGCGCACTTCAGCGATGTATGTACGCGATGCGCGAACCTTGACGCCTTCGGCAATTTCGACTTCCAGTTCGTTGTCGTCGATGACCTTGGTCACCTTGCCAACGATACCACCGCCCAGAACGACCTGATCGCCACGACGAATAGCCGTCAGTGTTTCCTGACGCTTCTTCAACTGCGCGCGCTGCGGACGGATCAGGAAGAAGTACCAGACCACCATCAGCGGAGCGAACAGAAAAAGCATTTCAAGGCCAGACCCGAATGCAGACGGTGTGCCAGCCGCATCCTGGGCAAAGGCTTGGGTAATGAACATTAAAAACTCCTCAGATTATCAGGCGCAGTCTTGGCCACTCGCCGGCTTTTCAAGCCGCCGGAATATAGTTGCGATCCCCTAGAATGCAACAGACACAGACGCTGCGCCGTACCGTTTCCACGCCTCATAACCTTTCAGTGCGATAAACACCATGCTACCTCGCAGAAATTCTACTGTTGTGCGGCCTCCATACAACGGCAATGGCAGGCACAATCCTTCGCTGGAGACTTCAAGATGACACCGGAAGAAACAAATGCAGCGTTGCTGTCGGAAGTCCGCCGTCTGGCCGATGCGCTGGAGCGGCTCGCAGGCCCCGCCCCCGCCGTCAACGACTTTGGCAGCGCCGATTGCTTCGTCTGGGTGCCCGCCAATGCCTGGCTCCAGCCGGTCGCCAAACCCAACCGCGTCGCACTTCAGCTCATCCGTGGCGTCGACCACGTGCGCGATATTCTTCACGATAACACGCTGCGTTTTGCGCAGGGCTTTGCCGCCAACAATGTTCTTCTGTGGGGCGCGCGCGGCATGGGAAAGTCGTCGCTGGTCAAAGCTGTTCACGAAGACGTGCAGTCATCGAGCGGCGGCACCCTCAAGCTGGTCGAAGTCCACCGCGAGGATATCCACACGCTCCCGGCTCTCATGGAGATCTTGAAGACCGCAGATGTTCGCATCATCCTGTTCTGCGACGACCTCTCCTTCGACCATGACGATACTGCTTATAAATCGCTGAAAGCGGCGCTGGATGGCGGCATCGAAGGAAGGCCAGACAACGTGCTGTTCTACGCCACATCCAACCGCCGCCACCTCCTGCCCCGCCACATGATGGAGAACGAGCAATCCACCGCCATCAACCCTTCCGAGGCCGTCGAGGAAAAAGTATCGCTCTCGGATCGCTTCGGCCTTTGGCTCGGTTTCCACAAATGCAGCCAGGACGATTACCTCGCGATGATCGATGGCTATGCCGACCATTTCGATCTCGGACTGCCCCGGGAAACACTCCACCATGAGGCTCTGGCATGGGCAACGACGCGCGGCGGCAGGTCCGGTCGCGTCGCCTGGCAGTACATTCAGGATGCAGCCGGACGGCTGCGAATATCCATTGCGCGCTAAGCTTTTTTTCACGCATCATGAAGTCACAGCAAAAATAACGACAAATAGTTGAAATTATTGCGTTATAACCAATTCATGAATTATTGAAAAAACAATTAGCTTTTCCTGTTTCAGCACGGAACCAACACATAATCTGTCCGTTTCAGTGGCAGAACGCGACAACCGCGTGTGTTACAGGAGAGTAGAATGACTGATCAGACCAGATACGCGGCACCCGCAGTGGGCGTACACGCCCCTGTCTTGCAGGAATCAACATCGAATATGTCCTGGGGCGGCGTCTTCGCAGGCGTGGCAATCGCCCTGTCGCTTCACCTGCTGCTCAACCTCCTGGGTCTGGCCATCGGTGCGGGCGTCATTGATCCCGCATACAGTGATACTCCCACCGCCACATCGCTCTCCACCGGCTCGCTCATCTGGGTCATCGTCAGTGGTATCATCGCAGCCTTCGTGGGTGCCTATGTCGCCAGCCGCCTATCAGGTCGCACGGTCCGCTCCACCGGCGCTCTGCACGGTCTCACATCCTGGGCCGTCACCACGCTCGTCGTCTTTTACCTGCTGACGACATCTGTGGGCGCGCTGCTGGGTGGTGCATTCACCGGCGTCACCAGCATCTTCTCCGGCGCAGGTTCCACTCTGGCGACGGCGGCCTCGACAGCCGCTCCATCGCTTGCCGGTGCGACAGATCCCGTTGCCACGATTGAACAGCGGATTCGTGAAGCCAGCGGCGGTAACGACCCACAGGCTCTGCGCGATGCAGCCGTCAGCGCCGTTCGCGCCGCACTGACTGGCGACCAGGCGCAGGCCGAAGATGCCCGCAACCGCGCCGCCGATGCTCTGGCCCGTGCTCAGGGTATCCCCGTCGACCAGGCTCGCCAGCAGGTAACGGAGTATGAGGCACAGTACAAGCAGGCCGTTGAACAGGCCAAGCAGCGCGCAACCGAAGCAGCCCAGACCACGGCAACTGCGGTCTCCACAGGCTCCTATGTCGCCTTTGGTGCGCTCCTGATCGGCGCCGTCGCCGCCCTCTTCGGTGGCAACATCGGTGCCGCCCACACGGATCGCCGCCGCAAAACCATCATCGAATAAGGCTCAGATCTCAGCAGAAGCAGATGCCCGCGGAAACGCGGGCATTTTCGTTTGAGCGATTTCCCTGACGACCACCCACAAAAAAACCCGCGTCTCCGCGGGCTTTTTCACATCGATGTCAATATCAGAATTCTGGAAATTCGAGCTTGTTCGTATCGTAGCCAAGCTCTTGTGCCTTCTTCACCATCACCGCCAGCTTGCTTTTGGATGGGACGCTGCGTGCGTAAATCCAGAGTTTGCTCATGTCCGGGTTGGAGCTGATGAACCAGCTTCGGTCGGGCGCCTGGTAGCGGACCCAATAATTGAAGGTGATCAACAACGGGTACCGAACCCGCAGCTTGGCATTCGTGTCCTTGTAATCGGTCAGAGTGCCGATACCTTCGATGGTCTTCAACTCACCCTGCGGTGTTCCTTCGTAGCATCCATCCTCAACCTTCACCTGGTTGGGTGCATCACCCTTGGTGTAGATCGTGAAGCCTGCGACGCAGCCATCCGTCAGCCGCATCGGCGTGCGACCGATTTCCAGCCATTTGCCCTGATAATGCGACATCTGTGTCGGCACCACCGCTGTCTCGGCTTTCGCCTCTTCGATGAGGCAGGCGCTGAGCCCGCAAAAGGCAAGGGTGGCAGCAAGCGGGCGTAGGAAACTGGTCATGGTTAATGCTCCGTTAACTCTGTTGTGCAGAACAACGCCTGTTGAGCTTGCCGGTTGCATCCGCCCCTGATCATGAAACCGTGTAGGCCTACCCGCTCACCCCGTTGCAGATCGCCCATCGGGATATTCCGCCGGTCCCTTGATCTCCAGCATGTTGCCGAAGGGGTCGTATATATAGAAAGAGTGGCCCATGCCCCTCGCCCCGCCATGCATCGCCTCGCGGTGAATGGCAACGCCGTGGCGTTCAAGATGCGCGCGCAACGCATCGTGCTCGAAAGGACCGGTCGCGATGCAGATGTGGTCGACATTGCGCCCTCCCGCCACCGGCGGTGCTGCCTTCTGTCCACCGGGATGCGTCGTATCCCATAAGACGATGAGCGACGCCCCGCACCACACCTGCTCCATGCCCAGCGCCGGATACGTATAGCCCGCACGGCATCCCATGACGTCATGATAGAAGCGCAGCGCCTTGTCCATATCATCGACCAGCAGAACGACGTGGTCGATGCCGACGAGAGAAAACGGTATGCCTGATGTCACGGATATCTCCTCCAAGATGTCCGACCTACCATCCCCGGATCGACAGCCCCGTCAACTGCGAGACTAAACCCGTATCCAGCGATAAATCAGGCGGAGATATCAAGCGTTTCGAGCACCCGCAGCGACAGCTCTTCACCATCTGTGTCCAGATCGACATCGATCTTCGCGAGATCGAACCTGTTGACCTCGGCTGCGATGAACCGATTGAATGCCAAGGCACGTGCCAGAAATTTATCGATCAGCAACCGTGCATCTTCGTCGCGGGCCGCATAGTCGCTCTCGACTTTCATCCGCTGCTCGATCACCCTATCGGACGCCACAAGCCATGCTGCCCGGACACGGGTGGAAACGATCGGCGCGATCCTCTCTGGCAGCAGGGCCGAACCTTCCATGACGAGTCCTTCCTCCCGCTTGATCAACGGCAGAACATGTGTCCCCCACATCGAGCGGTAATGGCGCAGAACCGATTGCATCAATGCTTCCATGTTCAGATCGCGGTAATGCTCGACAACATGTGGTGGCACGACGTGCGGCGCGGTCTGCCAGGGGCGACCGGGATGCCTCGCAAGACTATCGGTGGAAAGTTTGCGCCAGCCAAGATGCCGGGCCATGTCGGTCGCCAGCGTGGATTTTCCCACATGCGACGCACCGCCCAGCAGAATGATCCGTGCAGTCATATTTTCTCCCCATGCGAATACAACAAACACGGAAATCGCACATCAATTTCATAAGGGGAAATATAAAGGAGCTTGAGGTGGAATGGTACGCCCTAGGGGAGTCGAACCCCTCTTTTCAGAATGAAAATCTGACGTCCTAACCGATAGACGAAGGGCGCGTACACATGTCGTGTGGCGCCCTTATAGTCAGAGCTTTTCGATACCGCAAGCAGGAAAATGCGCCTTTTGACAAAAAAATGACAGCCTCGTTGAAAGCACTGAGAGATTATGAAATACACAGCCAAAACAGAGACTTATTTAGATCCATATGCGGCACCGGGCGTGGTTCTCACCCCAAAACATGAAGGGCTACCGGAGGAATTCAGTCCTGACGCGCCCTTTCTTGCCGCAATAATTCGAAAGCGCCGGGAAACGGGGGCCGCTGATGCGCGTTTTACAGAACTGACACACGAAGTGTCACACAGGTCGAGACAGCAAAACAGGAAATCCAAGCTGAACGGGCGCTCGTAACACTTTGAATTGAACGATATCTCCATAAAATTCGAATATAAGATGACACTGCCTTTTTATTGCTTTTTTTTACGGTTGGTTCATTCTCGCCCGATGAATGATCCGACGTCAAACACAGGTGAAGGATGAAGCTTGAGAGACGCCAGACGATGACCCGACTTCGACGTTCCCTTATTGCGAAAATCTTTTTGGTCTCATTTTTGAGCGTGCACGTCCCGTTGATCGCATTGATCGTTCACCTGGTCAGTGGCTTCGACACATCGGCATGGCCTATTTTCTGTCTTATTCTGGGTGCGACGCTGTTCGGAACAGCTCTTTGCCTGTTTGCCATCTGGCGCTTCATTCGTCCTCTGCATCATCTGGCAGAAGCGCTCCAGAAATACCCGCAGGACAAGAGTGTCTTCAAGCTCTGTTCCGCTGGAAATGACGAGATCGCGACCGTAACAGCAGCCACGAAATCCATGCTGTTGCAGGTCGAGGAACTGACCAAGAAGCTCAAACATCAGGCGACCACTGACTTTCTGACAGGCCTTGGCAACCGTCGTTGGCTCACCGAACAGATGCCCGCCTTGCAGGCTCAGGCCGCGCGCTCCAATGAACCGCTGTCCATCATCCTGTTCGATCTCGATAAATTCAAGAACATCAACGACAATTTCGGTCACGATGTCGGCGATAACGTCCTGATGAATGTCGGCGAGATCGTCAAAGACCAGTTGCGCCCCTATGATCTGGCGGCTCGGGTCGGCGGCGAGGAATTCTGCATCGTCCTGCCGCGCACATCGGGCGAAGCGGCCCTTGGCATAGCGGAACGTCTGCGCGCGGCCTTTCAGTCCAGCTATGTCGACCCATTGCCCCACGGTCGTATCACCTGCAGCTTCGGCGTCATTCAAGCCGGTACAGACGAACGTTTGCAGCAATTGTTGCGCCGGGCCGATACGGCTCTTTACACCGCAAAGGACGCGGGCCGGAACCGTGTCATCGGCGCGTTTGTCGAAAAAAACCCTTAGACTTCGTCGTGCCTCTTTTGAGCGAAACGACGAGAAAGCGCGCAACAGACACCGTGAAAAGCTTGCCTTTGAGCTATTCTTGCCGCTATTAGCCAAAGCCATCAACAATTTTGACCAGATGGTAGACACCCCATGTCCCTTCCCGATAAAGCCTTTCCCGTTTCCTGGGATCAATTTCACCGTGATGCCCGTGCACTGGCATGGCGCCTGGCCGGTCTGAACCAGGAGTTCAGAGCCATTGTCTGCATCACGCGCGGTGGCCTTGTACCCGCCGCCATCATTTCGCGCGAACTCAACATCCGTCTGATCGATACGGTCTGCATCGCCACGCGGCATGATTACGTCAATCAGGGCGATACGCTGCTTTTGAAGGGCATCGCGCCCGAACTGATGGAAAACGGCGGGCAAGGCATTCTGGTCGTCGACGATCTGACCGATACCGGCAAGACGGCGCTCGAAGTGCGTGAGATGCTGCCAAAAGCGCATTTCGCCTGCGTCTACGCCAAACCATCAGGCGTCCCCACCATCGATACGTTCATCACGGAAGTCAGCCAAGACACATGGATCTATTTCCCATGGGATCTCGGCTTCACCTATCAGGAGCCGATTGCCAAGGGCGCGCCGGGCTGATTTTTTTGATGTGATAGTAACGTGAAATGACGGCTCTCTCAGCCGTCATTTTTTATTTCATTGGGCGATGCCACCCGCCAGTCCGCCGACAGCCCAAAGGTGGCACGCAAACCCGTCTCCGCCGCCTGCGTCACCCGCAAGGCACGCGTTTCCGGCATGCGCACGACCCAGCCCAGCGCCATCAACCGGTCGAGCAATCCCGTGCCCAGCTTTCCGGCCAGATGCATGCGGCGTTCGCTCCAGTCGAGACAGGTTCGGCAGAGTGGTCGCCTTGATACGTTTCCCGACGCCAGATAGACGCCGAAATCGCACAGGAAACGCTGCCCCTCTTCCGTTACCAGCGCCGCACCGTCAGCCAGCACGACATAGGCCTTTTCACACAGCGCATCCGCAATGCTGACGGCAAGCCTTCCGGCCATATGGTCGTAACAGGTTCGCGCCATGCGCAACGCATCATCCTTAGGCCCGACAGGACGGTGACGTTTAGGCCCGGCAGATGCGACGACCATCAGCGCATCGATAGCCTGTGCCACCTCTGGCGATGCCAGCCGATAGTAGCGATGCCTGCCCTGTTTCTCCAGCGTCAGAAGCTGCGCATCCGCCAGTCGCGACAGATGGCCGCTTGTCGTCTGCGCCGTCACCCCCGCATGACGAGCGAGTTCGCCCGCCGTCAGGGCCCGCCCACCCATCAGGGCGTAGAGCATGTTGGCGCGGGCCGGGTCTCCTAGAAGGCTGGCGACGACTGCGATGGACGTACCGGAAGCGAAATTTGTCATGCGGACATTTTAATGGATTGGTCTTCGCCTGTCAGCCACACACACTTCGGCCAAGGCCGAAACATCCATGCTGCTTTTGAGGTTAGCACCGTCCAGAGATGCCTGCGAGCCAAGGACGAGATTATGCCTGCCGACGAAAACAATAAAAAACGAGCCGCTTCTACCGCGTTCAAAAACGTCCGTTTCGCGGACTTGGTCAAAGCTCTGTCCGGCTTTGGCTGGCGTCATGGACCAAAACCATCACACGTCTCGCATCTTTCAGACCATCTGCGCCGTGATGTGGGTGTGGCCATCACACGGCACGCCCGATGCAGATCAAGACCAACCATTCATGATTTTGATGAGACGATCTCGATCGATTCCATCATCGTGAGAAGCCGTTGCGGTGAATACCGGTCGCAATGAGACGTGCAGCAAGGAAAGACGCATGACCGCCAACAACACCATCGCCAGAGAACTGGCTCTTCTGCTCGTGCTTGCCACGCTCTGGGGTTCAGCCTACACCTTCATCAAGCTCGGCGTTGCCACCATTCCGCCCATCACCTTGATCGCGGCCCGAACGCTGATGGCCGCAACGGTTCTTCTCATCGTCCTGCGCATTCGCGGCCTGCGCCTGCCCAGGGATGCGACCACCTGGAGGCGCTTTTTCATTCAGGCCTGCCTCAACACCGCCGTGCCCTTCACCCTCATTGCCTGGGCCGAAACCACGACAGATGCGGGCCTTGCGGTCATTCTGAACTCGACGACGCCGGTCTTCGCCTTCCTGATGACGGTGCTTTTCATCCGCCATGAACCCGTCAGCGGTCGCAAGATGGCAGGCATTGCCGCCGGTTTCAGCGGCATTGTGCTCATCGTCGGCGTGCAGGCGCTCAACGGTGTCGGCAAGGAACTTCTGGCGCAGCTTGCCGTCATCGCCGCCAGCGTCTGCTATGGCGGAGCAGTCATCTTCGGCAAGAACTTCAAGGACCTCGATCCGATGATGCCTGCCGCCGGTTCGCTGATATGCGGAGCCATGCTTTTGGCACCGCTCAGCCTGATCATCGATCATCCCTGGACGCTGTCGCCATCGGCAACGTCGATCTTCGCGCTTCTGGCGCTTTCGGTTTTCTCCACGGCGCTCGCCTTCGTGATCTATTACCGGTTGATCCGCACGCTCGGTTCGGTCGGCACAACGTCGCAAGCCTATTTGCGTGTGCCGATCGGTGTTGCCATCGGCGTCATCTTTCTCGGCGAAAGCCTGCCGCCGACCGCATGGATCGGCCTGGTGCTTGTCGTCATCGGCGTCTTTTCCATGACGCTACCGGAGAGAAAGGCAAAGCCAGCCTGACTGGCGATGCCGCTATAGATGGTGTGCCGGCTTCATTTTTCTCGGGTATTTTGATCCCTGGCCAGTGGAAAACTCACAGTGTCGCCTTTTTGCCTCAGTGTTGAAAAGGCCCGGAAATCCGGCCTCACGTTACGGAAGGACAAACGTGTGCCAACAAAGGGCTTTCCTCCAAGTGCCTGATATTTATAGAGGGTTTTTCTTTCCCCGTTTTCCACAGGCTCATACACAATATCTGGTAGTTAACAAACCCTTTCAAACTAGGCCTTGACGGAATCACTGCATTTTTCCAAGGTGCTGTTATGTTGCAGCGGCAACGGGATCGGGTGCCCCACTCTGATTCATTGAGTTTCAGTTCACGCGTTGGTCTGCGTTCTCACCCATGAGGGGGTGATGGGCACGGATTTGTCTGTGAACTGGCTTTCGTCGCCGAAAACATGATGCGGGATCTGGTTGGCAAGAAACTGTTAATACTATATATAGTATGCTTGCAGCCGAAATCACCACGATATACAGGGTTTACATCCAAGGATGACATCCCATTCGAATCGATGAACTGGCTGCGCGTACGAGGCGCGAAGCCAGGACGGATTTTTGCGCCCTGCCCATGGGCGCCCAAAGGACGAGGACGAAAACAATGCGCATTGAACGCCGCTTTACCAAGCCGGGCCAGTCTGCCTACGCGGAAATCGATTTCCGCAAGGGTATCAGCGAAATCAAGAACCCGGATGGCTCCGTCGTGTTCAGACTGGCGGATATCGACGTTCCCGCGCAGTTCTCCCAGGTCGCGACCGACGTTCTGGCGCAGAAGTATTTCCGCAAGGCAGGCGTTCCTGCCCGCCTGAAGAAGGTCGAGGAAAACGACGTTCCTTCCTTCCTCTGGCGCTCCGTTGCCGACGAAAAGGCAATGAAGGACATTCCCGAAGATGAGCGTTACGGTTCTGAAACCGACGCACGTCAGGTGTTCGACCGTCTGGCCGGTACATGGGCTTACTGGGGCTGGAAGGGCAAGTATTTCTCGACCGAAGAAGATGCGTCCGCCTTCAAGGATGAGCTTGCCTACATGCTGGCCACGCAGCGCGTTGCGCCAAACTCTCCACAGTGGTTCAACACCGGCCTGCATTGGGCCTATGGCATCGATGGTCCGGGTCAGGGCCATTTTTACGTCGATCCCTTCACCGGCAAGCTGACCAAATCCAAGTCGTCCTATGAACACCCGCAGCCGCATGCCTGCTTCATCCAGTCCGTCGAGGACGATCTGGTCAATGAAGGCGGCATCATGGATCTTTGGGTGCGTGAAGCGCGCCTGTTCAAATACGGCTCCGGCACCGGCTCCAACTTCTCCTACCTGCGCGGCGAAGGCGAAAAGCTGTCCGGCGGCGGTCGCTCCTCCGGCCTCATGAGCTTCCTCAAGATCGGTGACCGCGCAGCGGGCGCCATCAAGTCCGGCGGCACGACCCGCCGCGCCGCCAAGATGGTCGTTGTCGATGCGGATCACCCCGATATCGAAGCCTATATCGACTGGAAGGTGAACGAGGAGCAGAAGGTTGCGGCCCTTGTGACCGGTTCCAAGATCGTCGCCAAGCACCTCAAGGCCATCATGAAGGCCTGCGTCAACTGCGAGGCGGATAACGGCGACTGCTTCGACCCGGCCAAGAACCCTGCCCTCAAGCGCGAAATCCGCGCTGCCAAGAAGGACATGGTGCCGGAAAACTACGTCAAGCGCGTCATCCAGTTCGCCCAGCAGGGCTACAAGGATATCGAATTCAAGACCTACGACACCGATTGGGATTCGGAAGCCTACCTCACGGTGTCTGGCCAGAACTCCAACAATTCCGTGTCGCTGAAGGATGACTTCCTGCGCGCAGTCGAAAACGACGGCGACTGGAACCTCACCGCCCGCAAGGACGGCAAGGTCATGAAGACCCTGAAGGCTCGCGCGCTTTGGGAAAAGATTTCCCACGCCGCATGGGCATCGGCTGATCCGGGCCTGCACTTCAACACCACCATGAACGACTGGCACACATCGCCAGCCGCCGGTCCCATCCGCGCATCCAACCCCTGCTCGGAATACATGTTCCTGGATGACACGGCCTGCAACCTTGCCTCGCTGAACCTGCTTCAGTTCAAGGACGCCAAGACCAAGAACATCGACATTGCCGATTACGAACACGCCGTTCGCCTGTGGACCGTCGTTCTCGAAGTCTCCGTCATGATGGCGCAGTTCCCATCCAAGGCCATTGCCGAACGCTCCTACGAATACCGCACGCTCGGCCTCGGCTATGCCAATATCGGCGGCCTGCTGATGTCGTCGGGCATTCCGTATGACAGCGACGAAGGCCGCGCGATTGCCGGTGCTCTCACCGCCATCATGACCGGCGTGTCCTATGCAACATCTGCCGAAATGGCAGGCGAGCTTGGCCCGTTCCCCGGTTTTGCACCCAACCGCGATAACATGCTGCGGGTCATCCGCAACCACCGCCGCGCAGCCCAGGGCCTGGCCTATGGTTACGAAGGCCTGTCGGTAAACCCGGTTCCGCTCATCCATGCCGATTGCACGGATGCAGACCTCATCACCCACGCCGTTGCCGCATGGGACAAGGCGCTGGAGCTTGGCGAACAGCACGGCTACCGCAACGCCCAGACGACCGTGATTGCGCCGACCGGCACGATCGGCCTCGTCATGGATTGCGACACGACCGGTATCGAGCCTGACTTCGCACTGGTGAAGTTCAAGAAGCTGGCCGGTGGCGGTTATTTCAAGATCATCAACCGTGCCGTTCCTGAATCCCTGCGTTCGCTCGGTTACTCGGAAAGCCAGATTGCCGAAATCGAAGCCTACGCCATCGGCCACAGCAATCTCAACCAGGCACCGGCCATCAACCCCGGCAGCCTGAAAGCCAAGGGCTTTACCGATGAGAAGATCGAAGCCGTCAACGGCGCGCTGAAGTCTGCCTTCGACATCAAGTTCGTCTTCAACCAGTGGACACTCGGTGCCGACTTCCTGAAGGACACGCTGAAGGTCTCCGACGAGCAGCTTTCCGACATGAGCTTCAACCTTTTGGAACATCTCGGCTTTGCCAAGAAGGACATCGAAGCGGCCAATGTGCATGTTTGCGGCGCGATGACGCTGGAAGGCGCACCATTCCTGAAGGACGAGCACCTGCCCGTCTTCGATTGCGCCAACCCTTGCGGCAAGATCGGCAAGCGTTACCTCTCGGTCGAAAGCCACATCCGCATGATGGCGGCGGCACAGCCCTTCATCTCCGGCGCGATCTCCAAGACGATCAACATGCCCAACGATGCAACGGTGGAAGATTGCGGTGCAGCCTACATGCTGTCCTGGAAGCTGGCGCTGAAGGCCAACGCCCTTTACCGCGATGGTTCCAAGCTGTCCCAGCCACTCAACGCTTCGCTGGTCGAGGATGATGATTCGGAAGATGCACTGGAAGAGCTGATCGCTCAGCCACAGGCAGCCCAGGCCGTCACCATCACCGAGAAGATCATCGAGCGTGTTGTCGAGCGTGTCAGCCGCGAGCGTGAAAAACTGCCGAACCGCCGTCAGGGTTACACCCAGAAGGCAGCCGTCGGTGGACACAAGGTCTATCTGCGCACCGGCGAATTCGGTGACGGTCGCATCGGCGAAATCTTCATCGACATGCACAAGGAAGGCGCTGCCTTCCGTGCGATGATGAACAACTTCGCCATCGCCATCTCGCTTGGCCTGCAATATGGCGTGCCACTGGAAGAATATGTGGAGGCCTTCACCTTCACCAAGTTCGAGCCAGCCGGCATGGTTATCGGCAACGATGCGATCAAGAACGCAACGTCGATCCTCGACTACGTGTTCCGCGAACTCGCCGTCTCCTACCTCGGCCGTCACGATCTGGCCCATGTGGATACGTCCGACTTCTCGCAGACGGCACTCGGCAAGGGCATCGAAGAGGGCAAGACCAACCTCGTCTCCACCGGCTGGACCCGCGGTTACAAGCCAACGCTCGTCTCCAACACCCCCGAGCGCGTCTCGTCCGAGCCCAAGGGTTCGGCAACCGCAGCGCCTGCCCGTGCCTCCGGCACAGTCACGCAGATCTCCGGCAACACGGTGCGCAAGCTGGAACCAACCGTCGCCATCTCCACCTCCGAAGTCGTCGCCTTCAAGCGTGACTACGAGGAACGCGCCAAGGAAGCCGTCGAAATCGAAGAAGGCCTCGCCACCGAATCCGAACAGGCCGCGACAGCCCTCTTCTCCGACAAGGCAGCCGCAGACGCAGCCTCTGCCAAGACGGAAGCCAAAAAGAAAGAAGCCGAACGCCGCATCCGCTCGATTGCCCAGGGGTATACGGGCAACATGTGCGGCGAGTGCCAGAACTTCACGATGGTGCGGAATGGCACGTGCGAGAAATGCGACACGTGCGGTGCGACGAGCGGTTGCTCTTGATCGGGACACTCTTTTCACTCACTATTGAGAAACGAATCCTAATACTGGCCAAACGACCCTAGTACTGGCCGTTTTGGATCCTGAAATTGGCCAACTCAAGGATTCGACTGATTCCGGGCACTGCAAAGTGCCCGGGAAATGCCTCAAGGAACAAACAGTGAAACAATCGCATCGGTGGATTAGCATCTTCCGTGGATCAGTTTGGAGTTGAAACGCAAATGGCTAATACATGGAAGCATGATCGCGCAAAGGCAGCGATCGATGCACGCATCGAAGACGTCAAGACCGTTACGGTTCTGGACTACACACGAGATACGTCGCTGACGTCGATCCCGACGAACAAGGCCTATCGCGTGGATGGCGTTCACGTCTACTTAGAGATCGTCAACTTCGATGACATGCTTTGGTCGACCGAGACCGAAGGTGAGACGTGTCACAAGCGAGCGCTGCGGTTTCTGAATTTGCACTACCGCGCCGTCCACCGGATTCTCGCCGAGGCTAATGCCATTCGTGTCGACTTCCACAATCAACGTCTCCACGCAGTTGTGGCCAAACCTTATGGCACGGACTCTGCCGACGACCGCGTAAACCGGGCTGTCGCGATCGCCAAGCTCATCGTCGATGTCCTCGCAGAGACAGGCGACGACGACGAGAAAATCCCAAATGCGCGAGTGCGGGTCGGCATCGATACTGGTAACGCGCTTGCAGTGAACAATGGCCGCGGCGGCAATCGTGAGCCCCTCTTCCTTGGCCGCCCCGCAAACATTGCTGCGAAACTGGCTTCAAACAACAAGGCTGTCGGAATCTATTTGAGCAACGAGGCCCGTCAAGCGATCGATCTCGATGCCGCGAACGATCCAGCGAAAACCAAGTTGACCGATGAGGAGATAAATGACTGCGGGGAGTCGGCGAAACTCGGGCTCAGCAAAGATAAGATCGTTGCTGACTGGCGGAGTGACAACAAGGCGAATCCCATTGGGGCATTCGCGTTCTCGCGTACAACGCCGCCCCTTAAGAACCTGGACATTTCCGTTCTCACACCGGGCAACTCCAGGCGGATGGAAATGGTTTCCGTCTATGCCGACGTCGACAATTTCACCGCTTACGTGAACGCTCATATCGACGACGACCCTGAGGATGTGGTCCGATGCCTCCACGTCATTCGTGCCGAACTGGACAGGGTCATCAGCGCGGACTTCTCCGGCCGGCGGATTCGCTTCATCGGCGATTGCATCCACGGTCATATCCTTGAAGGAACGGCCCACAACACCGATACCGACGAAACCGTGTCTACCTCGGTCCTCTGTGCCGGCGCTCTTCGCAGCAGCTTCGATCTCGCGCTCGAACGGCTTGAGGCAAACGGCGTCGACACTGATGATCTTGGCCTCGCTGTGGGTTTCGAGTTTGGACCTTCTGCAATTACGCGTCTGGGCATGCAGGGCAAACGCAATCGCTGCTCGACAGGCAGATCAGTACTTGATTCGGAAAAAGAGCAGAAACGCTGCGACGGGCAGCAGACAGCGATTGGCCAGAGAGCGTACGACGACGGCCCCGCATCTGTCCGGAAGCTTTTCGGAACAACGCGCCGGATCGCAAACCTTACCTACGATGTAGCTCTGGAATCCTTGGCTGCCGAAAACAATGCCGTCGCCAAGGTTGCGCGGGCGTCTGTATATGCGACAAGCAGCCCTGCGATCGTCCAAGCTGCCGAGGTTCCCTTCCGTCCTTACATGAAGTTCGATTGAGGCTGCCTTGTCGCCGATCGATCATCTCAACAGCCTAGCCCATGCAAACCACGCCCGTTTGATTTCATCTGCGGGCGAGGTCTCCGTATATGGTGTCCGGCCACCCAGTCCATCAGGCGCTCCGGTCCCTGAAATAGTTCTCGAAGTTAGGAGAGTTGCGGACACGGTCACGGTGAAGGAGCGTGTTCCAGTCCTTCTCCCAACCTTCTGCGCCGAGCGGCATATAAACAGCGACGGCTCTTTCTGCCTCTACTGGGGAGAGCTTGAACCTTCGGGTATTACGAGTGCCGGAGATGCGGAAGTGTGGTGGGGCAAAGTTTTAACGTTCATCTTGCGACAGCGCTCGGCGTCGGCTCTCCGACGATGGCCCGGTAAGGGCGATGCTCGTGCACACGGCTCGACAGCGGCGAGGTTCCAATCTCTTGCTGAAGAGAATGCGGCTGCCCTAGGGCCGCGATTTCTCGCCACGCTGCGGGACGACCGCCTTCGGGTAAAAAATCGGGGATCCAACCGGTTGGCGCTTCTTCGCGACGGTCGGCGAGTTTTCACAGTTCTGAAGAACGAGAAGTGTGTGATGTCGTTACGACAGCGGTGCAAGTGCGACGCCGCTGACAGTCTACGGCTTCCGATAGCGTCATGCAGCGGTCACAAGCATGAATTGGCCGACCTTGTCATCAACCTCGAAGGATGGAACCGGTCAGAGAGGGCTTTCTACGACTATCTTCGCTCGATCAATCAGACCTGCTGCGGGACTATGGATGATTGCCCGCTCGCCATGCCAAAAACGGAAACACTCTGAGCCATGGCGAAGAACGACCAGCAAGAAGCCTACGAAAAGCTGATGTCCGCCAATCACGGACGGATGATCGATTTCGTCAAATTCGCCGAGACCAAGAACGCAGCTTTGCTCACCTTTTCATCGGTTTGGATCGGAGCTCTCATCAATCTGCTTAAGTCCACCGAGGAACTTCCGTTCAACTATGGCAACGCTCTGGTCGTCGCCCTGGTCCTACTATTTCTTGCAGCAGCAACCTGCCTGATTTCTCTGTTACCGAGGTTTCTGAAGCATTTCTACAAGCGCGACGATGATCGCAAGAACCTTTTGTATTTCGGCGACATCAAGGATAGCGGAGCGAAGGACTATCCTTTGATGGCGGAGAAGGAATATCAGCCGCAAAACGGGGATTCGGCCTCCCAAACATATCTGCACGATCTCGCCGTTCAGACCGCGATCCACGCTTCGATAGCCCACCGAAAGTTCAAGCTATTCAACTGGGCCGCATCACTTGTCCTTCTGGCTTTCGTAGTCATGGGAATTCCTCCTTCGCTGGCGGTAGCCCGCTGGGCGTTTTCCCATCTTCCCTGATGACGGAGAGTTCGAATGACGATCGCAGAAGACATCCGGGCTAATGCAAGAACGACGTTCGGAGAGAAGTGGACGGCGCGCGACGGAACGACGGTTCCGGAGCCTGCTGCCCTAAGACTTTCGAACGACGCCATCCACTTCCAACGGGCAACGATCCTCTATGCCGACCTCGACGGCTCAACTGATCTCGTCGAGAAGAAGCATTGGATGTTCGCGGGAGAGGTCTACAAAGCATTTCTCTACGCCACCTCGAGATTGATCCGCCGCCATGGCGGTTCCGTCGTGTCCTACGATGGCGATAGAGCGATGGGGATCTTCATCTCCACAAGCCAGACGAATGATGCCGTCTCATGTGCTCTTGAGATCAACTACGCGATCAAGAACATCGTCCAGGCAGAGATTGCGAAGGGATGGAGCACCGATTTCAAAATCCGGCATGTCGTGGGTATCGACACTTCTGAGATCTATGCCGCCCGAACCGGCGTTCGTGGTGACAACGACATCGTCTGGATTGGGAACGCTGCGAACCTAGCCGCAAAGCTGACAGCCCTGAGTGCGGATCAGCCGACATGGATCACGAAAAGGGTCTTCGACTTATTGAACGACAACCAGAAGCTTGGACCTATCAGGGAGAGCATCTGGAAGAAATGGAACTGGACGCAGCACAAGAACGATGAGGTCTATTCGACCACTTACTGGAGAACAATCACTTGAGTAAAATGCTTGAACGTTTCATGGGAGACGAAGGGAAGGATTTGCGGATTGAATCCTTCGGCGCTCAAACTATCGTTCGCGGTGACGTCCAGCTTGCCGAAGCGTTGGCCGAAGTCGCCGAGATGCTCGAGGTTGATGCGGGCGTCACGCTCATCGAACAGAATGGCGAAGACGACGACATCTACTTTGTTTTCTCCGGTTCGCTTAGCGTACATATCAATGGCCGACGGCTTGGAGCTCGCGGTAGAGGAGAGCACGTAGGCGAAATGGCTGCCATCGAACCTACGCAGCGTCGTTCGGCGACGGTGATTGCGGAGGATCGATCCGTCGTGGCAAAGCTTACAGCACAACAGTTCTCGACCCTCGCGAAGACTTATCCGGACATGTATCGGCAAATCGCGCGGTCGCTATCGAGACGCCTGCTCGAAAGAAATAAGCACGTCGGCACCTTCCGCGAGAAGGTCCGCGTCTTCATTATTTCTTCTGCGGAAGCTCTGCCTGTTGCTCGGCTTGTTCGGAACGCGTTCGAACACGACCCGTTTATCACCACGATCTGGACCGATGGGGTGTTTCGCGTTGCGAACTACACACTGACGAACCTTGAAGCCGAAATCGACGACTCCGATTTTGCCGTCGCAATCGCGCACGCTGACGACCTCACGGAAAGCAGAGGAAAGGATTGGCCGAGCCCGCGAGATAATGTGGTTTTCGAACTGGGACTGTTCATGGGACGGCTTGGTCGACAGCGCGCGATCCTTATGGAGCCACGTGAAGAGAAGGTGAAGCTCCCAAGCGATCTGAGCGGTATCACTACGATACCCTACCGCTTCGAGAACGGAAGGGACGCCGCGGCACAAATTGCGCCAGCCTGCGATAAGCTCCGCCAACACATCTTGGATCTGGGGCCGTTCAATGGCTAGGTCAACTGGTAGTGACGGCGATCCGAACAGAGCAAGGAAAATGGTTTCAGCCGTATCTTTAGTTTCCAATGGTCACGTCGCCTGACGTCGGCCCGACCTCGGGCAAAGTGTGGACCGGGTACTTCAGCGCGGACGAGGCCGACCATTACTTAACCGACCGGGTTGCAACATTATTTCCGATCATAGCCCGATACGCGGGATCAGCGTCATTGGGATATACCATCGAAAATCCACGGATCGAGTCCTTCTCTTGGTACTCTAGCAGCAGTGGGTTGCTATCGCCTCGTAGATACCAGCGTTGGCGGCTGTTGATGCCATGTGTCGTCACGGTTCGTGGCGCCATTGATGTCACGGCAGCATCCACCTCGTCGGCCGGTCTGTTTGGGCGGAACAACACAATGTTAACTCCGTGCAGGCTACTCCAGAACAAAAAGGGAGGAATAGCGATCAATGGGTAAACCTGCTGTCAGCTACATTGGCAACTATAGCGTTGACATGATCCGTGATTCCGGTGGCGATGATTTGGTCGAAACCTTTAAGAAAAAGATCGCAGGTGCTGACGCCAATAAGGATGGGCGAGACTACGAGATCATATACGGCACGTGCAGGACTATCATCGAAGTTGCGACATTGATGGATTTGCTTCGGAAAGGCCACGATCTACCCGACTTAGATAAATACTCGTTCTGGGACAGGCCACTTGCTTTGGTTGATGACTACTATCTTAATGGTGTCTACGACCATTTCTTCGGGCAATTAAAACGCGGTGCCCTGGAGTGGTACGAAGTCAACTACGACATTCAACGCCAGCGTGATATGGACCAAAATATCGGTCGTGACGTGCGTTACCGTATTGTTCTTGAGAGTGAAAAACGTAAACGGAGCGTGGACTCCTGCGTCGAGGCTGACGGCCACACTGATATTGACACGGAAATCTTTTGCGCTTCAGAGGAATTTTACGAGCTTCTGGATTGGAACGAAGATATTTTCGACGCTTTTGCCACAGTAACTGGATCAAGCCGGTTGGTTGACCAAGAAACTGCGTATGAGTCCTTTCACTACCAGTATTGGAAAACTCGTTACGAAGAGACCTTCGTCAATTATATGCTGAAATGCTCTAAAAGAAAAGAATACTTTATACCTCGCTTGAAACGTGCGGCGTCGCTATATGCCCTTGAGGAGGCGTTGGAGGTTTCCTGCTGGAACTGTAAGGGTCGTATTGTCGGCGAGTTGCTGCGTATCGAAGGCGCTGGTGCCATGCGAACATATCGGATTCCCTCAGAAAGCGCAGTGGATACACTAATCAAGATGCTCGACGAACAGATTTTTGAATTCAATGAGATTGTCGAACGATTGGAGGCAGGTGGATGGCAGCGAGCCGCTATATAGAGGACTGGGTCGACGAGCCAACCAGGAACTTGCTTGATGAACTCGTATATGCAGACCTAGATAGTGACAAGTATGCCGGTCACGCGCGGCTCTCAGGAAGAGCCGTTGCCGCTCATTACCTGCGTAAGAGAAGCGTACCGGATAGATTTCATGTGGTTTCTGCTGTCGAGGACTTCGACAACTTCGCGGCCGGAGTAATCAGGGAGCTCGAGCTTAACGGAGCCCTTGTTCGGTATTCCTGCATCTGGCCGCAGCGCAGAGTTATCAACGAAGCGAAGCAGCGAGAGGTTTCGCCGATCTACCAAGCCTTTCGTCAGGAAGAATGGTTAGCACCGTACCAACTCCTCTTTGCCGTCAGCAATATTGGCACGATCGCCAGGATAAAGTCCTGTATGGTCCACACTGCAATCGACGAAAAAATGGATAATGGAGACTATCTCGACATTCTATGCGGCTCGTGCCACGAGAGCGTACCCTTGCGACTGGCGGCTGCATTGCCCGAGTCCCTGTCAGAGCGGTGTCGAATAGTATCGCTCGCGTGGGACTACACCATCGATAGCGATGGCTTTTCCGTGCCAGGCGTCGGAGGAAATCCTGCCGTTCGATCCGGTGTTGGTACTGGCTTGAACAGAGAAAACTTCATCCCGGACACCGTGAGGAACGACTTCCAACTTCGAGCTTCCGGACTCGAGATCTGACCAGTAGTACCAAAGTTCCCACCACTAGCTCAAAGACGTTATGCAAATATTCTTACCTAGAGAGAGACGCTCGAAAGTCCACACCTACAGAATACGGATCCGGTCAGCCCATGGCGAGTTCGTGCTTTTTCGCAATCTCCGCTGAGGTCTTCTCGATGCCAGGGTAGATGGTGCTGGATTTGATGTTCAGTTTGGCGAGGTCTCGCAGGATACCAGCCTTGTTTCGAATGGTTATCCTTTGGACATCGAGGGAGCTGAACCCAGTTTCTGGAAGGACTGAGTCTTTGCCAAACATCAAGAAGGCTCCTGACTGCGAGGTGATACGCTCATTGGTATTTCGTCCTCGTACAAACATGATCCTTTCGAGATCAGCAGGCTGAAGTCTGGCTTCGAAGTACGGTTTCTCGCGCCGGATGAAATGAAGGAGCTTCTTGCATTCGGCAGTTTCGTTGAACGCGACCCAGTCTCCCCCGGTATGCATTCGCTCCTTCTCCTTGTCCGCGAGAAGGCAGATGTTCGCCACACAGCTCACTGTATCGGAATCAAAGAAACGGACATCGCTAATTTTGGTGCTCATCACGATCACTTCCCCATCGAGATGATTACCTTGCTGATCTAGCCGATCCTCCGCGCAGCAGAAGTACAGGGCGACCAAAGGATTCGACGTTACGTCGAGCAGCCTTGTCGGCAGGCCGTAGTGTTGCATCCTCACAAGCTTGTCGAGCATGTATTCGTCGGCTGCAAACTCCGTCGCCTGGGAAGTAAGAAGCTCACGGACGATGGTTTCTTCCTTATGCCTATAACGCCAATCTCCATTTTCATTTTTGCGAAAAAGGGAGGGAACTAGCTTGTAACGTCTGTCCGAGTGGCCTCGATAGAAGATTTCGTCATCCGGCGCCGAAGGAAGGCTCAACACATGGTTCATGAAGTCGACCAAGTTGTCGATAATCGGCAGCGCCACCTCGTCTTCTGGCAACAGCGGGCTTGGCGGCGGCGGTGGAACTGTCGTGATCGGCAGGCCACCAGCCTGACCTACCTGAGGGGAAACTCCGGCGATCGCGAGAGTTGCTTGAAGGTCTCGATCCTTCACCGCCCAGTGGGTTCGACTTAGCTCCCACTTCCCAAACGCAAAAACGCTTTCAAAAGCTTTCCTGTCAACAATGGTATGCTCGCCAAACAACTGATTTATGCAGAAATTATATATGAGGTCGGCACCGACGATCCGGATATTCCATGCCTGACCCAGTCGAATTCTGACGTACGAGCGACCGCTAATGTCGTTCTGTAGTTCGCTCATGAAGAGAGCCGGCAATTGGCCGAGAAAAACTTTGACCTCCTCCGTAATGGGCTTCAATCGCTCCTCGATGCTTGCTTCGGTGTACTCGAGGTAGCGAGCAAGCGGAAACGACGCTTCGTGGACGTCTCCGACCGTAACGTTCCACTCACTGTCATCGCCCATCATCAGTAAGTTGTACAAATCTAGATTCCCCTTGAGCCTCACCAGTTATTAGTCGTCCCGATGCCCGCAAGCAATCTGCTTGTAATACTCGTGCCGAGAAGAGCGATCAGATGGATGGTCGCCCAGAAAATCCTCCGCGAAACAACGACACGGTTCCGCTTCCACCGTAATTGCGATTCGACGCCGACGTCGAATCCCCTCACTCATCTTGAAGTCTCCCGAATGATCGCCCTGACTTCGTCACCCTCGATAATTGCCTTCTCCACCAGAACGTCGGCGATCCTTTCGATGGCGTCCCGGAAACGCGTCACGATTTCCCGGCTGCGCTCCATTTCTCGACTGAGGCCACGCTCGATGCGGGCGGCGACGTCAGGATTGTTTCGTCGGAAACGATCGCGTTGCTCGACGGATTTCAAATTGAAGTAGCCAAGCCCCTCTCCCATCCCAAGTTGAACTTCCATCCTAGTGGCAAGGTCACTTGCCATGTGCAGGTCGCAGCCCTCGGCATCACCCGCGCCATCGAACGCAGTGCCAAGGATGACCTCTTCCGCCGCTCTCCCTGCAAGCAGCAAGGCGATCTGATCAAGACATCCTTGACGCTCCCTAAGCTGGTCTTCCTCGATCTCGAAATGTGCAAACCCTAAAGGTTGTCCGGCATGGGCCTCCCAGGGTACGGCGACGGTGTCCAACAATCCGACGCCCAGTCGAACCCCCACGACCGCATGTCCCGCCTCGTGAATGGCGATCGTCCTCCGCTCGCCCCCGGTGATCTTTCTCGCTGGTGGCAAAGCCGACATCACGTCTGCATATGAAACAGCCCTTCCCTCTGCACGGGCAAGCCGCTTTGCGTCTCGACCGACTGTCTGGAAATGCGCACCGGTTAACCCAACGGTCGCCGCAGCGATCGCGTCCACCTCGCGGTCTGACAACTGGGTACCGAAATAAGTACGCGAGAGATGTTTTCGCTCCTCTGCATCCGGCAGCGGAATACGAATATGCCGGTCAAGCCGCCCCGGCCGCAGGAGAGCGGCGTCGATCGCTTCCGGATGATTGGTGGCGCCGATGACGACGACGCCTTCGAGCCTGTCGTGGCCGTCGATCAACTCGAGCAAGAAGTTGATCACCTGTCTCCAATAGGTTTCGTGTTCGGTTCCGACAACCTTATCTCTATCGCCGATACCGTCGAACTCGTCGACCAACAAAATGCTTGGCTTCTGTGCCTTCGCCTCATCGAAACTTCTGCGCATCGCTTTCAAAGTGTCGTCGAGATGCCCGGCCGCCTGCCACCGCGCGACCGACGTCGCGACCAGATGTGCACCGCACGACCGCGCGAGCGCGCTGGCGAACATCGTCTTCCCTGTTCCAGGCGCTCCGCTCAGGAGCAGTCCCCGGTCTAGGTCTGACCAGGCAAGCTTTCCGTCTCTCCACGCAGCGATGTCTCTCGCCAGAGACAGTCCCCAAGTCTTCGCGTCACCGTAACCTACAAGATGATCGAGAGGTGGCGAGGTTTCCACGACAGGCGGTTGCGTATCTGTCTTAAGTGCGGCAAGTCGCGCCAGAACGTCCGAGACAGGTCTTCCTGCCCTGAAGGCAGCAAAGACTTCTGCAAGAGGATGCTCCAGCATCTTCCGCGCATCCGCCATATCGACATTCTGGCCCGAGAACTCCTTCGCGGCGGCAGCCAGATGGAATGGTCTTACCGCACCGACGTCTACAACTCGGTCGGCCGCCAGGTCGATTTCTCTTGGCAACCCATGTTCCGACGGCCAGATGATGAGGATAGAACGCCTGGATTTCAATTGGCCGCTGACCAGTTCACCATCAATACCGCCTTTGGTGCCGAGTTTAGGTGACGAGATTTCAAAGCTGGAAAGGCTCTCATTGGTGCTCGTCAGAAGGCTTGCTGCGGCGACATATTCGTCAAGTACGGATCCAGAAGGGATCCGTAGGACAATCACGATATGCCGACCGATCTCATTTGTTTTAAAGGCACCGCCCAGCCGTGCTGCCGACTTGAGAGTGAGCGCATAGGCCATGCGCTCAAGCGTCACCGTGCGGCGACGTTTCGAGAAGTTTTCCATTACAACCTCGCTTAGCGCTGAAAGCGACGGATGACCGTCTCGGGGTCGATCATCCTCTCGTCGAGATCGAGCGCGATCAATTGATGGAGGGCCATCCAAGAGATGCCTGTCATCGGCTTAACTTCAGTGAAAATATGCAGGCATTCTGCGACAGTCAGGGAGCCTGCCTCGTCAAGCGCGGACAGCATTCTGATCCTGTCGTTCAGAGGCGTCCTGGAGTGGGCGTAGCGAAGGAGATCACGGGCGTTGGCAAGCCGAAAACCCGCCTCGATCTCCTTTCGCGGGATGCCCCGATACTGGTAACCGGCAAGGGCAGCGCCTTCCTTGATCGCAGGATTTTCCTCATCCTCGACAGCGTCGAGGAGAAAGGGTTTGCCGCGCTCGTAGTTGACAAAAAAGTCGGGAACGTGGGGGCCGAGTTCAGTATCGAACTCCAATGGCAGGCAGAGCCAGGCGACGACAGCCGGATCGACGTCTAGAACGCAGCCAAGGTCTCTCGCTGCTCGTGACCGATACATTGGGTCGCCTGAGCACCGTACAGTGCCCTTAGGATAGAAGAGTTTAGAAGAAGCTTCATCAAAAGCGGCATACAGGGCCGCTGACGTATCAAAATGCGGATAGCTCATCATGAACACCCTCGATTAGATAAACGTTGCCTGCGCCGCTTCGGAGCGGCCTGCCCGTTCAACCTATTCGAGATATGTTCAGCATCTTGATCATGCGGAACAAAATATGAACAAAAATAAGAAAGTCAATAGCGAATTCAATTTCATCGGCATTTACCTGCCGGGGCGCTGATGTAATCTTATCGCAAAAGCGTCGTGGTATAAAGGGCGGGACCGCCTTCGCACGCATGGTGCCAGCACCCTCGATCTGCTGATTTCGAGCGCCCGACAAGGGGTCGGACTCTGCAGCCTGTCGCTGTTCAGATCAAGCGACAGCTTGAAGCAGTCCCGCTTGTCGCAGTGCTGGGGGAATACTTAACAAACAGTCGGTGCCTTCTGATCTGTGGTTCGCGACGCATTGGGCGGCTCCGAGGTCGAGGCGTTCCCTGGCTTTACGGCGTAGTGCGTTCTGACGCCTGAAAGGTAACGCACTGGCTGTTAAAGGCCAAGGCGGCGAGCTGTCTTGGCTTCCATCTTCTCCACAACAAACTGTGGGATGTCAGTCTCACCATAGGGAGGTTCATCATTCGAGCTACGAGCCAAGGATCTGAAGGCGAGAGACATTCTATGCCCATCACTGAGGCCCAAAAGTATGTTCGGTAGTTCGAACTCGTTGTCTCGTGCCTGAATTTGCTCCATAAGTGAGATCAGATCATCCTGCGTCGCGGTCAGCGCTACCACGGTTGCCATCCCAGCGTCTACGATCTCCCGCGTCCGCAAAAGATTTTCCGCGACCGTAGCCCCCTCCTCGATATCCGTGGAAAAAACTACAATATGGTCGACTTGAATTCCCTTCTCGTCGTGAAACTGATGCGTGATCGGCGCAAGATCCGGAAGAAAGTTTGGACCCCAATGGTTTCTCTCTGATGGAGCGGGTATATAATCGTTCCAATAGCAGGAAAGGCTAACCTCGCCTTCGGTTAGTTGGTCTAGCCTCTCCAGAAACATCTCACCGTAAGGATGGATGTCGTTAGCGATACAGACGACACGAACGCTCTCGGTAGCCAAACGGACTTTCGCAGCGAATAGTTCAGCCAACGGCTGCCCGAGTGAGGCCTCATTGCCGGTCCGCCAAAGATCCGCAAGCTTAGCTTCGACGTCCTCATCGAAATCACTCATCATCGCCTTTTTTTCCTTAGAAGCGGGACCAAATTGTCGAACGAGGCGGATGACATGTCTAGGACGTCCTGCTCGAATGCGTAACCGCTCTCTGACCCCACGGTAAACTTTCCAGTTCCATGGTCCCCCTCGTGGACATAGTGTAAGACGGAGCCGCAAACCGCAAATTTGAAATCCTCACTTTGACCAATCGCGTAGAGGACACGCTCAACATCTTCGCGAAGGCGCCGATTAGGGCCCATCGACAAAACGCCTTTGAAATGGACATCGGCATCGACAGCGAGCGATGCGAGATCGGTGAGTTGCCCCGCGTCAAGCTTGCGCAAACTGGTCATGATTGCCCAAAGAACGTTTTCTAGATCCCGATCCGATTCACTGAGTGGGCAGATCTTTCTCAAGCACTCCCTGAACCCTGGGTGCAGTTGTTCGATTTCTTGAATATTGTTGCTGTTAGGCAAGACGAAAATGCAGACAGCTCCCAACCCCAGAGCTGTGCGCTTCGAGGCGAGTTCAACTCCCCTTTCGTAAGAAGGAATGGCTAGCGCGTATTGCGCCGACCGACCTGCGCTGTCGTCAACCCGCATTTGGCTCGCAAAGTTTTGAGCGACGGTTCGTTTCGGCCTTTTGAGTTTAGTGGTCGAACCAGCTTCAACCTCCTGAGCAAGGGAACCCCAGCCGACTTCGCCCGATTTAGCCTCGATCCAGAACACTGAATCCTTTACGATAAAAGCGATGTCGTCAACAAATGACCTAGCCTGAAGCAAAAGCTTCACATCGGTTGCCTCCAGCCTTCTCGCTTTCACACGAGACACCTGCTCCACGATTTTAAACGCTGCGACACGCTCCTCGAATATCAAACCAATTCTGCTGCTGTCGCCGCCTACCGTTTTCTTCGTGAGATACTTCTTCTCTTCAGCCGTCGCATAAGTTCCCAGATCTCTTGCATATGCCGCCACAGTCACCGTGCCTCTAATTCTACTTTCGCGGGCATCGCTATCACAAATGATTATCGAAATGATTACGCTTTGGGACACAACTTCTTGAAAAAAGGGGCGCGGGTTTTGATGCCGCCACTTAAATGTAAGCGATCACTGCCATATGACACCTCTCGAATTTCTTGAGTTCATACCACGTCGAGCCCGTTGAGATCGGTTGCATTTTATCGATCCGATTACCGGCGATGAAAGATTCGTTGTCGTATGGACGTCCCAAATGGGGACATCTCAATGGCAGACATCGATCCGAAAGCACAGGCGCTTTCCGCGGCGATCAGGCGGATAACGGAGCTGCAGCAGCAGATGGCCGATCGCGTGCTGGCGATGGCCGTCGAGATCGAAAGGCTGACGGACGTCGTGCCCGCCGGGGAAGCGAAGGCGTTCCTCAAGGCACGCTGTAATCTGCCTGCAGCCGAGTTGTCCACCTACATGGGATTCGCGAAATCCTTGAAGGGATCCGAGCAGGTTCTCCGGAAGTCTCGAGCGTCGTTTCCCGTCATCAAGTCCTTGGTGGCCGCCGACCAAGACACGCGGCAGGAAATCCTCGAGCGCATGGCGATCGGAGCTCGCATCGATACGAAGGATGTCGCCCTCATCAAGAAGCGGTTGGCCGACGCAAAGCTGACACCGGCCGAAGCGCTGACAGCGGCGAACAGGAGGGCAGTCGCGGCGGCCGTGCGCCGACAGGCAAAGGCAGCGGTTGCGTCCTTCGAGGTGCGTACCGCTTCCCTCGTGGAAGAGCTAAGACAGCATTTCCGACCCGGCGGTGTGAAGTCTCCTGTCGTTCATGCAAGCCTGCGCCATCAGGCAGAAGTCCTCGAAGCTGAATGCGATACTCTGTTTGGTAAGGAGCCCACCCCCGCTTCGCTACGACCCGCGACGCCGTCTTATCGCATGGCGATGGCCCGCAAGATGCTTGGCGACGTAGCTGCCGGTCGACTTGATGAAATCGGGCCAATGGAATTGCGCGTACTGTCGACTTTGACAGGGCAAAGCCGGATGTCTTTCGTAGGGCTTTCTCGCAAGCCGTTTGCAGGAATTCCTCCGCGGCATTACCGTGCCCGTGTTGTCGAGCTGTGCGCGGGTGCAGGTGGTCTGGCCCTTGGCTTGGAGCGCGCCGGATTCGAGCACGTCGCTCTGATCGAGATGAACAAAACTGCAGTGGCCACGCTGCGGGCCAATCGACCGGACTGGAACGTCATCCAAGCCGATATCCGCAAAGTGGACTTCAAGGAATACCGCGACCAGCGGATCGACCTACTGACGGGTGGGCTTCCCTGCACCCCGTTCAGCACGGTCGGCCAGAAGAAGGGGCGGCACGACGAGAACGACCTGATGATGGAAGGCGTGCGTGCTGTACGCGAGATAGCGCCCAAGGCATTCCTGTTCGAGAACGTTGAGGGCATCCTGCATTCGCGCCACGCGGACTACATCGCGTTCCTCCTGCGCGAATTCTCGAAGGCAGGATACTCGACGGAAATCCACCGGATCAACGCGAAGGACTACGGCGTCGCTCAGAGCCGGTCCCGCATCATGATGGTGGGAATGCGCAAAGATTTGGTGGGCGCCTTCCGGATGCCGAGAAAGTTTCCGGAGCTGACTACGAACGTGGGCGTCGTTCTCGCCGACCTTATGGGTGAAAACGGCTGGTCCGACGCAGAAGCCTGGCTGCAGTCTATGAAGGACCGCGACTACCGGTCAGACACCATCCGGGGCTACCAGGGCAGCGCTCGTCATGGAGAGAAAATTCGTTCCGAAAGGCAGCGACTTCGTTACGCTCCTCCGGCTAAGACTGCGCCGACGGAAGATGAAGGCTCTCGTGAAGGATTCGTGCCTGGGCTGACGAACCGCATGCGCGCGAGATTGCAGGGGTTTCCGGACACATGGAAGTTTGTAGGTGGTCACGGGCCAGTGGCCGACCAGATTGGAAACGCGGTCGTGCCATCGGTGGCGCAAGCGATGGGTCTGGCGATGTTGTCGGCGCTGAGGGGGTGGGAGATTGACTGGCAGGCGATGATGTTTGCAACGGAGACTCGGGCAACGGTCGAAGCGCCGCCACTTGATCCTAGTTTGGAATTTGCGACCTCCGTCGCACTGGATGAGGAAGCAGTTAGATGAGAGCCGCCTGGCATCCAACGCGCGATGAGCTCATTCTCGCAAAGGACCTCGAGCGGGAGTACGGAGATCGCATTGCTGAAGACGGCGACCTATTTCTACAACCCACGGGAATCCGTCAATGGCGCAATGACCGCTTTTAGGCGCAAAGCAGCCGCTACTACGTGACGGCTCTTGGCGGATACTGTTGAAAAACTCCAGCAGGCGGTTTTTCCTTCGGGCCCCCTGAAATAATATTGCGCATGCCACGCTCCCCAGCACGTCAGACGCAAAGTGGTTTCATCTCTCCCGCACAGTCAGAAAACTATACCTGACGATCCGGGCAAGGCGCGGCCTTACCGATGCCCAGGGGAGTTTTTCAACAGTATCGGCGCGAAGGCGACATAGATGTCGTACGCGTTTTGGGGCCGTCATCAACTCAGTATTTAGCTTCGGCGGGATCAACCTTCTCGTTGAAAGCGGAATAGATTTGTAAAGGCAACGACTGCCAATAGCGCTAGGACAACGATCCCGCCAATCGAAACACGGATGCCGAAACACTCCATCGTGAGGGCCAACACGAAGGGCGCTAGTGCCGAAGCGACCAGGCGGGCCGCCATCATCTTACCCTGAAGCTTCCCGTAGCCGTCACTGCCGAACAGCGCCAGCGGCAGGGTGCCCGACACGATGCTCAGCAGGCCGTTGCCCATGCCGAAGATGACGGCAAAAACCATTGCACCGGGTATCGAGGGAGCACTCAGGATCAGGATCACCGCGCTGACCGGTATCAGCGCGGCTGAGATCAGGGCGAGATGCAGGGCATTGAGTCGCGTGCCGAACACCATGTTGATCAGACGGCTTGCGACCTGAGACGGGCCGAACAGCGTGCCGACGATGGCGGCGCTAGTGCCAAGCCCCAGTCCGGCCAGAAGCGGCACCATGTGCACCAGAACGGCCGAGCCTGCGAGATATTGCAAGGCGAAGGCCGTGGTCATGAGCAGGAACCCCGAGCGACGGTGATCCGGTGGAAGCGTGCCGATCACCGGCTGTGGCGGCGTTGATATCGCCTGCTTGCGACTACGCGTCACCCCGGTTGCCAGCCACGCATGCAGCGGCAGGCAGACTAGGAGAGTGAGTCCTGCAAAAACCAGATAGACGTTCTGCCACGAGAGGTGCGTGTGCAGGCTCGAAGTGAGCGGCCAGAACAGTGTTGAGGCGAAACCCGCGATCAGGGTCAGATAGGTGATGCTGCGCTGGGCCACCGTCGGCTGAAGCTGGACCAAAAGTGCAAAGGCGGCCCCGTACTGGACAAGGTTGGCGGCTACCTCGATACCAATTAGGGCGGCGACATAGGTGGTTCTGCCGGGCGCATATGCGCAAGCGATCAAGGCGGCGGCGGCAACGGCAGAGCCAATGGTCATCACCACACCCGCGCCGACGCGGTCAATCAGGCTGCCGAGCCACGGCGCGGTGAACCCGCCAATCAGCAGGGCAACTGAAAGTGCGCCGAAAACCCACTCCTTCGACCAGCCAAGGCTGGCACCCATGTCCGGCGCCAGGATGCTGAAGCTGTAATAGAGGGTGCCGTAACCGATGATCTGGGTGACACCGAGTGCCAGGATGGCCGCGATTGGAAGCCTTGCTGTCATATGGACTTGAGGCTCACGCGCTGCTCCAGCTTCTCAGCATCCTCCTTCCGTTCGCTGTAGCGGTTTGTAAGGTAGGACGAGGCCTCGCGCGTGAGGATTGTGAACTTCACCAGCTCTTCGCAGACATCGACGACGCGGTCGTAATAGGATGATGGCTTCATGCGGCCTTCTGCATCGAATTCCTGGTAGGCCTTCGCAACGGACGACTGGTTGGGGATGGTGATCATCCGCATCCAGCGGCCAAGGATGCGCAACTGATTGACGGCGTTGAAAGACTGGCTGCCGCCGGAGACCTCCATTACTGCCAGCGTCTTGCCCTGCGTCGGCCGCACCGAACCGAGCGCCAGCGGGATCCAGTCGATCTGCGACTTGATGATCCCGGTCAAGGCACCGTGGCGTTCCGGGCTGATCCAGACGTGTCCTTCAGACCACTGGGTCGTTTCGCGGAGTTCCTGAACCTTCGGGTGGCTGACGGGCGCCTCGTCCGGAAGCGGCAGACCCGCCGGATCGAATACCCGGACTTCGCATCCCAGCCGCTCGAGAAGCCGACGGACTTCGAAGGCAAGGAGACGGCTGTACGAGGTCTCCCGAAGCGATCCATAGAGGATCAGTATCCGGGGCTTGTGCGTCGAGAATGCAGGTCGCAGGGATTCCATGTCGACCGACTGAAGATGCTGATCGTGAAGAGCGGGGAATGTATCAGACAATGCACTTTCCTTCCTGGTTTAGAACCTGCTCGCCGTCCTCCTTCATGAAGGGGCCTTTGAATGCCTCGGCAGGCAGGACGTCGAGCACGACTTCCGATGGACGAGAAAGCCGGGTGCCTAGCGGCGTGATTACGAAAGGGCGGTTGATCAGGATGGGGGTTTCGATCATAGCATCGAGCAACTGGTCGTCAGTCAGGTCAGGGTTGTCCAGACCAAGGTCGGCGTAGGGCGTTCCCTTTTCACGGATGGACTGCCTGACCGTCAGCCCGGCATCCGAGATCATTTTCGCGAGGTCCGCGCGCGACGGTGGCGTCTTCAGATATTCGATGACATCAGGTTCGATCCCCGCGTGGCGGATCAGGCCCAGCGTGTTGCGTGATGTCCCGCAGTCGGGGTTGTGGTAGATGGTGACATCCATGGTCAAATCCTTGTCTTGTCGGTGTTTCGGGAGACGGCTGGCGCAGCCTCGTACCAGCCCTTTGAACGGTTCACGATCCAGACGACCGAGAGCATCACCGGAACTTCGATGAGAACACCGACGACGGTCGCGAGTGCAGCACCCGACTGGAAGCCGAAAAGCGAGATGGCGGCGGCGACGGCCAGTTCGAAGAAATTCGAGGCTCCGATCAGCGCCGACGGTCCGGCGACGCAGTGGCGTTCCCCGGCCATCCTGTTGAGGATGTAGGCCAGCCCGGAATTGAAGTAGACCTGGATGAGGATCGGGACGGCCAGCAGGGCGATGATCGTCGGTTGCGCAATGATCTGCTCACCCTGGAAGCCGAACAGCAGGACCAGCGTCGCCAGAAGCGCGATAAGCGAAAGCGGCTGGAGTTTCGAGAGAACAGCATCAAGCGCACGATCTGTGCTGTCAGCCGTTAGGCGGACCCGGATCACCTGCGCGATTACGACCGGGACGACGATGTAGAGCGCGACCGAAATCGCCAGTGTGTCCCATGGTACCGTGATTGCGGAGAGACCGAGGAGCAGTGCGACGACAGGTGCGAACGCGACGATCATGATCGCATCGTTGAGGGCGACCTGCGATAGCGTGAACAATGGTTCGCCTTTCGTCAGGTTGCTCCAGACGAACACCATCGCAGTACAAGGTGCTGCGGCAAGGATGATCAGGCCCGCGATGTAGGAGTCGATCTGGTCGGCGGGCAGATAGGGACGAAACAGCCATCCGACGAACAGCCATCCTAGGAGCGCCATGGAGAACGGCTTGACGGCCCAGTTGATGAACAGGGTGACCCCGATCCCGCGCCAGTAGCTACCGACCTTCGATAGCGAGCGGAAATCGATCTTCAGTAGCATCGGAATGATCATCAGCCAGATGAGGATCGCTACGGGAATATTGACCTTGGCGATCTCGGCAGAACCAATGGTCTGGAAGACGCCGGGCATCAGATGGCCCAACGCGATGCCGACGATGATGCAGACGAAGACCCAGATGGTGAGGTAGCGCTCGAACAGGGACATCAGGCACCTTCCTCCTGTGTGGAGGTCGAGCCTTCCATGCGACCGATCTGATGGAGCTTCTGTTCCAGCGCCATTCTGTCGATCGAGTCCATAGGCAGGCTGAGGAATGCGGCGATGCGGTTCTTGAGAAACCTTGCCGCCTGGGCGAAGGCGCGCTGTACCTCGATATCGGAGCCCTCGACGGCGGCCGGGTCTTCGACACCCCAGTGCGCGGTCATCGGATGTCCGATCCAAACGGGACATGCCTCGCCTGCGGCGCTGTCGCAGACGGTGAAGATGAAATCCATCTCGGGAGCGCCGGGCTCGGCGAAGACATCCCAGTTCTTCGACGAAAAGCCCGTGGACGGATAGCCAAGCGCTTCCAGTTCGCGCAGCGCATGCGGGTTGACCTCGCCCTTGGGGTGGCTCCCGGCGGAAAACGCCCGAAAACGGCCTTTGCCTTCATGATTAAGGATGGACTCGCCGAGAATAGAGCGAGCGGAATTGCCCGTGCAGAGGAACAGCACGTTGTAGGTCTTTTCAGTCATGGTCATTGTCCGTGTTAGGTCGGAGGCCTGTTGAGCTTCATGATGGTCGCCGACGATGGGCAGATGGATGATAGTTGACGGGTCGCAAGCAATCCGGGCGGGATGCTTTCCCGAGGTATTTCAACGAACCCGATGGTAGAGAAAAAGAGCGCAGCGGTTGTGGTCGCAAGATAGATGTCGCCGTTGCCATTGAGATCTCTAAGTGTCTGCTCGACGATGGCGTGTCCTACCCTCTGACCGCGGTGGCTGGGGAGCACGACGATGGAACGCAGGAGGAAATCTGTCCCGCACTCTTCAATCCCGGCGAAACCGACCAGCTCAGCGGAACCAGACACCGCCCTGTAGAAGGTTCGGCCCTCCTCCCGGATGTCGTCGATCGGAAGATGAGCGGCGACCAACGCTTCGTGGAGATCCCGGTCGTCATTCGATACCTGTTCGAGTTTGACAGGGTTCAACATGGCTTCGCCTCGGGACTACAGCACGACGTCAGCTCGGCAATCACGGGCGCGCAAAGTTCGGCCGAGCCGCCGCAGCAATCCTTGAGCAGGAACAGCGTCAGGTCACGAAGAGCATCGAGATTTGCACGGTAGATAATTGAGCGGCTCTGCCTCTCGCTCATGACCACTCCTGCCCGAGAGAGCGTTGCAAGATGGGCCGACATGGTGTTCTGCGGAACATCGAGCAGCCGTGCGAGCTCACCTGCTGGAACGCCCTCCGGTTCGTGTTTGACCAGCAGGCGGAAGGTCTCAAGCCGGGTATTCTGGGCTAGCGCTGAAAGCGCGGCGATAGCAGTAATATTTTCCATGTATCCAGAATAATGGATGTGTTGGATTTGTCAACACAGGTGGATGAGCGCGGGCCGTAACACTCCATCATTTCGGAAGACGCCTTTGCTCTTGGCCGACGCCAGAGCGACGTCCAGTGCTGTGACAGTTCCTGCAGCAGCCTTGATGAAGACGCACGGTGCCAACGCTACATTTTCAAAGCTACGCCGGGTAGCGGCGATGGGATGTGAGAAACTGATCAGTGATGACGAGGATAGATGGGAGACACGGTTTCCGTGTCTTAAGAAGAAATGACCGCTCGGCACGTAACTGGTGTCTGTCAACTTCTAGGCTTGTATCTCGGTCTTCTGCGATCCAAACCTTGAGATCACGCGGATGTAGATCATCTCGCTAACCAGTTCGACGAGCGTCTGCGTCACGATGATGGCAGGCAGAAGCGGCATCGCATTCGGCACCGCAAATGCCAGAGGAAGCACCACCAACGAATTGCGGGTGGACGCACTGAACGCGATGGCCCTTGCACCGGGTACCGCTACGCGAAAACTCCTGGCGACCATCCAGCCGATGAAGGGGGCAATGACCGCGAAAGCTATGTAGAGTGGCAATGCTTGCAGCGCTCCATCGAGAGCGAGACCAAGCTGCGGAACGACTGCAGCAACAACGATGAAGAGCACGGCAGCCGTCGCTGGGACGGGAAGCAGTCCGAGCGCGCTCGAAACCCTGGACATTAAGCCGAGCCGTGCAGCAGAAAACTGTATCAGCGCGGCCCCAAGCAGTGGGAACACGATCAGCCAGACGAGGGCGTGGATGAACGGTTCGATCTGCACGAGATTGCCAGCCTCGTCGCCGAGAAATACCTTGAGATAAAATGGAAGCAGGACCATCTGCGCAATCAGGAGCACCGGGGTCGAAGCGAGAAGGAGTCTCGCATCAGCCCGTCCCAGATGCGCGAAAGTCACGACGTAGTCGATGCATGGTGTGAGGAGCACCAGAAGGGCCCCGATACGGATCATCGGGTCAGCCGGGAGAAAATGCATGAGACCGAACACGAGGATCGGAACGGCAACGAAGTTCGTAACGAGCAGAGCACCTAGAAACCGTATCTGTAGAAATGCCTTCCCGAGATCGGCGAGCGGAACCTGGAGGAAGGTGACAAAGAGCATGAAGGCCAGTGCGGGATTGATCGCCACTTCCAGTGACGTCGTTCCGGACACGATGCCTGCGGCGGTGGCGGCGAGAATCACGGCTGCAAAATAGATGCCGATCTGCCGGGTCTCCAGGATGTCACGCAGTTCGCTCATTCTCTCACTCGCATACGATGGATTTGGGCTCGGCAACCTTCTGCGGTCGCCCGGTGCATTTGGCGAAGAGATCGATCGCCCGATCACAGACTTCGCAATGACCTGAACAGCAATCCCTCATCAGGAATGCGACGAGGTCGGAAAGCGCCGGGAAGATCGCGCTGTAGATGATGCTGCGGCCTTCGCGGCGGCTTTCAATCAGACCAGCATGTTCGAGGTGGTTGAGATGGAATGAAACCCTGGGAGCCGACGCGGTCTCCAGGGCTTGCGTTATCGCACCCGCCGCCATTCCATCCGCGCCCACCGTAACGAGCAGGCGAATGATCCGCAGCCGTGTTTCCTGTGCGATGGCTGCAAATGCATCAAGGGCTCGTTTTTCTTCCATGCATTTAAACAATTCCATAACCATTTAAATTTCAAGGCTTGTGTCGGCTGTTATGGAGTCGCCATGTCAAGTGAGGACTGTGCGGAACCCGCTCGACGGCACCTAAACCGCCGATAGCCGAGGTAGACTGGTGACGACGATCGGAGCCTTGTCCGGTACCCGGCCATAGAGGTCTACCACATCCTGATTGATCATCCGCACACAACCCGACGACACGGATTTTCCGATGCTATTCCATTCTGGGGAACCATGAATCCGGTACAGCGTGTCCTCGCCGTTCTTGAAAATGTAGAGCGCCCGCGCACCAAGCGGATTCTTCAGGCCGGGGGCCATGCCGCCGTTTGCGATGCTGTAAGGCACCAGTTCAGGCTGCCGGGCGACCATCTCGTCAGGCGGCGTCCAGCGCGGCCACTGGCGCTTGTACTGGATGACACCCTGTCCTGACCATTCGAATCCCTGCCGACCAAGACCAACACCGTAACGCATCGCCTGTGCGCCCTCGTATGTGAGGTACAGGTAATAGTTCGCCGTATCGACGACCAGTGTGCCGGGCCGCTCACCCGTTGGATCGCTCACCATCTGGCGGTGGAAGCGCTTGCTGATCTTCTGGTAGGGGATCGCAGGAAGCGGGAATTGTTCTTCTGGCACCGGGCCGTATATCGTTGCGAGAGCGGGACTTTCGACTGGAACAACTGCGGGGCGCTCCTTCTCGGCTGTCGTTGCGGAACAGCCTGTCAGAGCTACCGTTGCGGCCCCTGCCCCGCCCATCATGAATCCGCGTCGTGTCAAAATTCCTGGCTGCACTTGATATCCTTTTGAGTATTGAAAGTAGGCCCGGTGAATATCCGGGCCGATCAGACTGATCCCGCCACGAGTTTTCGGATCTTCTGCAGCCGGACTTCGCGGGGCTCATGCATGTCGAGTGTCCCTTTGAAGCTGCCGTCTGCGTCCATGAGATAGACGCCCGCGGTATGGTCCATGGTGTAGTTCCCGCCATCGGTCGGCACCTTGCGGGAGTAGGCTGCGAATGCCTTCACTGCGGTGGCCGTCTGTTCGGGCGTACCCCTGAGCGCCATGATCCGCGGATCGAAAGAAGTCATGTAGCCATTCAGCATCGTCTCGGTGTCACGCTCGGGATCCACGCTGATGAAGATGACATTGAACTTGTCCGCAGTAGAGCCGAGCTCTGCCATGAGGTCGGTCAGCTCGAAGAGCGTCGTGGGGCAGATGTCCGGGCAGTGCGTGAAGCCGAAGAATGCCAGATACGGTTTGCCATCCAGAACATCGTTATCAACTATCTGACCCTTATGCGAAACGAGGCGAAATGGCTTGCCGATGGCGGGAGAAGATGGGTTCGACGCATCCGCCACATCACCCGGACGCACATTCAGATCACGGCCTAGTATCAACAGCCCTGTTGCCACCACCACGACAAAGCACCAGATCACGATCCGGAAAATCCTCACACCTTTCATCAAACCTCCCACCGCCGTCCCGTGTCATCGGGAATCATTCGTGGGAAAGCCGTAATCCCTCTAGTAGCCTGAGGTTCAAGACCCTGTTGACATCCTTTGTCGGCTCTGCGCTGAAGTGACGCACCGAGCCAGGTTTTGATTTTTGCCGGGACACCTGTTTCTTCCGCAACTGGTCTTGACCCTCAAGCTACTAGAGGTCTCACAATGGGAGCGAATCCATTGAGGGCAGAGAATGCGTGAGGCGACAGTGCAATCGGAAGACAGGGCGTGGCTACCGACCTTCGGGGCTTGGATGATCGCTCTGACTTCGACTTTGGGTGCGCTGTTCATCGGGGAAGTCATGGGCCAGGCCCCTTGCGACCTCTGCTGGCACCAGCGCGCCTTCATGTTTCCGTTGGCTGTCCTGCTGGCTGTGGCAGCGTTCCGGTCGGATGGCCGGGCGTGGTTCTATGCAGCGCCGCTGGCCGCCATCGGATGGCTTATCGCTGCGTTCCACAATCTCCTCTATTTCAAGGTCATCCCGACCGCCATCAAACCATGCGGTCAGGGCCCCTCCTGCTCGGGCGACGGGATGATCCTGTTCGGGGCGCTTCCCATACCCCTTCTCTCGCTTGCAGCATTCACCGCAATCATCATCCTACTTCTTATCGTGCGCCGGAGAACATCAGCATGAACAGACGCACCCTCGTCCTCGCATCGGCCTCGGCCGCTATCGTCATATTCGCCGGAGGCGCTGCTCTCTATAGCGGCAACTCCACCGAGCCGACTCCTGCACCTGCACCAGTCGCCGTGTCGGGGAACGACACCCTGGTCAGGATGCATTCGCCTGTCATGGGACCGGTGTCCGCTCCCGTCACCATCGTCGAGTTCTTCGATCCGTCCTGCGAGGCATGCCGGGCCTTCTATCCGATCGTCAAGCAGATGATGGCGCAGACGGGATCCGACGTCCGCCTCGTGTTGCGCTACACTGCGTTCCATGAGGGATCCGACGATGCCGTGCGGATACTCGAAGCCGCCCGCAAGCAGAACCGCTTCCAGCCCGTTCTCGAGGCAATACTGGATCAGCAGCCTGTCTGGGCTGATCACGGAAAGCCGGATCTGGAGAAGGCGTGGCAGATCGCTGCATCGGCAGGGCTGGATATCGAACAGGGACGCAAGGACGCGGCATCGACGTCGGTCGATAAAGTTCTCGCTCAGGACATGGCCGATGTTAAAGCCAACAACGTCAAACAGACACCGACATTCTTCGTAAACGGGAAGCCTCTTACCGAATTCAGCCCCCAGGGTCTCCTGAACCTCGTCAAGGCCGAAATCGATGCGAGCAAGACAGGTTCCTGAATCCTGACTTGAGATATGGGAGCCTGAGCGCATGAGCGGACATCACCACGATCACGGAGCCGACGCTGGCGACAAGCGCATCTGGTGGGCGATCCTCGTGAACGTGCTTCTCACGTTTGCCCAGATAGCCGGAGGCATCGTCTCCGGCAGTCTGTCTTTGATAGCGGATGCAATCCACAATTTCAGCGACGCTGCGTCCCTCGTGATCGCCTATGGCGCGCGCAGGATCGCACGCCGTCCTGCCGATGACACGATGACGTTCGGCTACGTCCGGGCAGAGATCGTAGCGGCGCTGATCAACTACACCACGCTCATCGTCATCGGCATCTATCTCGTCTACGAGGCCGTCTTGCGGTTCATTACACCGGAACCGATCGAGGGATGGACTGTCGTCATCATCGCGAGCATCGCACTCGTGATCGACGTGGTCACGGCCATGCTTACCTACGCCCTTTCGAAGACCAGCATGAACATCCGCGCAGCGTTCCTGCACAATGTCTCGGACGCGCTCGGATCCGTGGGTGTCATCATCGCTGGCACACTCGTTATCATCTATGGCTGGACCTGGATCGACCCGGCGATCACCCTCATGATCGCAGGCTACATTCTATGGCAGGCTTTCACAGAGATCGGTGGATCGATACGCCTCCTGATGATGGCGACACCAGAGGGGGTCGATGTGAAGAAGGTCGTCGCGGACATGCGCTCCGTCGACGGGGTGAATGACGTGCACCACGTCCACATCTGGCCTGTCGACGAAGGACACAATGCTCTCGAAGCCCATCTCGTAATCAAAGATCTGTCTCTCGAAGAAATCGCCGGGGTCAAGCGCGCCGTGCGCAAGATGCTCTTGGACAAGCACGGGATCGGTCACTGCACCCTGGAGATAGAGACCGTCGAGGATGGTCGCGAAGCGGCCGTGAAGGTCATCGGCCACGTGGTCGACGAATCCTAGCCCTTTCTACGTCATGCGGGCACGCAATCGGCGAAGATGGTCGACAACGAATGCCGCATCATCTGCGACACCGGCGATAAGACCGGAAGCACGGTTTCGCTGCCATGGTCGCCCGACGTAGTACAGGCCCGCGACGGGGGAAATGCCTTCGCGATTGATTGCTTCATGTCGGCTGCCGACCGCCCCTTCGATATCGATCCAGCGAAAGTCTTCGGCATATCCTGTCGCCCATATGATCGAACCGAAGTCCTCGCTCGTCCCATCCTCGAATTTAGCCCGCCTACCGTCGAGGGCGACGAGCCTGGACTTGAGGCTCACACCGCTACGGATGAGAGAAACATCATCGTTGCCGCGCGTGGGAAATGGATCTGCTTTTCTCATCCGTCTTCCGATCGGCCCGTACGCAGATGCCCGCAGAAAACCGAGCCGCTCAAGCCACCACCATATACTGCGCCCGAGAACTTTCTCCGGTAGCAGCTTCCGCTTTCTTCCGCGTGCCAGTAGTGTCCGATGCGAAGCCGCCAGTTCCATCGCCACGTCCCTTCCGCTTGCGCCGTCTCCAACGACCAGAACGGGGCCACTCGTGATCGAGCCCGCATTGCGGAAATCCGCGACGTGCATCTGTTGAATGTCGGATGGGAGCGAACAGGAGATTTCGGGTGTTCGGGGCGTGGAAAACGCACCCGTGGCGACGATCACCACCTGACTGATCAAGCGGCCGCCGCCCTCCAGATAAGCGAGGAATATCCCATCCACCTTTTCGAGCCTGACGACCTTCGTCGACCTGATAGTCGGGTAGCCGTTGCTCGCGGCGTACCGCTCAAGATAGTCCGAGAATTCATCCTTGGCGGCATAGCCATCGGGATCACCGATCAAGGGGATGCCAGGGAGACCGCTGATGCGGCGCGGCGTAAAGAGCGTGAGGGTGTCATATCGGTTCCTCCAGCTATCGCCGATCGCTTGTCCAGCATCGACAATCAGGAAGCTCAGCCCTGCCGTCTTCAGAGCACTGGCGGCGGCAAGCCCGGCCTGCCCTGCCCCGATGATCAGAATGTCGGCTCGCAGCCCCTTGCTGCTATCCATCGACCCGATCACGGCCGAGCGGGGGTTGAAGCGCCTGTGCCCTCCGGCCTCGCCTCCCGACCTATGTGGAGGAAGCTGTAGGAGAAAACAGCCACCACGAATGTCGTAAGGATCGCGAGCATGATCCAGTTGTTGCGTTTCACCCTGCGCATCCGCTCATCAGGCTTGGCCACGTTCAATCTCCACCCGTCTCTGTCGCCATCGCTGACTTGGAACGCTTCCGCATTTCCTTGAAGGGATCGGCCAGCGCTGCGTCCGGCCTGCTGACCGGATAGTTTATCCCCGATATGCGGGCCGCAAGCTTCTCGGCGCCGTCCTTCTTGAGAAGCGCGCGGAAGCTGGGATGCATTCCGCCGTCGACATACGCCGATACCGCAGATCCTCGCTCCGCCATTGCGGCTTCCACTTTCATCTTCTCTGCTGCAATCCGTGCTACGAGCTGCGGATCCTGTGGGGCCGAAACAGCCGGGCACGCGGCCAGAGGATCACGCGGTTCGCCCCCGACAAACTCGGTATTGAACATGTAGCGGCGGCCGCACACTGAAACCTTGGGCTGCTGCTTCGTCAGTTCGAAGGCATCGTAGCCTTCCTTGAGTGTCCGCCAGAACGGCAGGTTCTCGTCATCCTTGTGCAGCGCCATGTTTTCAGCAGTCATGCGATAAGGATAGGCCTGGACCTGGAAGCGATCCTGTCCGGACGAGAGGGCCTTGGAGACGACTGCGTAGATCTCGCCGACGCCCTGATCAGTCAACGCATAGCATCCGGAGGAAGAGCAGGCACCATGGACCATGAGCGCTTCTCCCGTGTAGCCGAGTGCGGATTCCAGCCTGTTCGGGTAGCCGAGGTTGAATGACACATAGTACTGGGATTTCGGGTTCAGCATCCCTCTGGACACATGATAGAACCCCTCCGGTGCCTGACGGTCTCCGTTGGCTGTCTTTGGTCCCAGCTTTCCGGACCATCTGCACATCGGGTAGGTCTTGAGCAAAGCATAACGACCGGTCCCGTTGATCTTCCAGATCTCAAGCTCACTCTCCTGCTTGAATATCCTGACGAGCACAGGGCTTTCGGGTTTCATTCCCTTTTTCGACATCTCAGCAACGAGCTTCGCCGGAATCTGGGGCGCTTCCCTGGGGAGGTCGTCAAGTGCCATGTCGGCGGCAACGCAACCCGTCAAGGCCGCTCCAAGTAGGGCGACTGCGGCCAAGCGGCCGAGAAACGTGCTGATGCGACCCTTTTTAGGTGACCAGCTCATGGTTGATGTCGAAGTCATGCGGCGTTTCTGCTGTCCTGGTCCATCGGGTTGCGTCCAACAAGTCTAGGGAAGGACTTACTTCCCCGTTAACTCGGCTTATACGATCAGGTGAAAATGCGGGAAACCACATACTCGTGAGCGATTCGGCGGCATCATAGGACCTCTAGTTACTTCAGGTGCAAGAGATTTGTTTCAGAATATGCATCGTAGAGCATGGTGGAACCCTGCACGACAACTTGACTTGCGATTCGGCTCTCAGAGCCGTAGTTTGCGCCTGATGAGATCCCCGGTTACGAACTTCGCCCGCGCTGCCTGCTGGATCACCTTGTTCTCAGCGGCTGGCTTCGGCCTGATGAAGCTCGCGTTCGCGTTCGTCTGCTGGGTGGGCGGGCACAATCTGCTTGAGGCCTCCGTAGGCGCGGTCGCGTCCGTTGCCCTGGGTGTCGGCATCGGAATTGAATCCTTCCTGTGGCTGAGGGACTGGCGCATGCGGAAGCTTGACTATGAGCCGCCATCACGCCTCTAGTCGCATACCGCGAGCGGCACCGCTGCACCGGGCACTGAGAAGTCACTTGATTTGTCGTCAGAAATCCTCACATCTGCGTCACAGTTGCCAGGTCGCGTTCTGTTCCTGATGGATTCAGTCGGCGGGACGGGGCGGATTTTGCCGCGTCGGCGCATGTCGCCCACGCCGCCTGAAGGAACGAGTTCCATGCTGACTATCGGAGACCTGTCGAAGACAACCGGCGTGAAAGTGCCGACCATCCGGTACTACGAGCAGATGGGGCTTTTGTCGCCGCCGGAGCGATCCGAGGGCAACCAGCGTCGCTATTCCAGGCCCGAACAGGAGCGGCTTTCCTTCATCCGGCATGCCCGCGATCTCGGCCTGACGATCGAAGCGATCCGAGAGCTGATCGATCTCAGCCAGCATCCCGAGAAGCCATGCGAGGAGGCTGACAGGATTGCCGCGGAACAACTCGTGACAGTCCGCCAGAAGATCGAGCGGTTGAAGAAGCTCGAAGCCGAACTTGAGCGTATCTCCACCCATTGCCAGTCGAACCAGGTGCGCGACTGCTACGTGATCCGGGCGCTGGCGAACCATGACATGTGCGCGACGGATCACGACTAAACATCTGATTGCCCCGGACGGCCGGCGCGCAAATCCAGCTATCCCGCGATAGTGCCGATTATCCGGCAGTCGGCGACCTGCCTTCCATCGCACTCCGCGATCATCCGCTTCAGATCTGTCCTGAGATCCGCCAGTCGCGCCATCCGCTCCTCGACCCCGTCGAGCTGCGCCTGGGCGATGCGGATCGCCTCGCTGCAGGATTCATCCGGCTTCTCCTTGAGAGAAAGAAGAACGCGCACTGAAGAGAGGTCGAACCCCATGTCCCGCGCGTGGCGGACGAAACCAAGCCGCCGGACGTCCTCCTCTGCATAGACGCGACGTCCGCTGGCGAGCCTGTCAGGCCGAGGCAGAAGTCCAACGCGTTCATAATAGCGGATGGTTTCGATCTTCACGCCGCTTCTCACGGAGAGGTCACCGATCTGCATTTTCCACTTGCTCCTGTAGTCGCTACAGGTTGTAGCATTCACGAATGTCGAAATCGAGGCTTTCGGAATGACGTCTGCTGAAACAGTGCGCTATCGCGTGGGCGGAATGGACTGTTCCTCCTGCGCCGCGAAGATCGAGGGGGCGGTCAGGAAGATCGATGGCGTGGAGGATGTGAAAGTGTCCATCGCGTCGCAGGTCATGACGCTCAAGGTGGACGAACCCGCGACCCGGCTGGCCGTCATGGAGGATGTCGTAACCGGGCTTGGATACCACCTCGTCCGGATTGGTTCAGCGAGTGAGGAGGTGGCGGACGATGACGACGATCATATTCCAGACCTGTCCCACGTGACGCCTGCCTACAAGCGCGCGCTTTGGATCGTCGTGCTTTTGAACGTCAGCTACGGGGTCGTCGAGATAGCTGGTAGCTTCATTGCGGGTTCGCAGGCCCTGCAAGCAGATTCTCTCGACTTCCTCGGCGACGGATTGATCTCATTTCTGGGATTGATGGCTGTGGGATGGGGTCTTGCCGCCCGCGCGAAGGCTGCGCTTCTGCAGGGACTGTTCCTTGGCGTGCTCGGCCTCGGGGTGGTGGCTTCGACGATATACAGGGTATTCGTCGAGCATCAGCCAGAATCTCTGACAATGGCTGGATTCGCAACCATCGCCTTCGTCGTCAACGTCCTTTCAGCCGTGGTGCTCATCCCTCACCGAAAGGGCGACGCCAACATGCGGGCGGTCTGGCTCTTCTCACGCAACGATGCTGTCGGAAACCTGGCGGTGATAATAGCGGCCGGGCTTGTGTGGTGGACCGGTTCGCAGTGGCCGGATCTCGTTGTCGCTTTCGCGGTCGCGGGCCTGTTTCTCCAGTCGGCCTGGGCGATCATCCGGGATGCGCGGCAGGATCTCTCGGAGGCGAAGGCTTGAAGGCGGCATTCGCGTCGATCTTCCTGGTGTCATGTGGTGCCGCGCTCGACATCGGCTCCAAGGCCTGGGCACGCGCCAGCCTGGTAGCCTACGGTCCTCCGATCGAGTTTTTGCCGCTGATACCTCTGCGGCTCACCTTTAACACAGGTGTTTCGTTCAGCCTGCTCTCGTCCGACAGCGATATCGGCAGATACCTGCTCATTGCCGTGACAGGTGTCATCGCGGCAGTGATGGCGATCTGGCTTCACCGTTCCCGGGGATGGCAAAGGGTCGGGCTGTCGTTCATCCTTGCAGGGGCGCTGGGAAATCTTCTCGACCGGACCGCGCGCGGATCGGTCACCGACTTCCTGAGCTTGCGGATCGGTGAGTGGGAACCCTTCGTGTTCAATCTCGCAGATGTCTGGATCACAATCGGTGCGGCCATTCTGCTGGCTGCGTCTGGCCTGCAGCCCAAGGAAGCGGCAGCAGAGGGTTCGCGACCTCGGTAGCTCAATCCCGTTGATGCATGTCGCAACACGGGCTCCACTGCCGCTCCGTTCGAGCTGGAGTACAACGCGAACGCGCGTCGTTCATGGTTGCTCACGGAGGATGACATTGCTGACCACGAAGCGGCTTCGTGGCAGTGCAGGCATCCGCGACCACTCGATCCGCAAATCCTGTTGCGGCACGTCATACGCCATCTGGCGGGTCAGCATCGCCGTTGCCTGCTTCATGAGTTCGATGGTGATCCACTCACCGGGACAGCGATGGTGGATCGGGTGGTCTCCCCCGCCCTGCGGAATGAAGTTAAACTCGCCACCGTCCCATCGGCGAAACCGATCAGGTTCGAATTTCTCCGGCCTCTCCCAGGTTCGTCTGTCATGATTGGTGCCGAACAGATCCAGCAGTACACGGTGGTCCTTTGGAAAACGGTATCCGTTCCACTCGAAGGCTTGTCGCGTGCGTGCAGCGACAGCGGGGAAGAACGGATAGTATCGGCGCACTTCCTGGACGAACAGGTGGGTGTAGTCATCATCGCCTGAGCGGAGTTTGTCCCGGACATGCGGATGCATGTGCAGTGCGTGCGCCACGAATACCATGTAGACCGAGACCGCCACGATCGGGCGGATGACGTTGAGCAACTCGACGGCGGCGATGCGAGGTGGGAGCAGCTCCCCATCCGGATCGCGGTGCCATGCAATGGCATGGGCAGCGGAATGCTTCGACAATTGGAGCCGCCCGGAACGGACTTCCTCCACCAGGTTCGCAAGCCAGCGATCGGCACGTCTGCGTGACCACCGCGACCACAGATGCCGGACACCCACCGATCCCGCATGGTCGAAGAGGGCCACGATATTCCGTGTTCGTCTTTGGGCGTCCGCTTCAGGCAGAGGGACTCCGACCCAGGCCAGGCTCGCGCGTGTCAGGAGATACTGGAATTCCGTATAGAGCGTGACGTCGGCTCTCGATGTCCATGTCCCCATCCGCATCTGCCATTCCGCCGCCGTAAGACGAGACAGTTCCCGGATTTGGTCGGGGCTCATCAGCGACATGAACAAGTGCTTGCGGTGTCGGTGCGGTCTGCCGTCGAGGCCCTGAACGCCACCCTCCCCGAGCAGCGTCTTCTGGATCGCTTTGGGCATTGCGCCCTGGCGTATAAAGAGGTCGGGATCGTAGAAAAGCCTGGCCGCTTCCGGACCTGTCATGCAGATCGTCCTCTGCAGCAGAAGCCGTGTCTCGAACAGGTCTGATTGGTGGCGCCCACACCCATCGGAAATGAATCGATAGGGATCGCGGATAAGCGCTAGCGTCGAGTCAGGTATTTTCTCCGAAGGGATGCTTGCCATTGCCGCCTCGCGTGCCGTTTCGATCTCAAAGGTGCCTCACCCTATCGGATCCGCAGGTAGGGAACGCTTGTGGGCAGTGGATCTATACGCCGTAAGAATGCGTTTCAGCGAGTTGTCGCCGATCTCCCTGCCTTCGAGAAAATCATCGATCTCCGCATAGGTGACACCATAGACATCCTCGTCGGGCTTGAGCGGTGCGTCGGATTCGAGGTCGGCTGTCGGCACCTTGAAAACCAGATCCTCCGGAGCGCCGAGATGCTGCGCGATCGCCCTTACCCGGCGTTTGTTGAGACCCGAAAGCGGCAGGATGTCGGCGGCGCCATCGCCGAATTTCGTGAAGAAGCCCATCAGGGCCTCGGCTGCATGGTCGGTTCCGATGACAAGGCCGCGGGCGCCGCCTGCCAAGGCATATTGCGCAATCATCCGTTGGCGGGCCTTGATGTTTCCAAGATGGAAATGAAGGCGTTCACCTGAGACGAGATCGTCGGCATCGCGCCGCACCTCGGCCATCATGGCGTCGGCGGCGGGCTTGATATCGATCGTGACCGTACGGTCGGGGCGGATGACATCAAGCGACTTCAGCGCGTCGGCTTCGTCGGCCTGCTCGCCATATGGAAGCCGGACCGCGATGAACTCGGCCTTGTATCCGCCGTCCCGCAACCGCTGCACCGCGCGCTGCGCGAGCATTCCTGCCGTGAGCGAATCCACGCCTCCGCTGATCCCGAGAACGAGCGCCCGCATCGAGGACGCCTCAAGGTAGTCTGCGAGAAACTCCCAGCGGCGAGCGGCTTCGGTCGCGGCATCGAAGTCGCGGGACACTCCGAGCTCCTCGATGATGCGGGCGCGTTCGTCGAGCATATCTATCCTCCGATTGAAATCACTGATCCACGAACGCATATTCCGCCTTCCTGGTTCAGTTTCTACAACCATTCTTTTGTCGTTGCAGGTGGACTGGAACGCTAGGAGCTGACGAAATCGAACAGGAGCTTGATGTTCAGCAAGGCGATCACCACGGCGATAAGCCAGGCAAACGACGTGAGCCAAAGCGGTGCCTTGAGTTCCCCCATCTTCGCGCGATCAGAAGTGAACATCACGAGCGGAAATACTGCGAAGGAAAGCTGGAGACTGAGGACGACCTGGGTGAGGATCAGTAGCTGCCCGGTGCCGCTGTCTCCGAATGCGATGGTGACACCCGCGGCGGGAATGATGGCTATCCCCCGCGTGATCAGGCGGCGAAGCCACGGCGCTAGCTGTATCTTGAGGAACCCTTCCATGACGATCTGGCCAGCAAGGGTCGCGGTCACGGTCGAATTGATGCCGCAGCACAAAAGCGCGATCCCGAACAGCGTCGGAGCTATGGCAAGGCCCAGCAGTGGGGCAAGCAGATTATGGGCTTCGCCCAGTTCCGCAACGGACGTCTGTCCGGTCTTGTGGAAAGTCGCCGCGGCAAGGATGAGGATGGAAGCGTTGACGAGCAAAGCGAACATCAGCGCGACAGTGGAGTCGATCGTCGCGAACTTCAGGGCTTCGCGCTTCTCGGGAAGCGAGTGGCCGTAGTTGCGGGTCTGCACGATTCCGGAATGGAGATAGAGATTATGCGGCATGACCGTCGCGCCGAGGATGCCAAGCGCAAGATAGAGCATGTCCGGGTTGGTGACGATCTCGGTGGTGGGCGCAAAGCCGAGAATGACCTGGCCCCAGTCCGGATCGGCAAGCACGATCTGGATCGTGAAGCAGACAGCGATCACGCCGAGCAGCGTTATGACGAGCGCCTCGACCCAACGGAAGCCGAGCTTCTGTAGGTACAGGATCAGGAAAACGTCCAGTGCGGTGATGATGACCCCGAGTTCCAGCGGGATGCCGAAGATGAGGTTGAGGCCGATCGCGGTGCCGATCACCTCGGCGATGTCTGTCGCGATGATGGCGATCTCGGCGAGCAGCCATAGAACCATGGCCACTGGCTTTGGGAAAGCGTCCCGGCACGCCTGCGCCAGATCCCGCCCGGAACCGATGGCAAGCCGCGCGCAAAGCGACTGCAGAACGATCGCCATGATGTTCGAGACAAGCGCCACAGTGAGCAGTGCGTATCCGAACCTCGATCCGCCAGCCAGCGACGTGGCCCAGTTGCCCGGATCCATGTATCCGACTGCAACAAGATAGCCGGGGCCGAAAAAGGCCATTGCCCTGCGGAAGGTGCCTGATCCCGCAGCAACTCCGATGGAACGGTGAACATCCGATAGAGATGCCTCACCCACGGTCCGCCGCCAGCCTTTGATCGGTTTGTCCATAGCCCCGCCTCGCCTTAATAGCCCTTGCTATATTGCAATTGCAAATCATTCGCATTAATCGACGGCGTTGGCAAGACGATATCCTTTGGTGCGTTCAGCGCTGGTATTTTCCTGAATTCGCTGATGATGATCCACTTCCCCGGTCAGATCGAAGACCGGATTTGGAAGTCCTTCAGAAAACATCGTGTTGCGTTTGTCAGCCTCTCCCGCTCCGCGACGGGCTGCGTATCAACATCCACGACGGGCGAGGATAACGAAACGTTAATCAGTTTTATGCAATTTTAAGTGTATATTAATGCAAACTTCATTGCGGTTGGTGTCGTGCCAAATCCTCGATTGGTTTCAGACCCGCCAGGTGCAAACTACACATCGGCGGACGGTCTGGGCTGCTCATGGTCAATGCTTTCGGAGATGACGGTTAGATATGATAGGCTTTATCGTACGGCTTAACCGCCGCGCCCATTTCAGTGTGGAATCTAGAGTCAAGCCTGTTACTAAAGCCTTTGTCGGCACATCCGAACGCCGCAAGCGTGATAGTCGACAAAGGCTGACCTTCCTGATTGCAGGCTTTGCGGTGATGTACATTGTCGTTGGCGCACGTCTCGTCCAGTATGGCCTGAACGACCCGGTGGTGACGGGATCCATTCATCCTAGCGCCAATGCCGTCGCAACGCGCCCGGACATTCTCGATCGTAATGGCGAGCTTCTAGCGACCGATATCAACACCGTGTCGCTCTATGCGGAACCGCGACGTATTGTCGACGCTGACGAGGTTGTGGAGAAACTTGCAACCGTGCTGCCAAACCTTGACTGGAGCGACACGCACAGGAAGCTCCGATCCGGTTCCGGCTTTCAGTGGTTGCGCCGCCAGCTCACGCCCCGGCAGCAGTCTGATATTCTTGCGCTTGGGATTCCCGGCATAGGTTTCCGTCCGGAGAAGCGACGCTTCTATCCGGGTGCTGCCACCGCCTCCCATATTGTCGGCCATGTCAATGTCGACAACCTCGGTCTTGCGGGTATGGAGAGGTACATCGATCAGCAAGGTTATGCCGACCTTCGAGCGACGGGCCTGACGAACGATACCAGGCTCGAGCCTGTGAGGCTTTCGATCGACGTCCGCGTCCAGCATATCGTTCGCGAAATCGCGGCGCGCGCGATGACGAACTATCAGGCAGAAGCGGCAGGTGCCGTCATCCTCGACGTGGAAACTGGAGAGGTCATCGCCATGGCCTCGGTGCCCGACTACGATCCGAACCAGCCGTCGCGCACCCTCCCCGATGGCTCGGTCGACAAGGAATACGAAAAAGGCTGGTTCAATCGGATCAGCAACGCCACATTCGAGATGGGCTCAACGTTTAAAAGCTTTACGCTTGCCATGGGTCTGGACGCCGAGAAGATCACCTTGAATTCCGTCATGGATGCGTCCCGCCCCATCCGTATGGGCGGATTCACGATCAAGGACTTCAAGGGAAAGAACCGACCGCTATCGATCCCGGAGGTGTTTCAGTATTCATCGAACATCGGAACTGCGGCTGTTGCCGACAGGGTCGGGATAGAGGGGCATCAGGAGTTCCTGACGAGACTGGGGCTGCTTTCCAAGATGGAAACGGAGATGCCCGGCGTAGCGACCCCTACCCAACCCCGGACGTGGAAGAAGATCAATTCCGTCACGATCTCGTTCGGCCACGGCGTAGCCACCACCCCGCTCCAGACCGCCGTCGCTGCCGCAGCTCTGATCAACGGCGGTAACCTCATGAACCCCACCTTCCTTCCACGTTCGAAAGACGATGCAGCACTGGTTTCCCGCGCCGTCATCAAAGAGAAGACCAGTGCGGACATGCGGTTCCTCTACAACTGGAACGGCCTCAAGGGTTCTGGCCGAGGCGCTCAGGTCGAAGGTTTCCATGTGGGTGGCAAGACCGGGACTGCTGACAAGGTCATAAATGGCAGGTATGCCAGCGACATCAACTTCAACGCATTTGTCGCTGGCTTTCCGATGGACAAGCCGCGATATGTCGTGCTGACAATCATCGATGCGCCGAAAACAGGTGTGAACGGAGGAAGGACTGCGGCTTCCACCGCAGCGCCGATGACCAAAGAGATCATCGAGAGAACAGCCGCCTTGCTTGATGTGAAGCCCCGGTTCGGAGGTGAAACCAGCCCTCAAATGCTGATCAACTACTGACGGGCTACGGGACCATCATGCATGGTTGGTTCTGTGACGGGCGGGAACTGTCTCATCTCCGCTTTCGAGTAAACGCCAGTTTGCCCCGTCACGCCAAGAAAATCATGAAACTCCAGCTATGCTTTTGACTTGAGGTGTGCCCTTGGCAAGTATCCGCCGATTAGCGACACAATGAATTTCCAGACATCTCGAAGGTGACGAAGGCGCCCGACCTGTTCCTGGGAGACACCTTCAGACCCCTTCGACCTCCGCTCTCGCGCAAATTCACTGCTTGGTGTGGGCACCATGATCTTGGGAAGCCGACGGGGCCTGCGCCTTTGACTGAACCACGAACTCGACCTCGACGGGACCGGCCTTCTCGAACTGCAGAGTAGCCTTGAATTTCTCCCCCTCGCCTGGGCGCTGCCTGGGGTTCACGAGCATGATGTGCGCGCCGCCCGGTCTTAGGCTCACGGTCTTCCCAGCCTGGATCTCGATGCCCTGCTTCGCGGGTCGCATGCGCGCGACCCCGTCGACCAGTGTCGACTCGTGCAACTCCAGACGTTCGGCGGCAGGCGTGCTGCCGCCAACAAGCCGATCGGCTTCCGCTCCGGTATTGACGATCACGAGATATGCCCCAAGTACGGGCGCCACCGGAGGGGCCTTGGCTGACCAAGGGTGCTTCAGTTCGAGGGTGCCCGCCTTGAAGTCATGTGCGTCGGAGGAGACGGGAACGCCTGTCGCGGCGAAGATCGCCGCGATCGCCGCAGAAGTAATGATCCTGAGCTTCATAAGTCCTCTCCATTCTCGCGGACTGCCCGCGTTCTTGAACCAGTTCGAGCGGATTGCCCCTCACGCCGAGCATGGCCGAGGGGGGTCGGCTATGCTTGAGATATCCCGGCAACATACCAGCGGAGAACGCGCTTCCTCAACGAATTGGGCGAAGCAGGCGCAGCGCGTTCATGGTGACAAGCACAGTCGCACCAGTGTCAGCAAGAATTGCTGGCCACAGCCCGGTGACACCAATGATAGTCGTGACCAGAAAGACTGCCTTGAGACCAAGCGCGAGGGTGATGTTCTGGAAAATGTTGCGCATTGTGCGCTTCGAGAGATCGACCATGAGGGCGACATCTCCGACCCTGCCATGCAGGACGGCAGCATCCGCGGTCTCCAGGGCCACATCGGTCCCGCCGCCCATTGCAATCCCGACATCGGCTGCAGCCAACGCAGGGGCATCATTGATGCCGTCGCCGACTTTTCCGACCACGAACCCTTCCGCCTTCAACTCGCCGACGATCCGCTGCTTGTCCTCGGGCATCAACTCAGCACGAACCTCGATTCCGAGCTGGGCGCCGATGGCCGTCGCCGTCCGATTGTTGTCGCCAGTCAGCATCACGGTCTTGATGCCGGCGTCTGTCAGGGCCTTGAGGCCTGCCACGGCATCGGCCCTCGGCTCGTCGCGCATGGCGATGGCACCAGCGAGAACTGTACCGATCACGAGCACGGAGACGGTCTTCCCCTCGTCGTTGAGAGAGGTGATCGTCTTCGAGTGCGCCATCGGGATCGTCGCCCGTTCCGCAGCGGCCTTGGGCGAGCCCAGGAACACCTCCACCCCGTCGATCAACGCGGTCACACCCTTGCCGCCGAGCGCCTTTGCATCGGTCGCAACCGGAGCATCGATACCGTCCTCGTTTGCCTTGTCCAGAATTGCCAAGGCAAGCGGATGGCTTGATCCCATTTCGAGTGCGGCAGCATACCGTAGGATTTCATCGACCTTGCGGCCAAACGGCACAATATCCGTCACCTTTGGCTTGCCTTCGGTGAGTGTACCCGTCTTGTCGAAAGCTATCGCTGTGAGTTTGCCAAGCCCCTCCAGAACAGCACCGCCCTTGAGAAGCAGACCGCGGCGTGCACCTGACGACAGCGACGCGGCAATGGCGGCTGGTGTCGAGATGACGAGCGCGCATGGGCAGCCAATGAGAAGCACGGCAAGACCCTTGTAGATCCATTCGCTCCAGTCACCGCCGCCAAGCAGCGGAGGAATGACCGCGACAAGAGCAGCAACGACAACCACACCCGGCGTGTAGTAGCGGGAAAACCGATCGATGAAGCGTTCTGTCGGAGCCTTGGACTCCTGAGCCTCCTCAACGAGGCGGACAACACGCGCAATGGTGTTGTCGGCAGCCGCTGCTGTCACTCTGACGCGTAGTGCTGCATCACCATTGACGGTACCTGCAAAGACGTTGTCGTCGATGACCTTGCGAACCGGAACGCTTTCACCCGTAACAGGAGCTTCGTCGATCGAGCTCTCGCCTGCAACGATCACACCGTCGGCCGATATACGGTCGCCGGGTCGGACGAGGATGATCGAGCCCACTGCAAGCGTCTCGGCAGGAACCTCGCGGGTCTTCCCATTTTCCTCCAGCAGAGCGGTCTTGGGCACCAGCGCCGTCAGCGACTTGATGCTGTCGCGCGCCTTGCCTGCGGCCACGCCTTCGAGGAGTTCACCAATCAGGAACAGGAAGACGACCGCCGCAGCCTCCTCGGTGGCGTCGATGATCAGCGCGCCTACGGCGGCGATCGTCATCAGCATCTCGATGGAGAATGGTGTTCCCGCCCGTGCCGCCATGAAGGCGCGGCGGGCGATCGGAACGAGACCGACCATCATTGCCACTATGAACGCGTATCTTTCTATGGAAGGAAACAGATGGCCGACACCGTATGCAAGCACGAGCGCGGCACCCGCCATTATAGTGAGACGACCCTTCTTGCTCTTCCACCATGGACCTTCAGACGGACCATGGTCGTGGCCGTGAAGACCTTCCATGTCGGCCTCCCCGGTCTTTGAGCCATGATCGTGGCCCTCATGCAAGCCGCTCTGGCTCGACGACGTTGCCTTCTTAACGATGGGAACAATCGAATAGCCGAGAGCGGAGACCTGTTTCTCGATAGCCTTCAAGTCTGCGGACTGACCATGCTTGACTGTCATCGTCCCGGAAGTGACGGAGACGGACACGTCCTCGACATCATCTATCCTCCTGACTGCAGTGTCGATCTTTGCGGCGCACGAGGCACAGTCCATACCGCCGACGCGGAAGCGCGCCTGCAGTGGTCCGGGCGTGCCGACCTCTTGCTGCTGGACCGGATCGGATTGTTGGCCGTGTTCATGTCCAGCTTGATCATGGGAATGGCCGGAATGGTCGTGACCTGAATGATCGTGGTCGTGCGAGCAGTCTGGGCCGTGGATATGGACGGTTTCGGCAGCACCTGCCTTCGCCTTTGCCTGAATGGCTGTCGCATCGTATCCGAGCCCGGACAGTTTCTTCGCAATCGCGTCAAGATTGCTCGTCTCGTCGTGCTTGACCGTCATCGTTCCGGCAGTGACCGAGACGGACACATCTGTTACACCCGGCATGCGCCTGACGGCAGTATCTATCTTCGATGCGCAGGACGCGCAGTCCATGCCCCCAACGCGAAATCTCGTCTGCAGCGAATCGCTCATCTCGGAATCCTCACTATCACTGGGAGGAGTTCTACGACCTCTAGCTGCTAGAGGTGCAAGAAGAAAATTTGCGACTGCGCTAGTTCTTTTGGTGCCGAAGGACAATTATCGCTACATTGACGCATCGTCAAAGACAGGCATCACTGACATTGACAGTATATATCGGTCTTTTCTTTACGGCTCTGATTGCCGCAACCATCCTGCCCGCTCAGTCCGAAGCCTTGCTGGTCGTCCTGCTGGTAACGGGCGAGTATTCCGTGATCGCACTGATTGCCGTCGCAGGTGCCGGAAACATTCTCGGTTCGGTCATCAACTGGACATTGGGCCGTGGACTTGAACGGTTTCGTGGCCGTCGCTGGTTTCCGGTGTCTGAAGCGACTCTTGAAAAAGCCCAGCGGTGGTATCAACGCTATGGAAAGTGGTCGCTGCTTGCGAGTTGGGTTCCCATCATAGGTGATCCGATAACCATCGCGGCAGGCGTGTTGAAGGAACCCCTGCCGATGTTCATTCTTCTGGTGTCCATCGCCAAGATCGGTCGATATGCTGTTCTGGCGATGGTGACATTGGGACTGGCATGACATGCTGCCGTGGATCGTAGACTTCAAGAAAGACATCTACTTCGCCTTCGCCGATCACATCAAGGCGTTCGCAGGCGGTGGCCGCCGGATGCGTTTCTGATTTTTCTTCCGATGGCTGTTACGTCTGGGTCCGCCATCTGCAGCATTGTCGACTAACTGCAGTATCACCCGTGTACCTTCCTTTCTTCGTCGGCCTGACTTGCCAAATAGCGGCAACACAGGATTTTGAAGGATTCAGATCGATGAACACAACAGCCTCCACCGTGAAGTCTCGGAACATTCTTGTCCTCGGGACCGGGGAACTCGGCATGCCCGTTCTGCGCAACTTGGCTCTTCGCGCCAAGGACGTCGAGGGCGCGAAGAGCAGCGTTTTTCTGCGCGCCAGTGCTGTTGTATCAGATGTGCCGGCGAAGCAGGGCGACATCGCTGAAATCGGAGACCTTGGCATCGAGATCGTCGAAGGTGATTTGATGAAGTGCTCAATCGACGAACTGGCGTCTCTTTTCTCGAGGTACGACACCGTCATCGGCTGCGCTGGCTATGCGGCTGGGATTAATACACCGATGAAGCTTGCAAAGGCGGCGTTGCAGTCCGGTATACCGCGCTATTTCCCCTGGCAGTTCGGTCGATTTCGAAGCGATTGGTCGAGGCGGTCCGCAGGACGTCTTCGACGCTCAACTTGATGTTCGTGAACTTCTTCGCTCATGGCAAGACTCAGTGGGTCATCATCTCCACCGGCATGTTCATGAGCTATCTCTTCGAACCGGATTTCGGCGTCGTTGATCTGCAGACGCACACAGTCAACGCCCTCGGCAGTTACGACACTGCTGTCACGCTGACCACACCCGACGACATTGGTGCTCTCACCGCTGAAATCGTCTTCTACGAGCCGACCATTAGCAACGAGATCGTCTTCCTTGCCGGGGATACTATCTGACCTGAGACCCTCTTCCCTCCAGTTTTCAGGAGAGTCTTTGGCCGAAAAGGTCTGGCGTTATTGTGAAGCACACGACATCACCGGAAAAACGGTGACTGTCAAAATCAAATATTCGGACTTTACCCAGGCGACACGAAGCAAGACACTGGTCTCAGGTATTACAAGCGTCGAGATGCTCATCGATGCCGCTGAAATTTTGCTCGCGTCTGTCTTTCCATTCAAAAGACCAATCCGGCTTGTCGGCGTCACACTGTCATCACTCAGCAACGAGGGCGGACAAACCTCACAGCTAGAACTCGGCCTGTGATCGCCGGGCCGAGACGCAGACTGCTTGAAAGAGGTTTCCTACCCCACCGCTTCTAGTTTGAAGCCGCGTCGTCTGGTTGAGGGCAAAGGTTCACCACAAAACTCACCACTTTCGCAGAAGACATTTCACAGGGTTTAAGAGTGGGACTCCTCCCTGATGCAAGATAAAAGTTGAACGAAACGACGTCGTTACCAGAGAGCTGCTCGGCGTAGAGCCAGATGCGTCTTTGATCGTTGGATCGGCGCACTGTTACACCCCACCTATCACCTTCGAATTCCACCGTGCAGAAACCCGTAGGGAGACGCGCTAAACATCGCTGGAACTCTAGCAAGTCGTCGTGGGGCCAGAGACTAGAACTTGTCGTCGTCATCCAGAGTACCTGGGAGTTTTGCCCAATCCTTTACAGGCATCTTCCCCGTGGGGCTAAACGTCAGGACGAAGTGACCATCGACATCCTCTATGATCTGCGGACCGTCTTTCGACGCGTCGAACAGCTCTTTCGGGTCACTTTCCGCTCGCTGCCGAGTCCACGCCTTATTCATACGAGTTGGTACCTTCAAAGTCCCATGAGACCAAATATTTTGACGCCGGTTCAATTGTACTGTTTTCTGCCGACAACGGCAAATCGATCGTTGGAAAGACGATGCTAAAACAGGATGCTAAATCCAATAGGCGGATGCTGCTTCTGGACACGACGATCCTCAGCGCTCGTGCAAGGAAGCGTCCACCTGAAGGCCTAAGAGATTGGCTGGCGGAAGCCTCCGAAGTCGCCCACCTGTGCATATGCTTTCCAGTTCTAATGGAGATAAAGCGCGGTCTTTATCTTTCAAGAGACGAGGACACAAAAGCTCGTGTCCTACGGGCGATTGAGGATATTGAACAATCGGATTTCTTCTATTTGGGGTTGGGGCGTGAAACGGAAGACATACTTGCGCAGATGATGGCTAGTCCGGCGCTCAAGAAGTTTTGGTTTCCCAACCCCGCCCAAAGACGCCAAAGGGTAAGTCACGACTTGATGATCTCAGCGGTCGCAATCACCTACGGAACGCCCATCGTGACGACCGACGGAGATTTTGCGGAGATCGACCGTTACTTCAGCCTTCCAGGCGTCTACAACCCTTTGACAGGAAAATGGGTAGTGATATCCGTTGAACCCATCGAATTGCCCAGAATAAAAGGGTCCTTAGCTGATCCAACAATGTAATCCGACCACACCTCTGTCTCAGCGAGATAGAAGCCGTCTGTGTAGACCCCTGGTAGCCCAACCTCGTCCTGAAAGGGACGTCTCCGGGATTAATTTTCCGTACGATGACAAGTCGTGCCGGTGGCACCGCTAATCGTGTCAATTCATGGTTCTTTCACTTTAGCTTTTTGGGTTAGTTCAACCTTTGGATGGTACAGGTCGCCCATGCCTTTCGGAGCCGCTCCATGACCACCAACCAAATGCTATTCGATCAGAAAGCCAAACTGTCCAAGATGGCGAACAAACTGATCTCGATAAATAAAGAAATCACGAAGCTGTACGTTGACGCCGCGCTTTGTTTAGATGACCTAGCTGGACTGGATTCGGCGCAAGTCCAGACATTCCTGTCGATGCACGCCAATATGTCCCTCCGGGAGATCGAGCAGCTACAGAAGACTGCAGCCATCTTAAGTCCAAAATCGTCTCCCTTCTCTATTCATCGAGAACTTCTGATCGGCAGCGGCATTTCGATCGCCGCGATCAACGAGTTCGCAGAGGCTACCGAGGTCGCGCAACGCGAAACCATCCGCCTCCTCAACAAATCGAAGGTTCTGCGTGCCGACGAAGTAAAAAATGTTCGAGATGCAGACAGGGAATGCGCGAGGTCAGAGGCAAGTCGAAAAGCCGTGCTGAGTTCTTACTCCACCGATGTGACAAAGCGGAAGATTGAAAGATTGGAGCGCCAAAGCGAATCCATCGCGCTTGACCTCCAAACTTTTCAGGAATCATGGAATCACGGCGAATTCGACGAAGACGAAGAACTGCATGCATTCTGTCACAAAAAACTGGCTGCCGCAGCGGTCGAGGCTATGGCATCGTACACTGATGTGTTCGGTGACACACACACGCTCCTCGAATCGTCCGACGTCGAAGCACGGCAGCTAGCGGCACCATATTTCGCTCTTCGTCAGTTGGCTGACGGAAAGTTCGGTATGCGTGGTGGCCTGGATTTGCTGCGGGACATCGGCGAAGGTCGCCTGTCTCTACTTGAAGCGCTGTCGCCGCTGCTCTCCCACGAGGCGTTCCCAGCGGGGACTGACTCAAGGCTGGAAGTTCTGGAGTTATGCGCCGGTGCCGGTGGGATGTCGATCGGGCTTCAGGCCGCGGGATTCAAGCATGTGGCGCTTTTTGACAAACACAACCCGGCTGTCGAGACTCTCAGACATAACCAGCCTCACTGGCCTGTCACCAAGATCAATGTGAGAGAGCTCGGCGAGAAGGAGCTTTCGAGGTTCCGTAATGTCGACCTTTTCGCTGCCGGCCTTCCTTGTATGCCGGGTGCAAAGCACTCTCGCAGACCTGACCTCTATCCTGAAATGATCGATATCATTCGCATGATATCGCCGAAGGCATTCATATTAGAGTGCGACGCCGGGGCCAGAGAGAAACACCCTTTTCTGCTGCTTCGTGCCGGAATCGTAAATACCCTGACAGCGTGCGATTACAACGTCGCCGACTTTCCGCTCGACACCAAGGAGTTCGGACTTCCTCACTCAACCGACCGGCACTTCTTCGTGGGTATCCACAAGGACTTTCCCCGTCTTTTCGAGAAACCGCAGATCATGACGGACAGCATTGAAACTATAGCGGAACGGCTCAAAAAGAACTCTTGGTATACGGCGCCACCGCCCGGATACATCAAAGGTACCGGGCAAGTGCTCGCCGAGACGATCGCGCCATACGAGACCGAAAGTCCAAATGATGAAAAGCAGGAGTTCTACAATAGTTGGATAATGCGGTGGTGCGCCGATCACCGCATGTCGATGCTTCCTGACATCCCATCGAAGCAAACGACTGACGCGCCCAAATCCCAGGCGGGCCGTCTGCAAGTAAAACGCAAAGCAGAGGCGGAATCATGGTTGAAGGCCGGTTTTCTGGGACCGCGCGTCGTAGAAGAACCGCCATCTCTGGATGAGGTTAAGGACACAAGCTTCAAACCGCGCATCACGTTCGCAGCCTTGGCGGCTGCACAGGGCTTTCCGCCGGAATGGCAGTTCCAGGCGGAGGGACAAAACCAAAGATTGGCTATGATCCAGGCGGCCTTACCTCCGGTCATGGCGCGTATGGTGGGACTGGCCGTGCGAAGCGCGCTGACTGGTGAGGTCTTCGATCTCGACAGTGAGGTGAAGATGCCGGTAATCGACCCTTCAAAAATAGGTCCGCAACGCGCCGTCACTCCGCAACCCATTAGATCCGGAACGCTGAGACTGAACGCTCGTCGACGTCGCGGGCCAAGGCCTGTCGATCTGCCTAGGGACGATCTATATGAAAAAGCTGTGCGAGTCCTTCGCGGGGAGTATCTCAACGAAGTGGAGCGAAATCACAAACGGAGAGCTGGGGTCAGGCGTGCAATGGTTCTCGTGAAGGAGGAATGGCAGCGCGATGAAGAGGCCGAACGTCTTCGTCGCGAGCTTGAGGACATCGCCGCCTGGGAGGCCTCTCCGTATCCGGAAGAGGCACCAGGTTGAGGAAGTCCTACCGCGGGAAGCCGGCTTCCCGTTCTTGCCCGAGGATAACCCTGCAGAGATCGGTAGAGTCGTTCTGCCAAAACACAGCGACCTTTTCTTGATTGATATAGATCGGCGCCCAAGGACTACCAGCACTCATCGTTATGTTCACTTCCCGCCCTTCGTGGTCTTCGAACGATAAAGCCTCGACGACCATCCCTCCATCGAGAAATGGAAGTCTTTCGATTTCCACGTCGGAAAAATTCTGAACGAGCGAAAGATATGCATCTCCACAGTTCGAGTTTACAAGGCAATTCGGCGCTCTTGTAGCGTCGGGGATCAGTTCACGCTCGTCGATGAAAGCCGAGAGCCACTCGAACATCGCGTCGCCTTCCCCCTCGATCTCATGACGAGTTTCCCTGTGATACTTCCACGACTCCCACCCCGTATCTCCCAGCACGCGTCTGCTGTAGACGTACTCGCTCATGTGAGCATGCTTCCACGACGCCTCCGACAGCCCTGAAATGCTCTTATCGTCGAAGATGATCTCAACTGGCGACGAGAAGACATTACCCTTGACCGGAACTAGACCGATAGCGAACGACGTGCCTGAACGGCGCGCGATCGGCTTATGTCCAATGCGGCGTAGCGTGGGCCCAAGACGATCTTGTATTTCGTCAAGCCGATTTCTGATGAACTTGGCCATATTTCCCTCCAATATTTTAAGAGAGGATTCGGTCGAGTCTTGCAAGACACAAGCAAAGATTCGTAATTGTTGACAATTATCGAAATTGATTCCCTAGATATGTTGACAATTCGGCAATGTATAAACGAACAATTCGCCTACGTACGCGCGCGTATACTTCATAAAATTTGATAACTGGCGTCAATACATAGAAGAAAATTTAATTTTGTGGACTTTTTACTTATTTTTAGATAACTGAATCAGCGTCTTCATCCAGTCATCTCGGGTTCGTGGCATGAGAGTTCATCGAATAAGGTTCTCCATAATAGCCTGACAAAGGCTGCGCCGGCTGCACTGCGCTCACGATCTGTTCGCCATCAAGGATGGCCAACATTAGAAAAACCTAATTAAATATCCCGTTTTCGTTCCGTAAGCACAAAATCGAAGTGGTCGCGCACTGCTGTTTCGAACGCTGCTAAAAGGTCCCTGAACGCAGGAGAAACGAGCCGCTGAACCGTTGAACATCTACGGCGTGGCGCGCGGGATGAAGGAGACCAACATGGACAACAAGTATTCTCACCACACGCTCTGCATGCCGATTTTCAAACCCCAGGTCGAGGAAATCTTCCAAAGGCTTGTTCAGGCGAGCCTTCGCCTTGAGACGCACGCCAGCAAAGCGCGCCGCTTAGGGACGCTGTCCCAATTCGATGCTGCGGTCGCCTCTTGCGTAAACGGTTTGAAACACCAGTCAGTCCGTTACCACTATCAACGGCTGGAACGGGCGGTTCTAGAAGAGTTCGGAAACGCCGGTATGTTGCCTTCCGAACGCACGTTCCGACGCCGCGTAGAACGCGCGCAGATCGCTGTCGCCACCAACCTCCGAGCTGAGAAATCGAAAAGACGGGGAGCAGCATACCGTTCGAGCCTGGGTGCCGACATTGCCGTGTTCGATGGCCGGACTTTTGGTTCGGCACTCCGGAGCATCGAGATTCCAGACCTTGACGACGTGATCCCTAAGGCTTCGGCAACCGATCGGTAGGCAACGATGCCACTCGACCAAGACTTCGAAGAGCCTCGCCGCACATCATAGCGGTGCCTTCCGAAAATTGACTGCAAATCATCAGTGACCCGACCACGACGTGGCCGGGACAGGAAACCTGCGCGCTCGAAAGGAGCCCTCGATGAACTTCGTCTCCATCCACCATCACCCCATTTCCGCAGGTGCCTCGGGTCAGGCACATGACTTCGCGTTCCGCGCGCGTCGCCGCCCCAACTAGAAACGACACTGGCATCCGGTGCCCACCTTACCTTCCGAAAGTGCGGCGCCTTCCCCCTTCATCAACATTCCCAAACCGACCATCCTTCCTGGTCGGCACGGGGAAACGCACGCCCAAGGAGCTGCAATGACCCGCATTCGACAGATCATCCGTTACATCAAGGAACTGGAATCCGGCTACGACCGGACCTTGGAAGCGATCCCTTCCGAAACACTGTTCCTTCGTGCCTCGCAACCAGTCTCGGGACAGTATCTTCCTTTCGACGCCTCCGGTGTCGACGACGAAGGACTCGAAGACCTGATTAGCATTCCTACCGTCTGGAAGCCGACCGAGGAGCCGACGCCGTCGCGCTGGTACCCAGCCCGGACGAAGTCCCACAGCCGCGGAAGTCTCGTCAACGGCAAGACGAGGAAGGCAATCACGTTCTCGAGCACATATGAGCGCAATCTCGCTTACATGATGTGTGCGTCCAAGCACGTCGTGCTCGTCGAAGATCAGCCTTCGGCAGTCCTAATCCGGCAGGAGGACGGCACTTCACAGCACACGGTCGATTATCGGGCCACCATGTCGACGGGAACCGTGATCGTCGTCGGGGTTAGACCATCCGACATGCTCGAAAAGGACGGCTTGGCTTTCACGATCGGTACCCTCGACCAGAACTTACCACATGGCTTTGCCGATGGCGCTACCATCATCACCGAAAAGGAAGCCACGGACGCACGATGCTGGAACGCGAAGAGTATCCTTCGAGCCCTCAAGCACTCCTCCAAAACCGACAACGACCGTCTGCGGGATTATGCATCGCGCTTTCATGGCACCGTCCACATCCGCGACCTTCTGGCGGGTTGGGGAATTCCCGCCCACGGCTGGAACGCGGTCTGGTGCCTTATCCATGACGAGATCCTCGAACCGGTCCGGCCGGATCTCATGCTCGTCGACGCCCCCTTCGTCAAATTCAATCACAAAAACTGAGAGATAAGCATGCAACCCGATCTAAGACAGCTTCTCGCTCTCCAGCACAACCCCGCGTCGCTTCCATACGTCCGGCTTCCGGAAAATGCCCGGATCAAGGACCTCGGCATCGAGTACTACGTCCTCCACTGTGACCGTAATGGGGCAGTGCTGCGTCGCACGGACGAGACCAACGCGAACGTAAGCTTTACCCAGCCCGAACTCAATGAAAGGCTAAATCGCCCCGGCAATCCTATGACGGTCGAGTTCGGCTATTTCGGAAAAAGTCCGGCTAAGGCTCGTCTTTCCGGCTCCAGCAGCCTGTCTACCTTGACACCAAACGATCAGGAGGACGTTCTCCGCAAAGAATTCTTTGTCCGCAGATTTTTCGAACTTCGATCGGAGTTTCTTGAGAAGCGGCGTCTCGCCCGCATCGACGGCATGCCGATGCCAGCCGTCGTGAGCAAGTCGCGCGAGCCACTCCTCCGTATCATCCCGCAGATCGCCCTCGAGTGGCGGGACATGCAGACTAGCGTCAAGGGCGCGAAAGCTCTTACCTACCGAACGAAAGCCACCCTCGCTCTGTTCGAGCCCAAGCCTTCCACCGTCAAGAGCTGGATTCTCGAGATGGAGACGAACGACTTCAATCCCATCTGCCTCAGAAATGACTACAGGCGCGACCGGCCGGAGTATTTCACACCGGACGAGTTCGTACATCTCAGCGAAGCCATCGGCGAGGCTTGCTCGCGTACAAGACCGGATCTGGCGGCGATCCATCGCGAGATGGAGCGGAAGATCGAGGCAGAGAACAAGTTCCGCGGACCGAATGACCAGCTTCGCATCCCGTGCGAGGAGACGCTCCGCAACCGCTTCAACGCGCAGCCGGAAATGTGGCGCGATCTCGGTCGCAACGGGAAAGAGGCGGCGCGTCGGGAATGGCAGCCCGAGCACGGCGGCCTTGATGTTATCCGCCCACTTGAACGGGTAGAATGCGACGATCACGAGACAGACCTTCAGACGCTCCTCGTGAAGGTCGGCATCTGGAAAACGCTTTCTAAAGCACAGAAAAAGAAGATCAAACGACTCCGCCTCACCATTACGGCGATGATCTGCGTGGCAAGCCGGGGAATCGTCGCCCTCCACGTAACCTGCGAACCCCCTTCCCTCAAATCGGCCATGACCGCCCTGGAGATGTCGACACGCGACAAGACCGAAATTGCCCGACGCCTCGGTTGCCAGTCTGCTTGGCCCCAGGGCGGGACCCATGAAACCGTGGCGACGGATAGCGCGATGTATTTCGCGCACCGACCCTATCGAGTCGCCCTGAACGACGCCGGGATCGAAATTTTTCTGCCTCGCGCGGGCGACGCCTCCTGGCGCGGCTTCATTGAGCGCTGGTTTCAAACATTCAGTCACCAGATGTTCAATTACTTCGATGGTCGAACCTGGTCGTCTTCCGACGAGAAGGGCGACTACGATGCAGAAGCATACGCAAACATGGTAGCTGATCAGGTCGCCGAATGCATGATCCGCTGGTGCGTCGACGCCTATCATAACGCGCCGCATTCAGAGCTGAACGGGGCGACGCCGCTCAACACTTGGTATGAGCTCGCAGGTGTCCACGGCGTCCAGCCGGGTCCGACCGGCACCTTACGCACCCACCTGTTCGGAACCTACGTGACCCGCAAGGCCTCCAAGAAAGGCTACCGGGTAGCGGGTCTCTACTTCCAGAGCAAGGAGCTCCAGCAGATGCGCCGGAAGAAGAACAAAGCCCCGCTTCTTGGGCGCGTTAACAATCATAACCTGGGCGCCATTTCGGTTTTGACGCCGGACGGCTGGATCGAGGTCCCATGTGTCCATTCCGAACTGGAAGGCGTGAGTATCTGGCAGTGGCTGGCGGCGTCCGAACGCCTGAAGCTGTTCAACGCCGAAAACGGGAAAGCTTCCCGGCAGACCATGCTCGACACATTTGGCTGGCTCAAACAGCAGGCGGACATGGCACGGCTCGAGGCCGGCCTCGTCAACCCGGTTCTGACCGACGATGACTATCTGCGCTTCGAGAAAAAGATGGATCATGTCTTCGACATCATGGACAGCCCCGTCAAGGGTGAACCCCGCCCGGTCGGCGAGTGGCATCCGTCCGACGAACTTTTCGCGGCCTTGCGCATCGAGCCTGTGGTCTACGCCAAGACACGGACAATGAAGGAACTCCGCCAGGAAGCAGAAGCGGGTGGCCGCCCTGCGATTGGGATGGCTCCAGAGAACTCGACTTCAAACCAATCATCTGCCGACAATGACGACCAAGAGACGTCGCCCGTCCGCATCATTAGCAACGACATCTTCGATGACGAATAGGACATCCAACATGGCTAGATTTGACAAGGAACATGAGGCGCGACGCAGTCAGGCTGCGATCGACCGTATCCGCGGCCTGCTCGGCGAGGAGCGGCTGACGGTGGCCGACCGCATCTCGCTGATTTACGCCGAGTATATTCCACTCACACGTGACGAGCTGTTGCAGGACGCGCTGAAAGCGATGGTGGCCAGCGTCGCGACGCCAATTACCGGCGCACCGGACAAGCGTAGGATTGTCGCCGTATGTGGCAATTCCGGTGCCGGCAAGACAACTGCAGTCATCAAGCACCTACAGAGCTTGAAGGCCACGGCCTCCTATATCGATGAAGACGGCGTCCAGATCCATCCATTGATATGCTTCGAGTGCCCTTCTCCATGCACACCAAAGCTCGTCGCGCTGACCGGGATGAAGGCCTTGGGCATCGCCGCCAGTCCCAATTTGCTTGAGCACAAAGCTTGGGAAGAGTTCCGTCGGCTCCTGAAAGTCCATAAGGTGATGTGGATCTTCATAGACGAGGCTCAGCACGCGATCGAGACGGCTACGCTGCGCGAAGAAACCGTCATCGGAAACTCTCTGAAAGGACTGACGCAGATGCCCGACTGGCCCGTGCGTCTTATTCTGGCAGGAGTGCCGCCTCTCGCTCTCTTCCTCGCGCGCAAACAGCTCTACAACCGACGTACAGTGGTGCCGTTCGAACCGCTCTCCATCTCCGGGGACGACGACCTCATCGGTACATTGCTCGCCACCGTGGCGACGAAGCATGGTGGACTGAAGATGGACATAGATCTCCAGGATAGGGAAAAAGCCTTTCGCGAGCGTCTCTCGCACTCCTGCGAAGCGGAGTTCGGTTCCATCATTCAGATGATCCGCGGAGCGGTCGAGCTTGCGCTTCTCGCTGGACGCGACTCCATTTCTCTCAAGGATTTCGTCGATACCTATGCGTCCTTTTCAGGGTGCCGACCGAACAGAAACATTTTCTCGGCCTCCAACTGGCAGGATCTTGAGCCTTCACTCGCGCTGCTGAGGGAAGAGGATCGGGCCTGGGTAGACGCGCGTCTTAAGGCGAAAGGCAAGAATGCCACGAGATATGGAGTACGACCGCAATGACCCGACTGGCTGAGTTACTCCCCTTTAACGAAGGGGAATCCCTTATGAGCTACTGCTCCCGTCTAGCTGCGGCCTGCGGATATGAAAACGCTCGCGTATTTACAACCAGACTTGGTTTCACATTCAGCGGGCTTGCATTGGGTCGCGAGGAGGCCGTTGCCCGATTTGCATCAGCACTCGGAACGTCTAAAACGTCGCTTGCACGCGGCCTTGTCACGAGAGCGGATCCGTTTTGGACAATCTCCGGAGAGCGCTTCAGCCGCGCGATGGTGCGCAGAGCCCATCTGAGAGTTTGCCCTCACTGCGTTCTCGAGGACGAACACGCAGCCGCTGGTCGTCGTGGCTTCCGAGCCTTCGGCAGGATTGAATGGCTGGTGGGTCCGGTAAGCGTTTGCAGGGAGCACGAGAGCTCAATTTCCACGTTCAGATCGGACGAGCCCCTCCAATATCTAGAAAACGATTTCGCTGGGAAGCTTTCGTTCTTCAACAAGGAGATTTTGGCCCTCGCCGGAACCAAGGCTCGATTTAAACCGGACGCCTATCAAGGATATGTCGAAGGACGTCTTCGTTCAGGTCCCAAAGGAGACCGCTGGCTGGACAGGTTCCCAATCCACGTGGTTGGACGGATCTGCGAGGCCGTCGGACTCGTTGAACAGTTCGGCATCAATGTGCAGTATGGAAAGCTGGAGGAGCTCCAAGTGGCGACTTCTGCAGCATGTGGTTACGACATGATCCACGCCGCAGAAGCCAATTTTCAGGCGTTTCTCGAGAGGTTGGCTGGGCGCTTTCAGCAAACCGATTCGGATATAAAAGGGAAAGGCCTTTTTGGCTATATGTACCACGTCCTGGCGGCGGCGACGCCAACGGAAGAGTATGAGCCGTTTCGGAAGGTGATGCGCGAGGTCACCTTGAATACCATCCCGCTGGGTAAGGGTGCTGAAAATCTCGGGCCGGTTACAAGCCGAAGATTGCATTCCGTGCACTCCGCCGCTTTGGAATACGACCTACAGCCTCTACGTCTTCGCAACCTACTCATCTTGAGCAAAAAAGTGGGCGTCGAATGCGCAAGAAAATCTTATCACCGGATCGTCCTCGATGTTGATGAAATGGAGAAGTTCTGCCTAGAGGTCAAACAAGCGCTCAGCTTTAAGGAAGCGGTAGCTGCGCTCGGGACGGAACGATCGCAGCTAGCGAGCATCGTAAACTTCGGCATTCTCCATCGTCTCGAAGACGCCGTGGCAGGCGTTAGAGATCCAAGCAAAAAGGTTCATGTAACGGCAACGATGTGCTTCCGGCGCGCCGACGTCGAGGAGTTGGGTCGCCGCCTCGACTCGCTTCCACCGTGTCCACCTATGGAAGACTGCGTAAACGTAAGCCAGGCTGCCAAGATGGCTAACTGCAAGAATGGCGAGGTCGTACGTCTTCTCCTCGATGGAGAGCTCGACATCGCACGGATTGAAGGCAGATCAGGTTTGGCCGCCATCGCCGTGAACCCTTTTGAGGTTCGCAAAAAGACGCAGGGTTTCATACATAGCTGTCTAACTCTCCGCGATGTCGAGCTGGCGATCTCGTCGTCCCATAAGGTTGTCAACGCGCTCATCGAAGATGGGCACCTTGCCTCGGTGAAACGGAAGAACCCATGGAAGCGGCACTTGCAGACTGTCGTAGAACCTGACGAGTTAACGCGCTTCATCGAAGCCTTCGTATCTTCGGGCACGCTGGCCTATCGCAACCGCAAGACACCCGCAGGAATCGAGCGGTGCCTGGCCGAGGCTGGCATCTTCCCGGAATTCATAGCATCGAAGAAAAAATTCTATTCCGTCCTTGATGTGAAAGACTTTCCTTTCCTTCCGTAAGTATTGAAAAATTAGAGCCGGGAATTTCCGGCTTTTTTCTTGGCTTGCGCAGTTGGCCAGTTCTAGTTTCCAATATGGACAGAGTTACATCCAATATTTAAATCCGCATGCGGTTTTTCAATAATTTACAGGTGGATTGGCCAGTACTAGGTTGGTTTTCACAACTATTAGACATGGCCAGAGCTCGCGCTGGCCATGTCCCTGACGGTCAAAAAAATCAACGGGATAGCAAACCCATGCATGACCGTAAAACCCCAAGAACAATACCCAAAGTTGTCAAAGCAGCTCTAAGAAGGGAGGTCGGCTTCGGATGCCCTCTTTGCGGCAATCCGCATCTAGAATATCATCATTTCGATCCTCCATGGCGTGAACGAAATCATCATGAAATTGAAGGAATGATTGCGCTTTGCGGGCGTCATCATGATGAAGCGGATACTGGAGCATTCCCAGGTTAGTGGTAAGTTTAACTGGAGAAGAAAACACACTGTTTTTAGATGCGGAGGAAACTACGCCTATCAATGTGACGCTATGCTTACGGCATGCGGAATAGACATAATATATTTTGAAAAAGACGACGATGGCTTTGATACACTATCAATGAATATTTACGACATATGCTTTAATAAGATCGCTGAGATGCGAAAGAACGATTGGATTTGCAGAAATAATGTTGATGAGATTGAAGCAACCCCGAGAACGCCTAAAATTTTAATAAAATCTGAAATACATAGAATAAATTTGGAGTTGGAATTTAAATCAAAAGAAAATATGGAATATCAAGAACTACAGGCTGCTCAACGCCTGGGGGTTCCGCCAGAGGAAGATTTATTACTCGTAACATTAACAGGCAGCTTTCCTGCCCCCTGCTATGCACAAATGACGCACGACAATCTGATAGTCAATGGAAAGCTGAGTTTCTCAAAAAACTTATTCAGTAACACGGGAAAAGCAATAGTAATCGGGTAGTTACAGCTCTAGAAATCACAGTTCCTAAAGTTATCTAGCAAACCACATTGTATAATCGAAATTCTCTTCAGCCTTTAAGGGGCGAGGAAATTGCGCAAACGGCGCGGCATCCGCCCTATCTCTCCCCTTGTGGGAGAGAAAGCAATTTCAACATCTTGAGCACCGCTCAAGTGTTAGAAATTGCAAGTGAGGGGTCCAAGCCCCACCCGCGAACCTAAAAGCCACAGCACACTGTCCCTCAGCGCCAGACACCACCCCTCACCTGAAAAATCTATGACTTAGCAAAGCTAAGACCATGATTTTTCTTCCTCTCCCACAAGGGGAGAGGTAACCCTGCCGTACCACCGAAAATCTCGTCTGCTGTCGAAGTCGCGAACATGCGCAAAAGGCGCGGCATCCGCTCTATCTCTCCCCTTGTGGGAGAGAAAGCAATTTCAGCATCTTGAGCACCGCTCAAGTGTTAGAAATCGCAAGTGAGGGGTCCCGCCCCGCGCTTTGACGCCCCCGCAAACGATCCAAGATACTCAGACAGACAAAATCCAGGTTCCTCTCAATCTCATCGTTCCAGAACCGCATCGTGACAAAGCCCTCATCGCGAAAATACGCGTCGCGCCTGCTATCGGCGTCGCTTTCCGCATGCTGCGCGCCGTCCACCTCGATAATCACCTTCGCGTCGAAGCAGACGAAATCAATGATGTAAGTGTGCATCGGCACCTGACGCCGGAACTTGAACCCTTCCAGCTTCCCACCCCGAAGGGCCTGCCACAGCATATTTTCCGCCCGCGTCGAATCCTTTCGCATTCCTCTGGCGCGCATTCGATTTATGGGCGGCGGGTGATGGTGGTGGGCCATAAAGGTGCCTCGATGTGTGGTCAGCGCAAGAATGCACCCCTCACCTGAAAAATCTATGACTTAGCTGAGCCAAGCTCATGATTTTTCGTCCTCTCCCGCAAGAGGAGAGGCAACCCGTGGCACCCTCGAATTTTTCTCTGCTTGTGACGATCGTTGAGATAGGGCGAATGGCACGGCACCCACCCTCTCTCTCCCCTTCTGGCAGAGAGAGCAATTTCAACATCTCAAGCATCGCTTAAGTGTTAGAAATCGCAGGTGACGGGTCTGTCGCCTCCGCAACCAGAAGACGACGACAACTAGCTCCGACGCGCTTCCAGCCGCCGTTTATCCCGTTCGACATACTCGTATCCCATGCTCGTCAACCGAAACTGGCGTTTCTGGAATTCACCGCGGATCTGGATGAAACCCTGTTCTTCGGCTTCATAGAGCGTCTTCAGACCCACCCCTTTCGGCGGGGTCTGCCAGTCGGTGCCGACGGCGCTGTGCAGCAATACCATAATCTTTATAATGTCGGCTCTCCATGGCTATGCCGCAAATGTGGCCGGTGGCCATCGACTGTCGTCGCAGTTGGTTTCTGTAGCGTAATGGCCATGGGGTTGGCAACGGCGATGTGTTTTTGATGGCTGGGTCAAATTCTTGTGGATCGGAATGCAGAACTTACCGCTCTGTTTTTCCCAGCCAGAAAAATTACTTCCAAACGAAATCAATACCTTACCCGAAAATCGCAAAAAATAGCAAAAAACACGCCGCAGTTTTCTCCACGGCTTGCGAATCGCCCGCGCACTGGTCCCGTTCCGCCCTCGGATACACCGCAAGGCGTTGCGGCGAGGCGGAACCGGCGCTGGTGGTGAGGGGGTACGCAACCCCTCATCGCCGGGGTCCGGCAGCGAATCCCCCCGGCGGCAACGGGTGGGGCGTGGCACCGGTTTCGGACCGGCCGGTGCACCGCCCCCGATGTTCGGACCGGATCGGCATGCCTGCCTCGAATATCCAGACGGGTTTCGAGATCCAGGCAGTGCCGCTCCTGTCCGTCCGCCGCCGGGTGTACCGACAGCTCATCGGCTCCTGGTCGAACGCGACCGCGAGGAGTTTGAAGCGAAAGTCAGGCGGTACACAGGCAAACGCTGCATCTGCCCGGCATCCTCGAAGGGGGAGAAAGGGCAGGTGCGGCCGAACTGGCAGGCGGAATGTTTCGGCAACGAAGCACCCGCCGCCCGGAGGTGAAGGGTTGGATCTTGACCATGTCCGACCGGTGAACCGGCAGGGTTTCGGCCCTTTGCCATCCGGGATGCGCCAGCCGTGGCAAGAGGATCGCTGGCGGGCACAAACCGCTGAACGGGGCGCTGAAAGGTGCCAATATTAGACTACCCAACGAGGCAGCTTGCAGCGCCCCGTCCGAATACCATGGCCGATAAGGCGATGGACCGAGAGAAAAAGAGCACACCACGGGCAGATGCTGCCGCGTGAGCGGCGAAGCTTGCGCAAAAGGCTGGCCGGGATTTTTGACAGGTTCTGTGGAAGGTTATGCAGCCGCTGGCGCTCGGTTATGCAGCCGCTGGCGCTAATGCCAGTTCGCGGCTCATCCCAATAAAAACACCCTGAAATCGTTCACATTCGTCCCCGTTGGCCCCGGCACGAACAGATCGTCGGCCAGATTGAAGGCAGACCACGCATCATGGCCGGACAGCAGAGCCCGCGCATCGCCACCCTCCGCGCGCATACGGCTCACGCTGTCGCCATCGGCAAAGGCACCCGCATTGGTCTCCGAACCGTCGATGCCATCCGTATCCGCCGCCAGCGCCATGATACCGGACACGCCTTGCAGATCGAGCGCCGCCGATAGCAGGAATTCGCTGTTGCGCCCGCCCCTGCCATAGGTGCCGTTGCCGATGGTCACGGTTGTCTCGCCGCCCGATAGCAACACCATCGGCTTGGCGAAGGCAGCATTGTCCGCAAATTCGCGCGCCAGCGCCGCATGCATGCGGCCGATATCCCTCGCCTCGCCCTCAATGCTGTCGGACAGAATGAGTGGATGCACGCCGTGGCGTCGCGCCAGATCGGCAGCGGCATCGAGAGACACCCGCGCCGAGGCGATGACATGGACCATGTTTCCGGCAAAGACCGCATCATCCGGCTTCGGCGCCACGGCATGGCGGATGCTGTCGACAATCCGCTCCGGCAAATCGATGCGGTAATCGCGGATGGCGCGCAAGGCATCCGCAGCATCGCTCTCGTCCGGCACGGTCGGGCCAGAGGCGACGAAGGCGGGGTTGTCGCCCGGCACATCGGAGACCACGAGCGTGACCACGCGGGCCGGACGCGCCAGTGCCGCCAGCCTGCCCCCCTTGATACCGGAGAAGTGCTTGCGCACGACATTCATGGCCGAAATCGGCGCGCCGGAAGCCAGCAGCGCTTCATTGAGCCCGATCTCGTCGCTGAGATCAAAGCCTTCCGGTGGTGACGGCAACAGTGCTGATCCGCCACCCGACACCAGCGCAATGACCAGATCGTCTTCGGTCAACCCGCCGACATGCGCCATCAATGCCTGCGCTGCCGCAAGCCCGGCTGCGTCCGGCACCGGGTGGGCAGATTGAAGAACGCGGGTACGCTGGCATTCCGCCACCGGCCCGTGGCGCGCCACGACCAGCCCGTCAAAAGGGTGCGGCCATGCCCGCTCGAAGGCCTGCGCCATCTGGCTTGCCGCCTTGCCCGCTCCGATCACCACGGTGCGGCCCTTCGGCGGTGGCGGAAGATGGCGAAGGATCGCCTCATAGGGATCGGCGGCCTTCACCGCCGCAAAAAACAGCGTCTCCAGAAACGCGCGCGGATTGGCAATCAACTCTGTCCTCCCTCAAGGCAACTCGCTCTACCTCGCAGCACCATGGCCCGACAAGGTCACCTCGGCAAGCCCGCGCGCCACCGCAGCGTATGGTTGATTGAACTTCTCACATCCTCATGCGTTCGGTTTCACAGACAGACAACGACATCGGAGGGATACCATGACCGATACCGACAATCTGGGACCGGAATACAAAAACAACATTTCGTTGAAGGGCAGACGTTTTGTCTGGGACCGGCGCAAATCGAAGCCGTGGATGTTCACCATGGCCATCATTCTCGGGCTCATCGTCGCCGCCAGCGCAGTGGCGGTGACATATATTGTCAGCGCACATCCCGGCAAGCCTGAGACGAACCCGAGCATTGACGCACCCGCCCGTCCCTGAACCCGCTCAGACCAGAAGCTGCGCGCCGAACTGGGCGTCATACAGACGGCTATAGGGGCCTTTCGCCTGTAAAAGTTCATGATGGTTGCCGGTCTCGACAATGCCGCTTTCATCCACAACCACGATGCGCGTCGCATCGCGGATCGTGGCCAGACGGTGGGCGATGACAAGAGTGGTGCGGCCTGCCGCAAGCTCGCTCAGGGATGCCTGAATAGCCCGCTCCGTCTCGGTATCGAGCGCAGACGTCGCTTCGTCAAGAATGAGGATAGGCGGGTTCTTGAGGAACATGCGGGCAATCGACATGCGCTGTTTCTGCCCGCCGGAAAGCTTAACGCCCCGCTCTCCGATCACCGTCTCCATGCCATCAGGCATATCCTTGATGACGCCATCCAGCCGCGCACGCCGCGCCGCATCCCAGATATCCGCATCGCTCGCGCCCAGACGACCATATTCGATGTTCTCGCGAATGGTGCCGCCGAACAGGAACACATCCTGCTGAACGATTCCGATCTGGCTTCGCAGCGACGCCAGGGTCATCTTGCGGATATCGATGCCGTCGATGCTGATCGCCCCGCCCGTCACGTCGTAAAAACGCGGCAGCAGCGAACACAGCGTCGTCTTGCCCGCGCCGGAAGGACCGACGAAGGCGACGGTTTCCCCGGCCCCGATGGTGAGGTCGATATGACGCAGCACCTGTTTGCCGTCACTATAGCCGAAGCTGACATCGCGGTAGGCGATCTCGCCCCGCAGAGCCGGTGCCTCGATGGCGCCCGGCGCATCGGCAATATCGGGTGCGGTGTCGATCAGCTCGGTAAAACGTCTGAAGCCGGCAATGCCCTTTGGATAGGTCTCGATAACGGAATTGATCTTCTCCACAGGGCGGAAGAAGACGTTGACGAGCAACAGGAAGCCGACGAAGCCCCCATTGGTCAGGTCACCCGTCAGCACGAACCACGCGCCACAGATCATGATGATCATCTGCGTCAGACGCATGCTCATGTAGCTCAGGGAGGTGCTGGCCGCCATGATCTTGTAGGCACTGAGTTTGGTCTGGCGGTAACGCTGGTTATCGGCTTCGAACAGCGCCCGCTCGTGGTCCTCGTTGGCAAAGGCCTGAACGACGCGCATGCCACCGACATTTTCTTCGATGCGGGCATTGAAGGCACCGACGCGGCCGTAGAGCGCGCGGAAATTGTTGGTCATGCGGCTGCCGTATCGGCTCGTCACCCAGGCCGTGACTGGAACCACCGCAGCGGTCACCAGCGCCAGCGGCACGTTGACGGACATCATCAGCGCGAACGCCCCGAGGAAAGTCATCACGGCGATGAACAGGTCTTCCGGCCCATGATGCGCCACCTCGCCGATTTCCTCGAGGTCCTTCGTCAGCCGTCCGACCAGATGGCCGGTCTTCTGGTTGTCGAAAAAGCCGAAGGACAGTTTTTGCAGATGGTCGAAGGCACGGCGGCGCATGTCGGTTTCGATGTTGATGCCGAGCATGTGTCCCCAATAGGTGACGATCGCCATCAACCCGGTGTTCATCACATAGATCACCAGAAGACCGATAGACGCAAGGACGATCAGACGCCAGTCGCCTGCGGGCAAAAGCACATCCACGAACGCCTTTACCGCCATCGGAAAGCCGAGTTCCAGAACGCCGGAAAGAACGGCGCAGGAAAAGTCCATGATGAACAGCCCGCGATACGGGCGATAATAGGAGAAGAAGCGACGAAGCATGGCTTTTGTCCAGGACGGCAGGCAACAGCCGTCGAAATTGCAAGTTTGGTCCCCAACTCTCACATTTCCGTAACAAGGCCAAGATAGGGGGCGGTATTTTTACCAAAATCGTCCAATAACGCGTAGCAACACTATAAAAACGAAATGATGCTGGATTATGTTTCGCCTATCGGCACAATGGTGTCAGAACAACATCCGGTCGGGGAAGCGAAAGAGACGCGATTTTGAGCAAAATTGACACGCCCAGAAAGCCCGCAGAGCCACGCTGGCTTGGTCCGGCAGCACATGCGCGCACCGCGCTCGTGCCATCCATCTCGGCTGCGCGCTGGCTTCTGGTTCTCATCGTCGCCGCAGGTATCTACTTTTTCTACGGCTTCCTCGTTCCCGTGCTCGCAGCATTGGTCATCGGCTTCGCCAGTTGGCCCGTCTACCGTGAACTGTTGCGGCGCGTGGGCGGCAACAACACCGTGGGCGCCACTCTTGCATTGCTGCTCATCATTACCTTCCTGATCGTGCCGATCTTTATCGCAGCCTCCTATACCGGCAGCGAAATCCGCGAATGGTTCGGCTGGGCCGTCGAGGTGAACAAGGTGGGAGCGCCCGTGCCCGCATGGATTGCCGCCCTGCCCGGCGTCGGCCTGTGGATGAGCGAACAATGGGTTCGCTACATCGGCACACCCGGCGCCATTGGTGAGGTCATCCAACTGGTCAGCGGCGCCAATATCGGCAACATCTACCGCGCCATCGTCGCCGCCGGAAACGGCGCATTCCATCTGATCCTCACATTGCTTTTCATGCTGATCGCGCTGTTTTTCGTCTACCGCAACGGCGTCGGCTTCGCACGTCAGATCGACCTTATCGGAGAGCGCATTCTGCCCACGCGGTGGGAGCGGATTTCCCGTGTCGTTCCGGCCACGATCAGCTCCACCGTGACGGGCATGACGCTGATCGCGATTGGCGAAGGCATCATCCTGGGCGTGGCCTACTGGATCGCCGGCGTCCCCTCGCCCGTCACCCTCGGCGTCCTGACTGGCGTCATGGCGCTGATCCCCGGTGGCGCGCCCTTGTCGTTCACGCTCGTGTCCGTCTACCTCATGGCCAGCGGTTCCCTCACCGCAGGCATCGCGCTGCTGGCCTGGGGCTCGATCGAGCTTTTTATCGTGGACAAGACCATCCGCCCACGCCTTGTCGGCGGCCCGATCAAATTACCCTTCCTGCCAACCTTTTTCGGTCTGATCGGCGGCGTCAAGACGATGGGCTTTCTCGGCCTGTTCATCGGTCCGGTCCTGATGGCCCTACTCGTTGCCGTGTGGCGCGAATGGGTGCGAGAAGTGGAACTCTCCGCCATCGAGGACGAAGTCGTGCCACCAGGACCGGAAATCGATCACGCAGCGCCGCTACGTAAGACGGCCTCGTAGCCCGCCGCTTGAAGCCTCAGCTCCATGAAAAGGCTGAGCGGATCCGGCTTGTATGGCGGGAACGGCTCGATATCGACGAAGCCCGCCTCATGATAAAGCCTGATTGCCGCCGGCTGGCTAATGCCCGTTTCCAGGCGGATCGCGGTCAGCCCGCGTTCGTGTCCAAGTTCGACCAACGCATTCAGCATCAGCTTGCCGATTTTCAGGCCGCGTGCTTTCGGGTCGACAAACATACGCTTGATTTCCGCTGTGCCATCACCGGCTTCGACAAGAGCGCAGCAACCAACGATCTCGCCATCATGACGTGCCGCAAAGAATGAAACGTTCGGTTTCTCCAGACTGGTGATATCGACGAGATGATTGCTTTCGGGCGGATAGAGCGATGCGGCGTAGGCGTCGGACTGATCGAGAAGGCTAAGGATCTCCGGCTGGCGGGGACTTTCCAAGGTGATGGCAATGGGCATGCTAATTTCCGTTTATTTTTGCAAATGCAGGGCGTTGCGTCGCAATAAGACTACAATTCCGCTAGATCGTCGCTGTTAGACAATTCTCCTTCCAGAGGCAACAGAGCGACAATGAGAACCGCGCTTGTTTTGATGACCATTCTCGGCTGCGACGATACCGCAACCGACTGCCGACATATCGCGACCATGCAGCAACGCTGGACGAGCATAGAACTGTGCGATGCCGAATCGGAAAAGCAGCTGGGCAATTTCGCCAACGCCTCCTATCCCGTGGTGGTCGCCGTTTGCCAGACACCGGATGCGCCGAAAGATGACATTGCCAAGACCGATGGTGCCAAGACCGATGGTCAGACGCCGGACGCGACCACCACATCGCTTCCGCTGGACACGGAAGAAGAGCAGACGCTGACACAGCGCGCCATCACCCGTGTGCGCAGAATTTTGCCGTCCACCGAAGGCGTCAAGGAAGTGTTGGGCAAGCCGGTACGAATGGTGGAAGACAGCTATTCCTGGATCGCACGTCGTTTCGCAAAGTAGCTCTACGCGGCCTGCGCAACCAAGTCGCTCGCCAAGGCCCGGGCGCGATTGCGCTGTTGCAGCATGTGCAGTTTTTCCACCATATGCAGCAATTCGCGCATGGCAGCATCGCCGTCAACATGCGCAAATTTTGCCATCAACCCCGACGACAGCTCCATGATGGTGTCCGCATAAGGCGTGTCCGCAGCATTCCGCCACAAAAGCGTCGCCTCCATGAAGATGTTCAGCACTGCACCGAAAAGGCCTGTCGATTGGAACAGGGCCTTCAGCGCATGATGTCGTCCTGTGGCCAGAATGGAGCGCACCCGGTGGCTGTCCAGACCCGACAGATTGGAGATCGATTCGGCAAAGAAATCGAGTTTTCCAGAGCACAATGCACTCATCAGAAAGGCAGGTGTAAGCCCCGCCTGCTCCCGAAGATGTTCGACCATCATCGGCATATCTTCCCTGGCGACATCGCCGGCAATCATCACCGTTGCCGCGTCAGAGGCATCCCGAATGACACTTTGAAGACGACCCGCGGGTATGACGTTGCCGACGAGATCGCATGCCGCTAGCGCCGCACCGATATGGCCGACCATGCTGTAGCGCACATCGGCGGGCAGATCGTCATGGTGCAGAAGAAGGTCTCGGATCTCAGCATCATCCACATGCCGCTCGGCAATTCGTCGTAGAGCAAAGGGCGTGATACAGGCGCTGCGGTTTTCGAGCAGAATGGAGAGTTCGAGAACACCGCCGAGTTCGGCCAGCGCCGCACAGGCGCCCGCAGCAAGGTACGGGCGCGCGGCAATCATGGCGCGTGTCATGGCCGTGCCGTTTCCGGCCAGATCGACCAGATCGGTTTCCCGCAGCACAGGCGAATGGATAATGACAAGGCAGGCGATTTCGGGCTGATCTTCCGCGAGCGCGAAGACAATGGCGCGGGGTGCATCGGGCGCGTAGGCTAGCTGTTCTGCGAGGGCGAGGCGCACCTTCGGGGACGGATCATCCAGTAGATAGGTCATCGCATCATAGGCGCTATCGTAACGATCCTGCGGCAGGCGGGATTGCAGATAAGCCTGCGCAAGTACGCTGGCCGCCTTGGTGCGATCACGCGATCCAGCTTTTTCCGACCAACGAAGAAATGCTTGTACGATCACCCTGCGCCCCAAAAACAGACAATTCCGACTGGTCTGGAACAGGCGTGATCCCAATGCGAATCCGACCCCTGCCCCTAGAGTACCGACACTAGGAGCAAAAGGTTTACGATTGGTTCACCATATCTTTTAACAATCCGGAAAGACGCATCTCACGAACCGGGCCGCTTGAGCTGGAAGACGTCAACGCCGCCGTCGCAATAATCCATGTAGCCCATGCGCGCCACGGGGCGTGCCCGTGTCATGTCTATACGACCATTGTCGATGACGGCTTCATCCAGATGAATGCCGACGACCTGCCCGAAGACAATCCAGGAATCAGCCTCCACGCCATCGACATCCACGGGGCGCATGATCTGCGTGACGCGGCACTCCAGAGCGGCATAGGCCTCCGCGACATAGGGTGCATCCACAAGTTCCCCCTGTTTCGGCGTGAGCCCGGCAAGCTCGAATTCGTTGACACCATATGCGACAGGCGCGGAGGATGCGTTCATCTTGTCCACAAGGTGCCGGCTGACGAGATTGGCGGTAAACACACCGCTTTCCTCGACATTGCGCACGCTATGCTTATGGCCGCTGGACGAAAACATGATGAGCTTGGGGACATCCGCCACCGCATTGAAGAAAGAATACGGCGCAAGATTGAGCGATCCGTCCTTTCCCTTGGACCCGATCCAGCCGATAGGCCGTGGCGCGACAATGGCCTTGAATGGATCATGCGACAGGCCATGCCGATTGGTATCGGTGGTGTAGAACATCAGGCTTCGCCCACCCATGTCACGACGTCAGAGAGTTGCGGACGCGGGCGTTCGACCGGCGGAAACGTCGTTGACCCAATGTGGATGAAGCCCGCGATTTTTTCGCCCGGATTGACCCCTAGCGCGGGGAAGAGTGCTTCGTCGTAGGACACCCATTCCGTCAGCCAGTTGGCGGCATAGCCCTTGGCGTTGGCCGCAAACAGCATGTTGAGGCAAACTGCACCGACGGACATGACCTGCTCCCATTCGGGAATTTTGACATGCGGCGCAGCCGTGCTGACAACAGCGACAACAAGAGGTGCGCGGGTGAAGCGGGTGCGCTCGACCTCCTGATATTCGGCGCTGAGGTCAGGTGTTTTTTCGAGTGCGCGCTTCAAGGCAGCGTTGCCCAGCCGCTCGCGCTCTTCGCCCCGGTAGACGATGAAGCGCCATGGCGCGATCTTGCCGTGGTCGGGAACGCGGACTGTCAGGCGCAATATCTCTTCGATCTCTGCGCGATCCGGGCCCGGCTCGGTCAGCTGCGGCGCTGGCGTGGACCGGCGAACATTCAGGTAATCGATGAGGGTGATATTGTCTTTCATATCAGAACCGTTCCATTATCATACATATCAAATCAGGGGCCTTGAAATCGCCACGGCATTGCGTTTGAAGTGGTCCCAGAAAAACAAGAAGTCAATCCGGTTGAGCGTAATGACATCCATCAAAATTGCGGCAAGTGTTTGTATGGCAGCCGTTTTGGTCGTCTTGCCGAGTGGTGCCGCGTTCTCTCAGGACGCCTTCAAGGATTTCAAACAGCTTGGCGGAACGCAGAAGATGCCAAAGCTCAACGCTTTCACGGCACCCGCTGCCCCCGACGCCCCACAATCCAACTCCCGCGACATCACCATGGAAGCCAAGCTGACCAATGACGGAGAGCCGATGATGGAGGGGCTCGCATGGCGCGTGTTCAGCCCCATACCCGGCCCGGACGGGAAGTTGCCGATGTTGGCGAGTTCGGATGGCGGCCCGGCGGAATTCCACCTGACACCCGGTGACTACTTCATCAATGTGTCGTTCGGACGTGCAGGCGTGACCAAGAAGGTCAGCGTTCCCGCCAGTGGCAAGATCGACAAGCAGGTGCTGATTCTCGATGCCGGTGGCTTCGTACTGAACGCCGTGGCCGGAACCGACAAACGGATTTCGCCGGGCCAACTCAAATTTTCGATCTATTCACCGGATACGCAGGAGGATGGTGAACGCCGTCTCGTGATGTCCGATGTCAAACCCAACACCATCGTGCGGCTCAACGCCGGGACCTACCATGTCGTCTCCGAATATGGCGGCGTCAACGCGGTCGTCCGCGCCGATATTCAGGTCGAGGCGGGCAAGCTGACGGAAGCGACGCTTCAGCACCGTGCCGCACAGGTAACGCTGAAGCTGGTGTCGGAACATGGTGGCGAAGCGATTGCCGATACAGCCTGGTCGGTACTCACAGGCTCGGGTGACCTCGTCAACGAAAGCGTGAGCGCTTTCTCCACGATGGTTCTGGCCGACGGCGAATACACAGCCATCGCCCGCAACAAGGACAAGGTCTACCAGCGCAACTTCAAAGTGGCTGCGGGCAACGACTCAGATGTTGAAGTGTTGATGAAGGACCAGGCCCCGGAAGAGACGACGGGTGATTTCGAGTGACGTCGGCGACCTCATTCAGAATCGTCATCCGGATCTAGACCGGGAACCAACGGCCGCATGCGGCCATGGCGAACAGCGACAATCTCGATAACATCGACTTTTCGCATGTAGTCCATGAGATAATCACCGAAAACCCAAGTCTTGCATCCGGCGACAGGAAGATTGTTATTTTCCTGTCCGATATCTGGAAATATCTCGATATTTCGCCTTGCCTCTGCGATTGCCTGAATGAAGCGTGTGGCTGCAATGGGATTTCTGCTTTTGAGGTATTGAACTTCATTTCGCAAATATGCCGCAGCCGAACGCGAAATGATCACGCGCATCAGGCGGCCTTTTCAGATGCGGTTCTCTTCAAGTCCGCAACGACAGCGTCGAGGTCTTCGTACTCTCCATCCTCAATCTCCTCCCGCCCCCGCTTCACAGCGAGAATATCAGCTCCCTCGTTCAGGAGATATGTCTTGAGAGCACGAACAATGACCCAGCTTCGAGACCGCTCGGTCGTTTCGGCAATCTTTTCGATTTCCGTTAGCACATCCTCTGGCATTCGTAACGTGATAGGATTGGAAAGCGCCTGCTTCATGGGTCATCCTCCTGGAACTTGTATTTCATTGTAATACAGATTGGAAAAAAAACACCCCCGGAAATGTCTTTCCGAGGGTGAAGGAGAACGCGTTTTGAATACGTTAAGCAGCTTTTGCCTTGGCAGCCTTTGCCGCACGCTTGCGCTTAACGTCCGGTGGTGTCGCCTCCTCCACAAGATTGGCGATCGCCTCGTCCAGCGCGTAGGAGGTCTGCGCCTGCGAGCCGAGGCGGCGGATGTTGACTGTGCGCTCTTCAGCTTCCTTTTTGCCGCAAACGATGATGACCGGGACCTTGGTGACCGAGTGTTCGCGGACCTTGTAGTTGATCTTCTCGTTGCGGAAATCGGTTTCGACCGAAAGACCCGCGTCGCGTAGCGCTTCGGCGACTTCGCGACCATAATCATCGGCGTCTGAGGTGATGGTGGCGACGACGACCTGCTGCGGTGCGAACCACAGCGGCATGTGACCGGCGAAATTCTCGATGAGAATCCCGAGGAACCGTTCCATCGAGCCGCAGATGGCGCGGTGGATCATCACCGGCTGGCGCTTTTCGGAGGCTTGATCGATGTAGAAGGCACCAAAGCGTTCAGGCAGATTGAAATCCACCTGCGTTGTGCCGCACTGCCATTCGCGACCAATGGCATCCTTCAGCGTGTACTCAAACTTCGGACCGTAGAACGCACCCTCGCCCGGCAGAATATCGGTCTTGATACGACCCTCGGACTGGGATTCGATGGATTTCAGCACATCGGTCATCACGCTTTCGGCGCGGTCCCAGACCTCGTCGGAGCCGACGCGCTTTTCTGGGCGCGTAGACAGCTTGACGACGATTTCGTCGAAACCGAAATCCTTGTAGACCGACAGGATGAGATCGTTGATGCGCAGGCATTCCGCCGCCATCTGCTCTTCCGTGCAGAAGACGTGCGCGTCATCCTGTGTGAAGCCGCGAACACGCATCAAGCCATGCAGCGCGCCGGAGGCTTCGTAGCGATGAACGTTGCCGAATTCCGCAAGGCGAACAGGCAATTCCCGGTAAGACTTCAACCCATGCTTGAAGATTTGAACATGACCCGGGCAGTTCATTGGCTTCAGCGCGAAGACGCGGTTATCCGCTTCCTCATCCTTCGGGTGAGTGAACGCACAGGCCGATTTCACGGCGAACATGTTTTCCTGATACCAGCCCCAGTGACCGGAGGTTTCCCACAAGGAAGCATCCAGCACCTGCGGTGCATTGACCTCCTGATAGGTACCTTCCAACTGCCGGCGCATATAGGCCGTCAGGGTCTGGAACATGCGCCAGCCCTTGCCGTGCCAGAAGACGACGCCAGGGCCTTCTTCCTGAAAATGGAACAGGTCCATCTCGCGACCGAGCTTGCGGTGATCGCGCTTTTCGGCTTCGGCCAGAATGTGGAGATACTGATCCAGCTCTTCCTGCGTAGCCCATGCGGTGCCGTAGATGCGCGTCAGCATCGGGTTGTTGCTATCGCCACGCCAATAGGCACCGGCAACCTTCATCAGCTTGAAGGCCGTGCCGATCTGCCCGGTGTTGGCCATGTGAGGACCCCGGCAAAGATCGAACCAGTCACCCTGATAATAAATCTTGAGGTCCTGCCCCTCGGGGATCGCATCCACAAGTTCGACCTTGTATTGCTCACCCTTGGCAGCGAAGACTTCTTTCGCCTTTTCACGGGACCAGATTTCGCGTGTGAACGGCTTGGACCGACCGATGATCTCCTTCATCTTCTTTTCGATCTTCGGCAGATCGTCCGGCGTGAAGGGCTCGTTCTTGGCAAAGTCGTAATAAAAGCCGTTTTCGATCACGGGGCCGATCGTGACTTGCGTACCGGGCCACAATTCTTGCACGGCTTCCGCCATCACGTGGGCCGCATCGTGACGGATCAGCTCCAGCGCGCGGCTATCGTCTCGGGTGACGATCTCGATCTTGCCATCGACAATGGTTTCGGAAAGGTCGCGCACAGTGCCATCCAGCGCAATCGCGACGGCCTTCTTGGCAAGCGACTTGGAAATGGATTCGGCCACATCGCGCCCGGTCGTGCCTTGTGCATACTGGCGAACGGAGCCATCGGGAAATGTGAGGGAAATGGCGTCTGACATCATACTTCTCCTGTCCAGTCCCGCCAACGAATGCGGGTGGTTTCATGTAAAATCGGTCGATCGATCGTGACTGATCGAGGCGACTGTTTAAACGCGTTCGCCAGAAGGGTAAAGGCTCATTGCTGGCCAGAATGAGAACGAAGATACCGCCAGGGCATGTACCACTTCTGCCGTGCGCCCAGCTGTTCCGCGACGGGATCAAGCCCGCTGGTGCCACCCGGTCCGCAGCGGGCGACGCGAAACAGGGTCATCCAGCCACCGGCCCAGAAACCGTGGCGGGCAAAGGCCTCATAGCCATATTCGGAGCAGGTGGGAATGTGGCGGCAGGAATTACCGATGAAGCCTGAGAATGCCAGCTGGTAGAAACGGATGAGGCCCATCCCGAGAAGGCGTCCCGGGGTTTTGCGAAAGGAGCCGGACCAGTTGCGAGTTTTCGGCGTCCTGTCAGGGTGCTGGCAGTGCGGCTCGTTACACACGGCTTAAGCCGGAAGACGCTGCTCTGCCTCGATCTGGTCGAGACAGTCGCAGATCGCGTCGAATGTGAGCATGGTAGAGGCGTGGCGGGCTTTGTAGTCCTTCACCGGTTTCAAAACACGCATATCCTCGAACCTGCCGCCCGGCCCCTCACCGCCTGCCGTCAGCATGGCAAGCATGTCGGCGCGTGCCGTTCGGATTTGATCGCTCGTGGCGCCTACGACATGGCGGGCCATGATGGACGAAGAGGCCTGCCCCAGGGCGCAGGCACGCACCTCATGGGAGAAATCCGTGACAACACCATGGGTGAGCTTCACGTAAACCTTGACCTTGGAGCCGCACAGCTTGGAGTGTTTCTGAGCGCTGGCATGCGCATCCGGCATATCGCCGGTGAGCGGAATATTACCAGCAAACTCCAGAATTCGGTCGTTGTAGATATCGTCCATGTGATGATCCGTGTGGGCAGGATTGGTTTTTCAAACACCTCGTCAACCAAGGCAGCACTTTTCTGCCACTTGTCATCTTTATATGTTATGAGACGCCTACGTCATCAAGGTGTGATCATTTATCGCATGCCAAATTCGTGACCTCAGGCTTGCATTATTGCCTGAAAACAACCAGATAGCACGCGCGGCGCGTTGTAATTGGAGCCGTAACCCATATTCAGATGCAGCCTTGAACTGCATCGGAGATCAAAAGATGGATGCAATCGTGAAGAATTTCCCCGGTGCGGGTGCTCAGGACGGTATTTCCGCCGAGCGCCCTACGCAGGCCGAAGCTGAAGATGCCGTGCGCGTTTTGCTGCGCTGGGCGGGCGACAATCCCGACCGTGAAGGCCTGCTCGACACGCCAAAGCGCGTAGCAAAATCCTACCGCGAACTGTTCAGCGGCTACGCGCTGGATGCCAACGACGTGCTGGGCACGACATTCGAAGAAGTCGGCGGTTACGACGACATCATTCTGGTGCGTGACATTCCCTTTTATTCCCACTGTGAACACCACATGGTTCCGATCATTGGTAAAGCGCATGTCGCCTACCTGCCGGAAGGTCGCGTGCTGGGCCTTTCCAAGATCGCCCGCGTCGTCGAAATCTTCGGTCGCCGTTTGCAGACGCAGGAAACGATGACGGCGCAGATCGCCAACGCCATCGAAAGCAAGCTGAAGCCGCGCGGTGTGGCCGTGATGATCGATGCAGAACACATGTGCATGTCCATGCGTGGCGTGCAGAAGCAGGGGTCGACCACGCTGACGACCAGCTTCACCGGCACATTCAAGTCGGAAGCTGCCCAGCAAGCTCGCTTCATGTCCATGGTTTATAGCCGCTAATACCAGTTTCGATACGGGCGGCTGAACACATCGTTTCGCCGCCCGACATCCATCCTGCTCATGGTCGTGTCCCCGCGGCGACCGCTCCCACGAACTGTCGAGGTTCCCATGGCGCTGACATTTCCGCCCGCTTCTGGCGATAAGCACGAGCTTGAGGCAGCCGGTGCCTTCACCCCGAAATTCGATGCTCATGGCCTCGTCACTGCCGTCGTGACGGATTTGAAAGACGGCGAATTGTTGATGGTTGCGCATATGAATGCGCAGGCCGTAGCGCTGACGCTGGAAACCGGCATCGCGCATTATTACAGTCGTTCGCGCGACAAAATCTGGAAAAAGGGCGAAACCTCCGGCAATCTCCAAACCGTGCGCGAGATGCGCACCGATTGCGATCAGGATGCGATCTGGCTCAAGGTCTCGGTCGCGGGCCACGATGCCACGTGCCACACAGGTCGTCGCTCCTGCTTCTATCGCACGGTGACGCTGGACAATGGGCAAGCCGTGACCACCATCACGGACGATAAACGCCATTTCGATCCCGCGATCACCTACGCATCAGAGCCCTCCCGCCAAGACTAATTTTTCATTTCGTCTCATTTTGTTACGAATATTATAGGAAGTCTCCGGGTAGATTACGATTTCGTAGATTTGCCTGGGAGTGGTACCGATGTTGGGATGGGGTTCAAACCGTGATAATCCGGCGGCGGTCACGTCTTTGGAAAAGATCGCGCAACCAGCCTCCTCTCCGGTCCCTTCGGTTCCCCCTGGCCGCATCGCACTTGCCCTCGGCGGTGGCGCGGCGCGCGGATGGGCCCATATTGGCGTTCTGCGTGCACTGGATGAAGCAGGCGTCAAGATCGGGATGATCGCGGGCACCTCCATCGGTGCGCTGGTGGGCGGATGCTACCTGGCGGGCAAGCTGGACGAACTCGAAGACTTTGCCCGATCCCTGACATTGCGTCGCATTGCCGGGCTACTGGACCTGACGATTGGTGGCGGTGGACTGTTCGGCGGCATGCGGCTGACCAAGCGCATGCAGGAACATCTGGTCGGTCTCACCATCGAGGATCTCGAGCATCCCTTCATCGCCGTTGCGACCGAACTGAAGACCGGTCATGAAGTATGGGTGCATCAGGGCGACCTGATCACCGCGTTGCGCGCCTCCTACGCCCTGCCCGGTATCTTCGAGCCGGTTCGGTGCAATGGCAGGACTCTGATCGATGGCGCACTGGTCAACCCCGTGCCTGTTTCCGTGTGCCGGGCCTACGAGCAGACAGTGGTGGTCGCCGTGAACCTGAACTACGATATTTTCGGCCGCTCGGCCGTCGTCAAGCATGGTGCCGGCACAGGCAGCGTCGACACGGGCCGCAAGCCGACCGTCGAGCCATCGTCACGGGTTGGATTGCCCGGTGTCATGGTACAGGCGTTCAACATCATTCAGGACCGAATTTCGCGTTCGCGCCTTGCGGGTGATCCACCGGATCTGACGCTGCATCCACGTATCAACCATATCGGGCTCTCCGAATTTCACCGCGCCGCCGAATCCATCGAGCGCGGCTACGAGGAGACACGCTCGCGGATTCCGGAACTGCAGAGAATGCAGCAGGTTTTCCAGCGCTGATACCTGCAACTGACGTGATCGTTGCGCGCTCTACCCAGCGATGTAAGCCTTGATATGCTCGGCTTCCGCTTCAATTTCGCCGATACGGGCCTTCACCACGTCACCGATCGAGATGATGCCGACGAGGCGGCCATCGGCTTCTACTGGCAGATGGCGAAACCGACCGCCGGTCATCAATTCCATCAGGTCGTCTGTGCTGGAGCCCTCGTGACAACGGGTGACGTTTTTGGTCATCACCTCGGAAACCCTGGCCTCGAGCGCTGCGGAGGCGTGCGTCGCGATGGCCTTGACGATATCACGCTCCGTGAAGATTCCAAGAATCGCGCCATGATCATCGGTGACGACAACAGCGCCGATGCGGTTTTCGTGCAGGGTAACCGCCGCCTCCCCGAGTGACAGATCCGGCCTGACGGTTATGACATCACGGCCCTTGAGATCGAGAAGTTCTTTCACAAATATCGGCATGGCTTCCTCCGCAATGACAGGTATTTTGAAGCGCGCGCCGTGTCTCCTCACAGGCGCGCTTACCTTACACGATCAATGGTGCGCCAGCGATCGGTGGAAAGCAATATGTTTCCACGGACACAGAACGTTCAATAGATTGAGTGAAGTCCCAAAGGCTCAGGCGCGCACGGCATCCTTGCGGTCAAACAGCGCAAAGAAGAGAAAGCCAAGCAGGAAACCAAAGATATGGGCATCCCAGGCCACCTCGCCGCCTACATCTCCAAAAAGAGGGATGCCAACGGCGATCAACACGTTACCGAACAACCACATCAGCGTGAAGATGAGAACCGTCCGGTTGGTGAGCGCCTCGACAATGCCCTGACGTGGCAATCTGTGGCCAATGGCCGGGTGATAGCGCCCCCCATTGGCGGGAAAAGCGAACCGGCATGCGGCCCCCATCAGCGCGGAGACGACACCGGATGCACCGATGAGAACCGTGACATCACCCCAATTTAGAAAAGCATGTCCGAAGGCGGCGACGGCTGAAGACACGCACCAGAGCAAAATGAAACGCAATGTGCCGATACGGCGCAGAACGGGGGCACCAAACGCCATCAGCCACAGCCCGTTGAACAGAATGTGCTCGATACCGCCATGCAAAAACGAATAGGTGATCGGCGTCCACAGCCACTCCAGACCTTGCTGCGACAATGGCACGGCATAACGAAGCGGGATGAAACCGAAGGTGTAGAGGAACCAACCATAAGCGTCTTCAGACAGAAGATATGTCGAGATGACATGGACCGCGATCAGGACGCCGAGAATTGCGACGAGAACACCAGGCAGGTTGAAAACCGGGGTTTTCTGAGGCGGTGCTGGCTGATGGACCTCATCGGTTTCCGATGGGCCAGTGTCGTGATGCGTCATGAATGAAACTCTCTTCCCAAGCCGTTCCGCGTTGTCTCCTGCGAGCAATATAGGAACGAAGCGGGAAAAAGAAGCACTGTCGGGACAGATGGTTGACCGAGGCAAAACACGCCCTGGCGTTCACGGACGTACGGCTTGGCACGGAAATCGCTCCGTCCTCTCTTACCACCGCAAATGAGGGCACTGCCTGTATCGAAAAGATACAGATATCCCGCGGGTACGGAGATTGAAGTCATGAAGACGAATACGAGTATCGATATTTACGCTTATTGGGATGCCCTGCGCGGCAACCGCGCTGCACCGCTGCGAAGCGAAATTGATCCCTCACACATACGCCATCTGCTTCCAGACCTGTTCGTGCTGACCGACAGCAACGACGGTTCACCCGTCTTTCGGCTGACAGGAACACGACTTTACAATCTTTTTGGACGTGAGCTGCGTGAAACCGCGTTTTCAGCCCTCTGGCAAGCGGATCAATCTGGAGATGCCTGCCGTATCGCCAGCGGGGTGATGCAGAACGAACGGCCCGTTCTGTTCGACATCGAAGCTGAAAGCGAGAGCGGCCATCTGCGCCAGGAATTCGAAATGCTGCTTTTGCCGCTGCAGGCCGAGCCGCACTTTCCCGCCCGCTTGCTGGGCGCTCTGGTGTCGGATCCGCCATTGGCCGATTTCGGCCAGCCGTTTCAGCCACTGTCGCTGACGCGCAGCCGCCTGCTGGAGCCGCAATTTCCGCGACTTCTCTCCAGCAATCTCGATAAGGCAGGCACGCGTTACGGCGGCGTCTCACTATGAGACCTTATACAGGTATTGATGCTCACCAAGGGAACGGACTGTTAACTCGGGGCATGTAAAGGATGAGGATCATCGCAAACCCATAGTGAAGCTCATGTTTTCATCCCGCTCAACAACTGTCGCCTTTGCCTCCCGGCCTGCGGAAACGCCTGCCGCCGAAGTCGTGACTGTTGGGCTGTCGGGAAGACTGATGGTACCCTCACACGAAGAGTATGACTGCACCGCCAATGAGATGACGGCCGAGACGGCACGCATTACCTGCTTCGTGCGTCCACGCAACGGCGACCGCATCATTGCCTATCTTCAACATATTGGCCGGATCGAAGGCATCGTTCAGGCGCTGACGGCGGATGGTTTTACCATCTCGATCATGGCGACTGAGCGAAAGCGCGAAAAGCTGGCGGCGCAATTGGCATGGATTGCCAAGCGTCAGGCACTGGGCCTACCGGAAGACCGCCGACACGACCGTCTGACGCCGCGCCATCCAAGCGCCGACCTGACATTCAGCGATGGCACCATTGTGCCCTGCCGCATCATCGACCTTTCGCTGTCCGGTGCCGCGGTGGAACTCGAGATCCGTCCCGCACTTGGGACTGACGTGCGTCTGGGCAACATGGCCGGCCGGATCGTTCGCCACTTCATGGAAGGTGTGGCCGTTGAATTCGATTCCGTACAGTCACGCGATGCACTGATCGAATTTCTCTAAAACATACATCCAACCGATCGCAACCGGCAACGCACTCCGCGTCTGCCGGTTTTTTTGTGTGCGAAATCCCGGTCGCGACGGGCTCCGGTTCTGCAGGCTGGCAGGGTTACCGGACAGGCCATAGGTTCGATACCTGAAGCTTCCCGAAAAAATCAGGAAAAATCAAAAAAAGAACGAAATAATCCGCCGAAAACCGCGATTTAATAGCCCTCATAGATAGAAATTTGCACCTAAAAATTGCTTTTCAGGCCTTTTCATGACCATTTTGCTGGTCTCAGTATAGTCAAAGAAGGGTTTAAATAAACCATATCTGTTCAGCGGGGCTCGTCCCGTTAACTGACCACGGTCACGATCTCATTTATTTCAATGAGTTACAAGATAATCAGGCTGAAATTCCTGAATGGAACGATAAAATTTGAATCGATTTCCTATCAAGTAAAGTTAAAATAAAGCTCTGTTTTCCCTAAATTTTGCGTCGAATTTGAGCACCGTTATTTCCGAGCGCTCAAAATATCGCTGGCATTGTCCTCCTCACAACGGGGAGACAAGAAAATGAAAAACATCAACCGTTTCGGTTTCATGATTGCGGCACTGATCTTCGGCGCCTTTTCGACACAGGCTCACGCTTCGCCAGCCGCTAGCATGCGCATCATGGGCAAGGCCAACCCACCCATTGGTCATTACGAATTTTGTCAGACATATCAGAGCGAATGCCAGCCGACATCTGCGGACCGTGGCCCTCTGAAGCTGACGGAACAGAACTGGCAGATGATCCTCGACGTCAACTACACTGCCAACACGACGATCACCCCGATGACGGACCTGGAAGTCTATGGCGTAGAAGAGCGCTGGGCTTATCCCACAACCGCTGGGGATTGCGAAGACTATGTTTTGCTGAAGCGCAAGATGCTGATGAACAAGGGCATCTCACCGTCCGACCTCCTGATCACAGTCGTTTTGCAGCCAAACGGAGCGGGCCATGCGGTTTTGACCGTGCGTACCGACCGTGGCGATTTCATCCTCGATAATCTTCGCAACAAGGTCATCGACTGGTCTGAGACCGAATATACCTACCTGAAGCGTCAGGACAGCAACAACCCGGGCCGTTGGGTCAAGATACAGGATGGCCGCGCCGTCAACGCTGTTGCAGCCATCAACGAATAAGGCGACGAGCGGTCTCCCCGCGACGCGACCTTTCCATTGGACAATCACGTCACCCAGTTCTTGATGTGATCGCTCCAAGAGCCGGTTCCCCGCCCCGGAACCGGCTTTTTTTTGCCTGAAATTCATCAGAGGACGTTCGCTTAGAGCAGTCCGAGTTCGGCCAGTTCCCGGCGAAGATCGGATGGCATTTCGTCGGAAAGACCGCCACCGCCCAGATCACGCGGGGCTTCCTCATCCTTCAGATATCGCCAGCCCTGAAAGGGTCGCTTGGGTGCAGGCGACGTTTCGATTACCTCCGGCCCAAGCACGAGATCGCAGCGGCTGATACCGTCATCGCCCTTGAAGGATTTGATATCGAGAATTTTCTGGCGCGCCTGAACCTGGCCCTTGATGACCCAGTAGAGCGAGCCACCATCCAGCAGCTCCTCTGCCCGTTTTGGGAACATACGGGTGGTGTGAACGCTGTGTGGCTCCATGCCCGCCGCTATGGCCAGAAGAGAGCGTTGGGAGACCCAACCGCGCAAATCCTCGATCGTGTCAGCGCCAACACAGAGCTTGATGAGATGTAAAGACATGCCGCTATCAATGCGGTTTCAGGCCTTGCGTCAAGCGCCTAGACTGCAAAGCTGGTCGGCGCGGATCAACATTCCACGACATTCACGGCAAGGCCACCCGTCGAGGTCTCCTTGTATTTCTCGCTCATGTCGTTGCCGGTCTGGCGCATGGTTTCGATACAGGCATCCAAAGGGACGAAATGCGAGCCATCACCTTTCAGCGCCAGAGATGCAGCCGTGACGGCCTTGACCGCACCAAGGGCGTTACGCTCGATGCACGGCACCTGAACCAGACCGGCGATCGGGTCGCACGTCATGCCAAGGTGGTGCTCCAACGCAATTTCGGCCGCATTCTCCACCTGCGCCGGTGACCCACCCATAACAGCGGCCAGACCCGCAGCCGCCATGGCCGCAGCGGAACCCACCTCCCCCTGACAGCCGACTTCGGCGCCCGAGATAGAAGCGTTGTGCTTGATGATGCCGCCAACGGCCGCAGCCGTCAGCAGAAAGTCCCTGATATCCTCGACGCTCGCATCCTCATGAAAATGGCGGAAATATTTGACCGTCGCCGGTATCACACCCGCCGCCCCATTGGTGGGCGCCGTGACGACACGACCGCCGGACGCATTCTCCTCGTTGACCGCCATCGCGTAGACGCTCAGCCAGTCATTGGCCAGAAGGGGATTGAGGCGGTTGCTGCGCCATTCGGCATTCAGCTTGTCGTGGATGGAGCGCGCGCGGCGCTTGACCTTCAGGCCACCCGGCATGATGCCCTCGCCCTTCAGTCCGCGCTCGATGCAGCCGTTCATCGCTTCCCAGATCACGTCCAGCCTGTCGTCCAGTTGCTGGCGCGACATCACCGTTTCTTCATTGGCACGCTTCATCTGCGCGATGGTGCGCCCCGACCGCTCGGCCATGTCCAGCATCGCCCTGGCGGTGGCGAAGGGATAGGGAACCCTGGGGCCAGTATCAACGGTCTTGCCCCGCTGACGCATGGCGTCAAGCTCTGTGTCGGTGACAACAAAACCGCCGCCAACAGAATAATAGATGCGCTTGAGCAGCATACGGCCCTGATTGTCATAGCCGGAAAAACTCATGCCATTGGCATGGCCGGGCAACGGGTTCTTCTTGTCGAATACGAGGTCTTCGGCAGGTCGGAAGGCGTAGCTCGGGTGGCCCGCAGGCGAAACGCGACCCGTGGATTCGACCGTGGCGATCAACCCGTCCATCGCGTCGGGATCGACCTGATCAGGCTGTTCGCCCATCAGACCCAGCACAACCGCGCGTCCTGAACCATGGCCGATGCCGGTGAAGGCAAGAGAGCCATGCAGACTGACCTTGATGGCAGACACGACGGCATTCGAAGGTCGCGGCCAATCGTTGGACAGCAGGGTTTCGAGAAATCTGTTCGCGGCAGACATCGGTCCCATCGTATGCGAACTGGACGGTCCAATACCGATCTTGAACACGTCGAAAACCGAAAGAAACATATCTGCCTGCCCTATGTATAGACTTATGGCCTCAGTCTATCTGAACCGGAAAAATGCGCCATATCAAAATAGGCATGGAGTAGGCTGAGCGCGACATGTGTTCGGCGTAAACGAAAACAGCACGGTCCTGTGGGGAACCGTGCTGAACAGTCTAAAGTGTCTATGAGAGATTGTTACGGGCTACCAAATACGTAGGTCAATGCGAGAAAGGCGGCAAAACCTGCAAGTGCGCGAAATGTTACGGCCCAGCAGGATTTCTGTGCGGTTTCGTCCATGATTACTCCAGCGTGTTACTCTCAAGCCGCTCATGCGTCAGCCAGTGGATGAAGCATTTATTAAAAACTTGTGACAAACGCAAATGCAAAAAACGGCTAAAGGAAGGCGAATCCGGCGACCTGCTATTCATCCCACGCATAGGTGTAATAAAAAACAATGGCTTATCAGTTCTTTCCGACACACCGCCTCAAATCCCCCTGTCTCAATTTGGTCCAAAGTGTAAACTTGGTCAGCTTTGGTTCACCAGTGAACGCTGAGCTGTGTATAAGCTTGCCGAAATAAAGGCTTTTTCACCAAACCTGCGTCGGTCGTATTGAACCGGCTGCGCAACTGGAATATCCGGCAAACATCAAAAGCTGGAGTGGTGACACAATGCAGGCGACCCCATCTTCTTTCCCTGACCGTGACACGGTCGCGACGAAAATTTCTAGCTGGGGTGCGGAAGATCACGCCTGGCTGACATTGCTTCTGGAGAACGCAGTGCAGGACGAAAACCTGCTGGAAGGTTTGCGTCTGTTTCTCGACCAGCAGGCACAAGCGCGCTTCCTCAACTCTCTGAAGCTGGAAAAATGCGGCGAATGGTTCGGCGAGAATGCCCCAGCGCGTTTGCAGATCCGCCTTCACGAAGTGTCGAAGAGCAGTCAGCACGCCGCATTTTCGGCATTCCGCACCGGCCTCTCAAAATCCGGCGGCTTGGAAAAAGCCTATCCGAAAGCGCCGCTATAGGGGAATGACTTTAGTCCGGCACTCGCTCGACAACAGCAACGATCGGCCCCAGATCAGACCAACCGTCGCGACGTTTTGCGGCGGGAATATCGACGCTTGAAATGCTGCCATCGAAATAAAGCGCATTGGCCACGTGCAGTTTGTCACGAAACAGGGTCGCAAAATCGTAAAACCGCACCGGATCTTCCGAAATTGCGAAATGCACGATGCCATCCTCAGATACGCCCACCCCATTGCGGGTGTTCAAACTGTCGCTTTCGGGAAGAAATCGCGGATGAAGCTTTCCGTCGATCACCAGCATAGGGCCGGACTGGGTGGCGAAGTCCGGTGACACGTTGGCGTTGAGGTATGCGCTGGTTTCCAGCACTCCTGCCTGTTTGCCCTTCATGAAGAACACCCCATTCGGCTGCATATGGAAATTGCCCCAGCCGCCGCCGGTGCTGATGGGCGCGGTCTCCACACCGTGATCGACGAACAGCCCGACCGGCGACAGATCGCGGTGGTACATCCCGGCATTCATCGCAAAGGTAACGAAGCTGTGCTGGCGCCATAGTGCCGAAGACAAAGCATCGAACGAGCCATAGGGTTTCGATGAAACATAATCCCAGTGGTAAAGCCGGATGTCGCTTTTCGTAGGGTCAAAGCGACACACGGTATAGCGGGCGCCCATGTGGTCCAGCGACTGGCAAAAGTCCGGCAAAGACGCGGCGCTGGCGCTCGTCGGCAACAAAGCCGCCAGCAGATATCGGATGAGTCTGAGCATATGGTCCCAACGTCGATCATGTTCGGCTGTCGAGCGATAGACCGCTTGATCGGGACGAGAATATGGCCTTGTGACCGGAAGGGCAAAGACGAGTCATCTTTGCCAAGCGTCACAACAAAAAAGCCGACGGGTTGGCGTCGGCCTTTTCATTCGGTTCTTAAGATTGAACCAGAAACAATATTAACGGCGCGCTGCGCGATCCACGCTCTGTCCAGCAGCCTGCGTGCCATCTACAGTGCCTGCAACGTCCTTGCCAACGCCGCGGATCGTGTTGCCGCAGGAAGAAAGGGAGACGAGAGCAATAAGAACGGCGGCAGTGGTTGCGAAGAAACGTGTGGACATATGGAAACTCCCCTTAAAGTCTGCGCATGGGCGCAAAAGACAACTGAATTAGCGCGCTGAAAACGCAGGTAAGTCAAAGCGGTTCCGTAGCGTGTCAAAAAAAAATCAGCGCGTTAAACGGGCTGCGCAAATTCCTTGAACGCGTTGCGAATGCTATCGGCCACCGCCTGCACGGGACGCGTCGGCTTGTCGGCAACGATGAGGCGGATATCGAAGCAGCCAAGCTCCGGCATTCCATCCTTCTCACCCAGGATCACCATGTTGTTCTGCACATAGGAACGCGGTAACGGGGCGACCGCCAGATCCGCTTCGATGGCCGCCTTCTGCGCCATCGTATGGCCGCTGAGGTAAGCCACCCGATAAGGACGGTTCTGCTTTTCGAGCGATGACGTGGCTTCGGAGCGCCAGATGCAGCCATCCTCCCATATCGAAATGGGGATGGGATCGCGCAAATGGGCCGTACCACATTTGGCGCCGGCCCAAACCAGGCGTTCGCGCATCAAAACCTCTCCGCTGGTACGAAGCGGCAGCGACGCGCAATTGACGAGCGCGAGGTCCAGCCGCTGCTCGTCCATACGCCTGTAAAGCTGCGAACTGGAATCGATCACCACGTCCACCATGATGGCCGGAAACGCATCGGCAAAGCGCTTGAGGATGCCGGGCAGCAGCCCACGCTCTCCAATATCCTCAGGCGCGCCAAGGCGCACCACGCCCGACAGCTCAGGCATCACAAAACGCGCGACCGCCTCATTGGACAAAGCGATCATCCTCCGCGCATAGGTTAGCAGCGTCTCGCCATGAGCTGTCAATGTGACGGAACGCGCGTCACGCAGGAACAGGGTGGTCTTGAGTTGCTCTTCCAGCTTCTTGATCTGCATGGACACGGCTGACGGGGTTCGGAACACCACTTCGGCAGCCGTCGAAAAATTGCCTGTTTCTGCAATCGCAACAAACGTCCGCAGGATGTCATTGTCCAGCAGGGGCAAAGGCTGGCGGAAGGAAACTGTCATGGCACATGCCTTCAATTTTTCTGATCAATAGATGGATATCATTTCGTTTGATTGAATGTCAACAAGGCCGCATCCTCAAAAACGTAGCCGGAAGCGCACGAGAAAATCGCCGAATTTCTCACCAGAAACGCATAAGTTTTCGTCATCAATGACATGAAAATCATTCAATTGATTGATGAATATTCCAGGCGCATACCGGCGATGTCGAAGCAGAATACGGAGCATGAAAGGAGTATCAAAATGACGATGATCGTTCACCAAAGCCCAGGCCCCGCAAGGGGAAGGTTGCTCACCCAGAGGTTGCTGTCGCGGATTTCCGAGCGCGTGCTGGCGCTACAAACCGCATGGCGTCGCAAGCAGAACCTGCGCGCCCTTGAAGCCCTACCGACAGACACGCTCAAGGATATTGGATGGCCAACCACAGACACAACGAAGACGCGGATCGTTCGTCGATAGCACCCGTTTCCAACCCGCTTTGAATGGCTCGCACGACACTCTCTGCGAGCCATTTTTTTGCAGTGCGGAACAAATACCCCGCCGCCACATTTCCCCACGCACCTATCAAGCATGAGGATATTTATGGCCCAGTTCGGTTCCAGCATTCTGCCCGGCGACTTTACCCGCCTTGGCGCGAATTTCGACGGCGATGGCGTCAACTTCGCCATTTTCAGCGCCCACGCAGAGCGCGTCGAATTGTGCCTTTTCGACGAAAGCGGTAAAAACGAAATCGAACGCATCACCCTGCCCGAATTCACCAACGAAATCTGGCACGGTTTCATTCCCGGCTTGAAGCCCGGAGCACTCTATGGCTATCGCGTTCACGGCCCTTACGACCCGGAGAACGGACACCGCTTCAATCCCAACAAGCTGCTGGTCGATCCATACGCCCGCGAACTCGTCGGCGATATCGCGTGGGGTCCCGAGCAGTTCGGCTATATTCTGGATGCAGAGGAAAAAGACCTGTCCTTCAACGACAGCGACAGTGCGGCGAAAATGCCGAAGTGCCGCGTCATCGATCCGTCGGACTATGACTGGTCGGGAGACCAGAAGCCGAATGTGCCGTGGTCGAAAACGATTTTCTACGAGACCCACGTCAAGGGTTTCACGCAACTCCACCCCGGCATCGCTGAAAATCTACGCGGAACCTATGAAGGTCTCGGCGACAAGCAGATTGTCGAGTACATCAAGAGCCTCGGAGTGACCTCCGTCGAGCTGCTGCCCATCCACTCCTTCCCAGATGATTCGCATCTGCTGGACAAGGGCCTGAAGAATTTCTGGGGCTACAATTCCCTCGGCTTCTTCTCGCCTGCCTCACGCTATTATGGCCCAAAGGGCATGGCGGGTTTCCGCGATATGGTTCGCGCCTTCCATGACGGCGGGATCGAAGTCATCCTCGACGTGGTCTACAACCACACGGCAGAAGGCAACGAGCTTGGACCGACCCTTTCGTTCAAGGGTATCGACAACTTCTCCTACTACCGCACCATGCCCGACCAGCCGCGCTACTATATCAACGACACCGGCACGGGAAACACGGTCAACACATCGCATCCGCGTGTTCTCCAGATGGTGACAGACTCGCTACGTTACTGGGCCGAAGACATGCACATCGACGGCTTCCGCTTTGATCTGGGCACAATTCTTGGCCGCGAGCCGGAAGGCTTCGATCAGCGCAGCGGCTTTTTCGATGCCGTGGGTCAGGACCCTGTTCTCTCCAGGCTGAAGCTGGTCGGCGAACCATGGGATATCGGTCCCGGCGGTTATCAGGTCGGCGGCTTCCCACCCGGCTGGGCAGAGTGGAATGACAAGTACCGCGACACCGTGCGCGAATACTGGAAGGACGAGGACGGCACCGCTGGCGACTTCGCCGCGCGCGTTCTGGGTTCTGGCGATGTCTATGATCTGCGTGGCCGCAGACCGTGGTCAAGCGTCAACTTCATCACCGCGCATGACGGTTTCACGCTGAACGACGTCGTTTCCTACAATGAGAAGCACAACGAAGCGAATGGCGAAGACAACAAGGACGGCCACGACCACAACCGAAGCTACAACTACGGCGTAGAAGGTCCGACGGAAGACGAAGGCATCATCGCCGTGCGTGACCGCCAGAAGCGCAACTTCCTCGCAACCCTTCTCCTCTCCCACGGTACGCCTATGCTGCTGGCTGGTGACGAATTCGGTCGCAGCCAGATGGGCAACAACAATGGTTACTGCCAGGACAGCGAACTGAGCTGGGTCCACTGGGAAAATCTGCCGGAAAGTGCAGAGACACTGCGCAACTTTACGAAAAAGCTGATCGAGCTGCGCCAGAACCACTCGGTGCTGCGTCGTGAGAACTGGCGCGACGGCACGCACATCACCTGGCTGAACCCGGGCGGCGGAGAGCAGACTCAGGCGCAGTGGGAAGATCCAGGCAGCACCTCGCTCGGTCTTCGCCTGTCGCGAGGCGACGACAACGGCGATGCGGACGAATGGCGTGATGTGCTGATACTCTTCAACCCGCATGACGGGGTGGTGGAGTTCAAGCTGCCGGACGCCGAGCACGGCTGGATGACGGAATTGACGACCGCCGAGCCGGATGCGAACGCCGACAAGATCGCAAATGGAGAGACCCACTCGGTCGAAGGTCGTGCCATGGTGCTGTTGCGCGCTGCCTGATCCTGCGGTTGCGGAGACAAAAGGAAACGCCGGGAGAAATCCCGGCTTTTTTTCATTCAATGGCTGAGCTGTAAGCCCTCCAGCCGCACAGCGATCTTTCGACGGACGCTCTTGGTCTTGGCTGCGACGCCGGCGCGCAGTGCAAAAAAGATATCATCGAAATGATAGGGCTTGCTGAAGAAGCGGACGTCATCCGGCAGTTCCAGCGCATCGGGCGCATGGCCACCGGAGGTGACGATCACGGCAATCTGCTCCTGACACGATGACAACATCCGCACCAGATCCAGACCCGACAGGCCGCCCGGCATGTCGATATCTGTGATAACGGCGGAAATCGTATCCACCTTGCCGATAACGGCAATGGCTTCCAGCACGTTGGAGGCTTCCAGTACGCGGTAGCCCGCCTCTTCCAGCACATCCACAAGTGTAAATCGAATGATCGGCTCGTCTTCGACGACGAGAACAGTGAGACAAGCTTCATGCATACGCAATACTCCGCTCGAAAGCGCCGGGCAGGAACAGCAGAGCCATTCTCGGGCAGCCCGACACCGTAACAAAAGACGACCCGGTGGCATTTCATTTCAGAGCCGCCGCCATCGTTTACGTCGATAGAACGCGCAAGTGGACGATAAGTCTGGAGACTGCGCTTAAAAATTGAAAACAATATTAATAAAATGCAAAAGATCGGGCGCCAAGTGCCGGCGCACCTCACATCTGCACGCTATCGCTTCCTCGGCGAAGGGTATCCCGAATAAGTTTTTTGACAGCAACAGGCGCGCGTCGTATCTTGTGCCTAGAGTGTCGCAAACGCGATATACAGCGGACCATTTCCAAGCAAGGAATTGCGTTTCCGCAATGGAGCATGGTCGCCGTGAGCAAAACGCCTCCCAAAAAGCGCATTATCGTGTTCTTCATGGTTCCGCAGTTCACCATGCTGCCCTTTACGGCGGCTGTCGAAACGCTGCGCATCGCCAATCGCATGCTGGGTTATGCCGCCTATGAATGGCGTCTCGCCTCCAGCGACGGCCAGAAGGTCGCCTCCTCCAGCGGGATTGCACTGGAGGCCAACACATCGCTGGCAGACGAGCGAAAATCCGTCAGCGGTGAGAACCGCCCCAGCATGGTGTTGATCTGTTCCGGCATCGATATCGAGCAATACAGCAACAAATCCGTCAACGCATGGCTGCGGGAGGCGCATAATCGGGGCATTGCTGTCGGCAGTCTCTGTACAGGCGCGCATGTGCTTGCCCAGGCGGGACTGCTGAATGGCAAGCGCTGCGCGATCCACTGGGAGAACCTGCCAGGCTTTTCAGAGGCCTTTCCACAGGTCGAAGTCTACGCCGATCTCTATGAGGTCGATGGCAACATCTATACCTGCGCGGGTGGCACCGCCTCTCTGGACATGATGCTCAATCTGATTGGCCAGGATTTTGGCGAAAACCTCGTCAACCGCGTCTGTGAGCAGCAACTGACGGACCGGGTGCGCAATCCGCATGACCGCCAACGCCTGCCGCTCCGGGCCCGTCTCGGTGTCCAGAACGACAAGGTCCTGTCGATCATCGAATTGATGGAAAGCAACCTGTCAGAGCCGCTGTCTTTGCTCGACATAGCCGACGATGCCGATCTTTCACGCAGACAGGTGGAGCGGCTGTTTCGGCAGGAAATGGGGCGTTCCCCTGCCCGCTACTATCTGGAAATCCGGCTGGACCGGGCACGCCATCTTCTGGTCCAATCCGCCATGCCCGTGGTGGAAGTGGCGGTTGCCTGCGGCTTCGTTTCCGCATCGCACTTTTCCAAGTGTTATCGCGAAATCTACAATCGCACACCACAGCAGGAACGCGCTGAACGCAAGCTTGTCGTCAACGCATCCCGCATGGCCGCCATCACCAACCAGAGCAAGCCCGTGCATTAGAGCGTTTCCTTGTTAAATGGAAACAGTTCTGTTGGTTCAAACGGGATCGACTGCTTGTCCGGAGGGCGCGTGGCGTAGCCCTAGCATACGGCCAAGCCGTCCGGGCAGGCAGATGGCCCGTTTCAACCAACCCGGAGGGCCGGGCATATTTCCGCCAGGACAAAGGCGATCGGCTCGACCGTACCTTAGGGTATGCCCTTCGCCAATCGCCTTTGTCCTGACGAAAATCTGCTCCGGCAGAACGTTTCCAGTTAACAAGGAAACGCTCTAAGATGAGAAAGGCCTGACCGCCGCAGCCAAATCCTCGGCCGTCAGTCCTGGACCGAGCCGCTGTGCGGTTTGACCGTGGAGCCAGACAGCGGCAGCGGCGGCTTCGAACGCGGGAACCTGCTGCGCCAGAAAGCCGCCGGCAATGCCAGCCAGCACATCTCCAGATCCGGCCGTCGCCAGATGAGGTGGCGCGTTTGTGTTGACGGTCGCACGCCCATCCGGCGCGGCAATCACGGTATCAGCGCCCTTGTAGACGATCACGGCGTTGCTGAGTTCCGCAGCCGCCTGCGCCTTTTCTATCTTGCTCAGCGTTTCGTCTGCAGCGATGTCGGGAAAAAGCCGCCCGAACTCACCCTCATGTGGCGTCAAAATGCGGGGCGCGTCTGTGGCGAAGAGATCGAAAAGCTGCTGCGGATCGTGCCGGAAGGCTGTGATGCCATCGGCATCCAGCACCAGCGCCTTGTCCTTCAGAAGCGACACAAACCGGCGCGCGCGCTCGATATCACTGAAGCCGGGACCGAGGATGTAAGTCCCATGACGCGTGTCGTCCCGCCAGGCAGAAAGCTCGTCTTCGCTTTCGATACCCTGAACCATGACCGCCGTGAGCGTCGCCGATAAAACACCAATGGCGTCCTGAGGTGCAGCAACAGTGACGATGCCCGCACCCGCACGAAACCCTGCCATGGCAGCCATTCGGGCCGCACCCGTGGCGTGGGAGGGACCAGAAAACACCGTCAAATGCCCGCGCTTGAACTTGTGGGTGTCCTCGTCAGCCCTTTGAAAGCATCCCATCCACAAGAAGGGGCCGTTTTCATAGACGCAGCCACAATGCGCTTCCAGAAGTCTTTGCGGGATACCGATATTGAAAACGTCAAGCGTGCCGCACAGGGAGCGACCCGGCATCAGAACATGACCCGGTTTGCGAGCCATGAACGTAACGGTTCGTTCTGCCCGAAACGAACGTCCAAGCGGCACCCCGCGCCGTCCGCACAGACCGGATGGAAGATCAACGGCGATCACGGAAATGGAAGCCGTCTCGACAACATCGATCACAGCCGCCACCTCAACGGGCACATCCCGCGAAAGTCCGGCGCCAAAGATGGCGTCGATCACGACATCGCCAGAGCGTGGCACGTAGCTGCCAAGCGGCTCGCTGGCGATCCCCATGGCATCGAACGCCTGCCTTGCGGCGCCCTTCAGCCGGGAAACATCACCAAACACGTAAGGGGCAACCTCGGCACCGCTTGCCTTCAGGGCCCGCGCTGCGACAAAGCCATCGCCGCCATTGTTGCCGGTTCCGCACAGCGCGACATAGCGCAAAGCTTGTGGGTAATGCGTGAGAACGCTAGCTGCGACGGCCTGCCCTGCCCGTTCCATCAGAGATGAAAGGGAAATGCCACTCGCTTCTGCGCTTGCATCAATGTGCGCCATGGTGGCTGGATCAAACAGGGCGTGCTGAACTGAAAACATCATGTCCACATATTCAGCTCAAAAACAGACAAAAGGCAATCGGTGGAAAAATAGGCATTTAAGACTGCATAAAATATATGCACCTGGATTAAATTTGACCAGCACCTTTCATCCACTCACCTGCTCGCGACCGGCCTGAAATTTGGCAAAATCGTGAAAAAATGACTGCTGCGTGGACAACACGCAGTATTTTTATCCAGGGAAACAGTGAAGCTGCATCAAATTTCGCTGTGTCCAGCTCTTTTTCAAAGATTTTTTAATCAAACCGACTTCCGATCTGGCACGATACGTGCATTCTTGTGGCAGAGCGGAAAGACCGCTTGAACGGGAGAAGCGGAGAGATATTTTCTCATGAAAAAGATCGAAGCGATCATTAAGCCTTTTAAGCTCGACGAAGTGAAGGAAGCCCTTCAGGAAGTCGGACTCCAGGGAATAACGGTTACGGAAGCTAAGGGCTTTGGTCGTCAAAAAGGCCATACGGAACTCTATCGCGGAGCAGAGTACGTCGTCGACTTCCTGCCGAAGGTAAAAGTCGAAGTCGTGCTTGCGGATGAAAATGCGGATGCCGTTATCGAGGCCATTCGCAATGCCGCGCAGACCGGACGCATTGGTGACGGAAAGATTTTCGTGTCCAACGTGGAAGAGGTCATCCGTATTCGTACGGGTGAAACAGGCGTAGACGCCATATAAAAAGACTGAACCCGGGAAAGCCGGGGCTTCACCTTGTTATCAAAACACTCAAGGAAAAGTTTCAAATGACGACCGCAAACGATATTCTCAAGCAGATCAAGGACAACGACGTCAAGTTCGTGGACCTGCGCTTTACCGACCCAAAGGGCAAGCTGCAGCACGTGACCATGGACGTGGCCTGCGTGGACGAAGATATGTTCGCCGATGGCGTCATGTTCGACGGCTCTTCGATCGGCGGCTGGAAGGCCATCAACGAATCCGACATGGTGCTGATGCCGGACACGGGCACGGTCCATATGGACCCGTTCTTCGCGCAGTCCACCATGGTCATCATCTGCGATATTCTCGATCCCGTCTCTGGCGAGTCCTATAACCGCGACCCGCGCGGCACAGCCAAGAAGGCTGAAGCCTACCTCAAGGCATCCGGTATCGGCGATACGATCTTCGTTGGACCTGAGCCCGAATTCTTCGTCTTCGACGACGTCAAGTACAAGGCCGATCCCTACAACACGGGCTTCAAGCTCGATTCGTCCGAACTGCCGTCTAACGACGACACGGATTACGAGACGGGCAACCTCGGCCACCGTCCGCGCGTCAAGGGCGGCTATTTCCCGGTTCCGCCCGTCGACAGCCTTCAGGACATGCGTTCCGAAATGCTGACTGTCCTGGGCGAAATGGGCGTGGTCGTTGAAAAGCATCACCACGAAGTCGCCTCGGCTCAGCACGAACTGGGCGTGAAGTTCGACACGATGGTATCCAGCGCCGACAAGATGCAGATCTACAAATATGTGGTCCATCAGGTCGCAAACGCTTACGGCAAGACGGCAACCTTCATGCCAAAGCCGATCTTCGGCGACAATGGTTCGGGCATGCACGTTCACCAGTCCATCTGGAAGGGCGGTAAGCCGACCTTCGCTGGCGACGAATATGCTGGCCTGTCTGAGACTTGCCTCTACTACATCGGCGGCATTATCAAGCATGCCAAGGCGATCAACGCCTTCACCAACCCGACGACCAACTCCTACAAGCGTCTGGTCCCAGGTTACGAAGCACCGGTTCTGCTGGCATACTCCGCCCGCAACCGCTCGGCATCCTGCCGCATTCCTTTCGGCTCCAACCCGAAGGCAAAGCGCGTCGAAGTGCGCTTCCCGGACCCAGCCCAGAATCCATATCTCGGCTTTGCAGCGATGCTGATGGCTGGCCTCGATGGCATCAAGAACAAGATCCACCCCGGCAAGCCGATGGACAAGGATCTGTACGATCTGCCACCGAAGGAACTGAAGAAGATCCCGACCGTGTGCGGCTCGTTGCGTGAAGCACTCGACAGCCTCGACAAGGATCGCAAGTTCCTGACCGCCGGCGGCGTGTTTGACGACGACCAGATCGATGCCTTCATTGAACTGAAGATGCACGAAGTCATGCGTTTCGAAATGACCCCTCACCCGGTCGAATTCGACATGTACTACTCGGCGTAACAGTTACATTTTGAAAAGGCGCCTCTCGGGGCGCCTTTTTTCTTTCGCAATAACGCACATGTGCGAAGGACGAAAGCCAGCCATGCAACGCCATATCTTGATATTTTATATCCACCCCCCAAATTGTAGTGGGAAAGGATGTGCATGCCATGAAACAAAGAGACGCAAAATTTACGATTGGTGAGGTCGTTCGCCACAGAGTGTTTCCGTTCCGCGGTGTGGTATTCGACGTAGACCCGGAATATGCCAACACAGAGGAATGGTGGAACGCGATTCCCCCGGAAATTCGTCCGGAGCGTGACCAGCCATTTTACCACCTGCTGGCGGAAAACGATGAGTCCGAGTATGTCGCCTATGTGTCCGAACAAAACCTCGTCCACGACGAGAGCGACCAGCCCCTGAGAAACCCGAATATTTCCCGTATTTTCGACACCACTCCCAGCGGCGAGCTGCGAGCGAAGGCAGCGATGACTCACTGATTGTTTCCAGAAATTTTTCACAAAAAAACCGGCCTGAGACTTCAGGCCGGTTTTTCAATGTCGATATCTTAGTTTGCAGGCTTGGTCTTGGCAGCGTCCTGCGCAGCTTCGAGCTTCTTACGCGCCTCTTCAGCCTTCTTCTGCATGCCTTCCTGGAGCGAACGCTGGCTTTCCGCGAGCTGCGACTGTGTAATCGGCTGGCCATCATAAGCGCCGGTAAAGCCGCTGAGAGCGATCTTGATCGGGTTCGGTGCGCGACGGAAGTTGATGGAAGTGAACACGATTTCCGTGCCCTTCTTCATGCTGGCGATCATGGCGTCTGTGAGCGGCACTTCAGCTGTGCACTTGTCGGGCAGGCAGACGGCATAATCGAGCTTCTGTCCCTTGCCACCATCGATCTGCATCATAACGCCTGGAGGCAGCAGACGTGCGGTCGGAACCGAAACCTGGAGCAGCTTGCGGTTGACCTTACCTTCGACACTGATGAGGCCGACAGCCGTGATCATCTGGCCGTTCTGCGCCAGAACGACGTTCTGCACGACGCAAACATCATTGTCTTCCTGCTTGCTGCATGTCTTGAACCAGCCGAGCGGTGGTGCGCCAGGACCTCCGGCAGCCGGAACCGCCTGCTGAGCCTGCGATACGGCCGGTGCAGACACGGCACCCAGCGAAAGAACGAGAGCAGACAAGGCTGCGCGGCTGAATGTGTTTGCGTTTTGCATCATAAGAGTTCCGTCTCCTGAATTTTCTTATGCGAAGCAGAACAGGACGAACTGCTTAGCATCACCGGTATCCGTCTGCCCGTTCCACTGTCGTTTAAATGAGGCAAATGCGTGACCCGAGGGTTTCGGCAAACCTGTTACATCCCGTTGAAGGCGATATCCAGCACTTCTTTGACTTTTTAGAGAAGCCCGACAAGTTTTCTCTCGTCGGATGCCTGCCATAGTCGTGTGTGATACATTCGCGCGGGAATCAATACAAGACGGGCGAGCCGTGACGATCTGCGGATCAAACAGCCCGAATGCGACAGGACATGAACATGCGAAGCCTTTTGGCGCTCATCCCGGCCCTTCTTTTTTCAGGTCTGGCGCTGGCAGAACCACTCCACGGGATTTCGATGCATGGCACTGTTGCCCTATCATCCGATTACAAGAATTTTCCCTATGTGAACCCCAACGTGAAAAAAGGCGGTCGCATATCCTATGGCGTCGTCGGGACCTTCGATAGCCTCAATCCCTTTGTTCTGAAGGGCATGCGCACAACGGCACGTGGCGTCTGGGACCCGGAGTTCGGTAATCTTCTCTATGAGCCGCTGATGCAGCGCTCCAATGACGAGCCATTCTCGCTCTATGGCTTGCTGGCGGAAACGGCCGAGTGGGACGACGACCGCACCTACATTCAGTTCAACATCAATCCGAAAGCGAAATGGCAGGACGGCCAGCCGGTGACGCCCGATGATGTGATTTTCACCTTCAATCTTTTGAAGGAAAAAGGCCGTCCACCCTTCAATAGCCGCCTGAACGGCGTTGCGAAAATGGAGAAGATTGGCGAGCACGGCGTGCGCTTCACGTTCAACGAAAACGCGAATCGCGAAACACCGCTCATTCTGGCCTCCTCGACACCGATCCTGCCCAAGCACGCCATCGATCAGGCAACATTCGAGCAAGGCGGCCTCGGCCCCGTGGTGGGCTCCGGTCCCTACCGAATCAAAACCCTGCGCCCTGGTGAGCGCGTCGTGTGGGAGCGCAACCCGGATTACTGGGGCAAGGATGTGCCGTCCAAGGTCGGCTCTGATAATTACGACGAGATCAGCATCCTCTATTTTCTGCAGGTCACGACGATGTTCGAGGCCTTCAAGAAGGGCGATATCGACATCTACCCGGAAGGAGACGCCATCAACGGCTCGGCAGACAGCTCCCACTGGGGCCAAGCCTATAATTTCCCTGCGGTGCATCGCGGAGACATTGCCCGCGACGTTTTCGAGTCACGGCTGCCATCGGGCATGTTCGGGCTCGTGTTCAACACGAGACGCGCCATCTTTGCTGATAAGAACGTGCGCGAAGGGCTGTCTTTCGCACTCGATTTTGAATGGATGAACCGCAATATTCTCGGCGGCGCGTTCCAGCGCACGCAAAGCTATTGGCAGAACTCGGCGCTCGGCGCCTTTGGCAATGCGGCGGACGAGCGGGAACTGGCTTTGCTGGGTGATGCCGCCAGGACACTTCCACCGGCGCTGCTGGCTGGCACCTACGCCATGCCCGTCACCGATGGCTCCGGCGCCGATCGCAAGGTACTGAAGCTCGCCGTCGACACGTTGAAGGCGGGCGGTTACACGATCAAAAGCGGAAAGATGTCGGATGCCAAGGGTCGTCCGCTCGCCTTCGAAATTATGACGCAGAACCCCGCGCAGGAACGCATTGCGCTGGCCTACCAGCGTTCGCTGCGTCTCATCGGCGTGGATATGGCCATTCGCTCCGTCGATGACGGGCAGTATCAGGCACGCTCCAACAGCTTCGACTATGATATGATCATCCGCTCGCTTCCATCCTCGCTGTCGCCGGGGGCTGAACAGCTCAACCGCTGGGGCTCTGGCTCACGCGATGCCAATGGCAGCTTCAATTATGCGGGCGTTGCCGATCCTGATGTGGACCGCATGCTGGAAGCGTTGTTGCAGGCGCGCTCCACAGAGGACTTCCAGGCCGCCGTGCGTGCCTATGACCGTCTGCTGACGGCGGGGCATTACATCATCCCGCTCTATTACATCGGTGCGCAGTGGGTCGCGCGGTGGAAATATATAGAGCGCCCCGAGGCCACGCCGCTTCTGGGTAACCAGAAAACCACGTGGTGGGATGCGCGCGTTCAGTAAGGCCAGTCTGGCGGTTCTCTTGAGGTAACGCCTTGCGCAACCGCAGAGACGCCCCTAGATGGAGCGGACATTTTAAGGTTTGAAAGGGAAGCACCATGCAACGCATTGTTATCGACGTCGTCTCGGACATGGTCTGCCCATGGTGCTATCTCGGCAAGGCGCGGCTCGATCTGGCGCTGGCTGAAATTCTCGATGAAGTCAGCGTCGACGTCAACTGGCGTCCCTACCGCCTCAACCCGGACTACCCTCCGGAAGGTGTGGACCAGAAGGCAGAGCTTGAGAAGAAGCTGGGCGGCAAGGAAAAGGTGGAGCAGGCGCACGAGATGCTGACGCAGCTTGGCAAGGAAGTGGGCATCGCCTTCGACTTCGACGCTATCAAGGTCGGGCCCAACACGCTGGATGCCCACCGCCTCTCGCTTTGGGCTCACGCCGAAGGCCGCGAGTTTCAGGAAAAGGTCGTGAACGGACTGTTCCGCGCCAACTTTGAGGAAGGCCGCAATATCGGCGACCACGCCGTGCTGGCGGATATTGGTGAAAAGGCTGGAATGAGCCGCGACGTCGTGGAGAAGCTGCTGGCTTCTGACGCGGATAAGGACACAGTCGTCGCGGAAATTGATGCTGCCCAACAGATGGGTGTATCAGGTGTTCCCTTCTTCATCCTCGACCAGAAATATGCCGTCAGCGGTGCGCAGACCAAGGAAGTGCTGATTAATGCACTGCGGGATATTGCCAGATTGAAGCTGGAAGAGCATAGGGCACTGAACTGATCGTCAGCGCCTCCCTGCTGTCGATTTCCGGCCCCTAATATTTTGGTGTTTCCGTGTCCGATAGCACGTTGAAGGGAATTCTGCTCGCATTCGCAGCCTTTGCGGCCTACGCCTGGAGCGATGCGAGCGTGAAGCTCATCGAAGGGCAATTGTCGCCCATTCAGTCCGCCTTTTTTGGCGCGCTCTTTGGCCTTGCGGCCCTGCCCTTCATCCGCAAGCGCAACGACGACTGGCGCGATATTGTGCGCACCACCAACCGCCCGCTCTGGCTTCTGCGCTTCGGGACATCAGGCCTTGGTGCCATCACCTCGGTCACGGCCTTCACCCATCTATCCATGGCAGAAGCTTTCGCGCTGATCTTTCTGCTGCCCGCCTTCGTCACTATCATGTCTGTTCTGTTCCTGAAGGAACAGGTCGGGATCAAGCGCTGGTCCGCCGTCATCATCGGTTTTGCCGGTGTTCTGATTATCTTGAGACCGGGTTTCCGCGAGCTTTCGACCGGACATTTCGCGGCCATCATCGCCGGTCTTTGCGGCGCGATCTCCATCGTTATTTTCCGCGCCATGGGGCCATCGGAAAAGAATATCTCGCTTTATGGCGCGGGCTTGCTGGGAACGCTGGTCATCTGCGGCGTGGCGATGACATCGTCGTTCACCCTGCCCAATGTCGAACAATGGATGTTCCTGGCGGGCTACGGCCTTCTTGGCGCCGTCGCCAACGTGCTGGTGATGTATGCAGCGAAATACGCGCCCGCTGCGGTCATCGGCCCGACGCAATACAGCCAGATGTTGTGGGCCATTCTGTTCGGCTATCTGATCTTCGGTGATCACGTGGATAGCTGGATGCTGGTCGGCATTGCGCTCATCATCGGCTCGGGGCTGATCACGCTTATCCGCGAACGCCAGAGACATGTCGCTCTTCCAACATCGATTGCGGCGGCAGACCAGAATGTTGCCGTCGCGATGACGCCGGAGAGCGATGGGGACAAGACGCACTGATCAGTCCGTCAGCCCTTTGCCAGTTCAGCCAGCTGCGTCATCACCATGGCCGCCCCTGCCAGACGCTTCTCAGGCGTCGGCAGATCACGCGTCAGGAATACGCTGTGATCGGGCCTGATTTTCGCCATGGAACCCTGTTTGGCGATGTAGCCGACGAGTGCCGCAGGGTTCGGGAATTCCTTGTTACGGAACTGCACGACGACGCCCTTCGGCCCCGCATCCAGCTTTTCGACATTGGCCGTGCGGCAGAGCGACTTGACGTAGACGATCTTGAGAAGGTGCTGGACTTCCTTCGGCAACGGGCCGAAGCGGTCGATCATCTCTGCACCGAAACCGTCGATTTCGTTCAGATCGGTCAACTCGCCAAGGCGACGATACAGGCCCATGCGCAGATGCAGATCCGGCACGTAATTTTCCGGGATCATGACCGAAGTGCCAACCGAAATCTGGGGCGACCAGCCGGTATCGACAACATCGTCTTCGCCCTTCACCTCGGCCACGGCCTCTTCCAGCATCTGCTGGTAAAGCTCGAAACCGACTTCCTTGATATGGCCCGACTGTTCTTCACCCAGAAGATTGCCAGCACCGCGAATATCGAGATCATGGCTGGCAAGCTGGAAGCCAGCGCCCAGTGTATCAAGCGATTGCAGGACCTTCAGGCGGCGCTCCGCCATTGTCGTCAGCACCTTGTTGACCGGCAATGTGAACAGCGCGAAGGCGCGAACCTTGGACCGGCCGACACGACCACGCAGCTGGTAGAGCTGCGCCAGGCCGAACATATCGGCACGGTGGACGATCAGCGTGTTGGCCGTGGGAACATCGAGACCGGATTCGACGATGGTGGTGGAGAGCAGCACATCATACTTGCCATCATAGAAGGCATTCATGATGTCTTCCAGCTCACCCGCCGCCATCTGCCCGTGCGCGACGGCGACCTTCAGTTCCGGCACGTCGGATTGCAGGAAGGCGTGAATATCGGCCAGATCAGCCAGACGCGGGCAGACATAGAAGCTCTGGCCGCCACGATAATGCTCGCGCATCAGCGTTTCGCGGATAACCAAGGCATCGAAAGGCGAAATGAAGGTGCGCACCGCCATGCGGTCCACCGGTGCCGTCGTGATCAGCGACAGCTCGCGAACACCTGTCATGGCAAGCTGCAACGTGCGCGGAATGGGCGTCGCCGACAGCGTCAGCACATGCACGTCGCTCTTCAGCTCCTTCAAGCGCTCCTTATGCTTCACGCCAAAATGCTGCTCCTCATCGATGATGAGAAGGCCCAGATTGGCGAAGCTGATGCCAGCGCCAAGCAGCGCATGGGTCCCAACGACGATATCGGTCTTGCCCTCGGCCACTTCCTTCTTGGTCAGCGCCAGTTCCTTCGTACCGACAAGGCGCGATGCCTGCTGCACACGGATCGGCAGGCCACGGAAGCGTTCGGAGAAGGTGCGGAAATGCTGACGGGCCAGCAATGTGGTCGGCACGACGACCGCCACCTGCACGCCGTTCATGGCAGCAAGGAACGCGGCGCGGAGTGCAACTTCCGTCTTGCCGAAGCCGACATCACCGCAGATCAGGCGGTCCATCGGGCGACCGGCGCCCAGATCGTCGCGAACCGAATCGATGGCGTTTTGCTGGTCTTCCGTCTCGTCGTAGGGGAAACGGGCGGCGAACTCATCATAGAGACCATCTGGCGCAATCAGCGCTGGCGCATGGCGCACCATGCGCGCAGCGGCGATGCGGATGAGATCGCCCGCCATATCCAGAAGACGTTTCTTGAGCTTGGCCTTGCGCATCTGCCATGCGCCGCCACCCAACCTGTCGAGGTTGGCTTCCGCCGCATCCGAGCCGTAGCGCGACAGAAGGTCGATGTTTTCGACGGGTAGGAAAAGCTTGGCCTCATCGGCATAATGCAGCTCGAGACAATCACGCGGCGCACCCGCCGCCTCGATCGTGCGAAGACCAACGAAGCGACCGATGCCGTGTTCGGCGTGGACGACAAGCGAGCCCTCGTCCAGACCGGCGACTTCCGAGATGAAATCAGCTCCGCGCTTGCGGCGCTTGGATCGGCGCACCATGCGGTCGCCGAGAATATCCTGCTCACCGATGACGGCGAGATTGCCGGTTTCGAAACCGGCCTCAAGGCTCAGAACCGCAGCGGCGGCCTCGCCCTTGCCAAGCTTTTCGATCTCTTTAAACGACTGGATCGTCTTGATGTTTTCAAGGCCATGCTCATTCAGCACCTGTAACATGCGGTCGAGCGAGCCCTCAGACCAGCCGGTGATCAGAACCTTCCAGCCCTTGGAGCGTCGCTCGGCAATGTGCTTGACGGCAAGCGTGAAGACATTGACGCGCTCTTCGCTTTCGTTCTCCGTCTGCGACTTCGCCCAGCGCGGACCGACATGGGCATCCAGCGTGGCGACCGGCTTATCCCTGGAGTCCTGCTCGTTGAACGGTGTCAGACGGACTGCGTTGACGGCGTTGAGCGCCTCGTCGAAGCTCTTACCGCCGAGATAGATCTGGCTTGGCGAGACGGGCTTGTAGGGCGCTCCCTGCGTTGCGCCCTTCGTCTGGCCGGACTGTTGCCGCGCATCGAAATAATCATGTACCAGCTTGGACCGCTCGACGGCTGCTTCGCGCGCCGTGTGGTCGGTGACGATGCGAAAGCCCTTGAGATAATCGAAGGCGGTTTCCAGTTTTTCGTAAAACAGCGGCAACCAATGTTCCATGCCCGCATAACGACGCCCCTCGGACACGGCCTGGTACAGCGCGTCGTCCCTCGTCGCGGCTCCGAAGAGCGACAGATAGTTCTTGCGGAAGCGGCTGATCGTATCCGGCGTGAGGGTTACCTCGCTCATCGGGTTCAAATCAAGCGAATGGGCCTGACCGATGGTGCGCTGGCTGGCGGGATCGAAGGTGCGAATGCTTTCCAGCGTATTGCCGAAGAAGTCCAGCCTGACAGGCTCTTCCGTACCCGGAACGAAAACATCGAGAATACCGCCGCGCAGGGCGAACTCACCCACTTCGCGCACGGTCGCCACACGGTCAAAACCGTTGCGCTCCAGCCGGGCAGCAATATCCTCCATGCGGATCTGATTGCCGGGCCTGGCCGAGAAAGCGAGGCTCTCGATGACATCGCGTGGCGCCATTTTCTGCAACATGGCATTGACGGTAACAAGCACGATGGCCGGATGCGGCTTTTTCTGGTGATGGATGAGGCCGGACAATGTCGCAAGACGACGGGCCGACACATGCGCACTGGGCGACACGCGGTCGTAAGGAAGGCAATCCCAGGCAGGCAGGGTGAGAACCGGAATATCAGGTGCAACGAAGCTCAGCATCTGCTCCAAATCGGCCACGCGCTGGCCATCGGAGAGGACATAGGCAACGGGCGTGCCCTGCCGTGCCAGATCAGCCAGCAAAAAGGCTTCCGTTCCGGAGGGCACGTTGCCGATGGTCAACGGCGTATCGGCCGATGCCACCAGCCTGACATCGAATCCGGCTATCATTTTGGGCTGTGTCCGTTCTGCGCGGTGACCAGATCGAAATCTGGGCGGTAGGAAATGATCGTCATGAACAACGGCGTCTGGAATTTTTCGGGAATAGGCTGCGCGCCCGTCACCATCTGTACGAGGTCCTGATCTTCCTCGTTCATGATGGTTTCGAGCTCGTCCAATTGCTCTTCGGAAAGGTCGGCGATGTTTTCTTCGGCGAACTGGCCGAGAACAAGGTCCATTTCCCTGATACCGCGATGCCAGCACCGATAAAGAATTCGCCTGCGCCTCGGATCGAGGTCGGCGCTCGTGCGCACCAGTCCTGTCATCGCATTCACCTGTTTGTTGACTTGGCCTTTCCTATAGAACAGGACAGGAACGATTGGGAACCGGTTTTTATCGAAATATTGTCGCATCAACCAAAAACTGCCGGTGATAAATCGAGTTTATCGCAAGACCACTCTTGCATTGCGCCCGCCCTTCCACGATTTTGCTCGCCATGCGCCCCACCCTCCTCGATCCGCTGTTTGCCACCGTCGCCACGCTTGCAGGCGTCGGGCCGAAGCTTGCCGATTTGTTGGCGAAGCTCTTGGGTCGGGACAGCGTCGAGGAAAGCCGCGTTGTCGACCTCCTTTTTCACGCGCCCTACAACATCATCGACCGACGAAACCGCCCGGGCATTGCGCTGGCACTACAGGGTGCCATTGTCACCATTCAGGGACGCGTAGACCGCCACCAGCCAGCGCCGCCCGGCAACCGCTCCGCGCCGTATCGGGTGTTTCTGCATGACGAGACCGGCGAACTGGCGCTGACCTTCTTCCGTGCCAAGGGTGATTGGCTGTCCAAGGCACTGCCCGTGGACGAAGAGGTGATGGTCAGCGGCAAGATCGACTGGTTCAACGGTCGGGCTTCCATGGTGCACCCGGATTTCATGGTGAAGGTCTCGGAGGCCGAAAACCTGCCGCTGGTCGAGCCGGTCTATCCGTTGACAGCCGGGCTTTCGCCCAAGGTCTTGAGACGCGCCATCGATGGCGCACTCACCAAGATGCCGATCTTTACGGAATGGATCGATGAAGCGCTGGCCGCGCGTGAGAGCTTTCCGCATGTGGCCGATGCTTTCCGCGATCTGCACGATCCGCGTGACGCTGCCGACATCGATCCGCAGGCCCCTGCCCGCCGCCGCCTTGCCTATGACGAATTTCTGGCAGGTCAGCTGTCACTGGCGCTGGTGCGTCAACGATTGCGCAAGGTCACCGGCCAACCGATCCGTGCGAAGGGCGATTTTGCTGCCAGAATTCTGGCGAACCTGCCGTTTTCGATGACGGCGAGCCAAAGCGCTGCGGTGAAGGATATTCTGACCGACATGGCCGGCGAAGACCGCATGTTGCGTCTGTTGCAGGGCGATGTCGGCGCGGGCAAGACGCTGGTGGCGTTAATGGCCATGGCAACCGCCGTCGAGGCCGGCGGTCAGGCCGTGCTGATGGCCCCCACTGAAATTCTGGCCCGCCAGCATTTCTCGACGATTTCGAAATTCGGCACAGCAGCTGGCATTTCCTGTGCGGTTCTGACGGGGCGCACCAAAGGCAAAGAGCGGCGAGACATCGAGGAGCGCATCGCCTCCGGCGAGGCTCAGATCATCATCGGAACCCATGCGCTGTTTCAAGACAGCGTCAGCTACAAGAACCTCGTGCTGGCGGTGGTGGATGAGCAGCATCGTTTCGGCGTACACCAACGCCTGCGGCTGACCGCCAAGGGTATCTCACCACATATGCTGGTCATGACGGCAACCCCCATTCCCCGAACGCTGGTTCTGGCCGCATTCGGCGACATGGATGTGTCCAAGCTGACCGAGAAACCGGCAGGCCGCAAACCGATCACGACCGTGACCATTCCGACCGAGCGCATTGGCGATATCGTCGCCCGGCTGAAAACTGCACTATCCGAAGGCAAGAAAGCCTACTGGATCTGCCCATTGGTGGAAGAATCGGAGGAATCAGACCTGATGTCGGCAGAGGAACGTCATGCCGTTCTGTCCAAGTCACTGGGCGCTGACATTGGCCTCATCCATGGCCGCATGAGCGGGCCGGAGAAGGACGCGGCGATGCTGGCCTTCAAGACCGGCGAAACGCGCCTGCTGGTGGCGACCACTGTCGTGGAGGTTGGTGTGGACGTGCCGGATGCGACGATCATGGTCATCGAACACGCGGAGAATTTCGGCCTTGCGCAGCTTCACCAGTTGCGCGGGCGCGTGGGTCGCGGTGACGAGGCATCCAACTGCATTCTGCTCTACAAGGGTCCCCTGAGCGAAACCGGCAAGGCGCGGCTTTCCATTCTGCGCGACAGCGAAGATGGCTTCCTGATTGCCGAAGAGGATCTGAAGTTGCGCGGCGAAGGCGAGCTTCTCGGCACCCGTCAATCCGGCACGCCGGGTTTTCGTATTGCCAGCCTCGAAGCGCACGCCGACCTCCTGGAGATCGCCCGCAAGGACGCCGCCTATATCATCGAGCGTGACCCGGACCTATCAAGCGAGCGGGGCCGCAATCTGCGTACCCTGCTCTATCTCCATCGTCGTGACGAGGCGATCCGTTTCCTCCATGCAGGCTAACGATAATGAATGACATGCCCCTACCGCCCGCAGCCTTCAGCAAAGGCTACGCCCTTTGCTCGCCCGACAACCAGTTGCTGCCGGAAACCTTTGCCCAAAGCGAACGGAAGGCGATCAGCAAGACCTTCAAGAAACCGGGGCGCAAGAAAGCGTGGGCAGAGGCACAGGAAAAAGGCTGGAGCGTGCGCTTTGTCTATATGCGCGTCTTCGTGCCGGTGTTTCACTCGTCATCGACCACTGACGAAGTGTTTGACGACGAGTGATCGTCAAACCGGTGCGATGGCCTTCGGCAACTCGAAATCCGGGGCGACGAGGCCACCGGAGATCAGAAGCTTCGCTCCGTCTTCTGGCGACATCTCAAGCATGATGATCTTGTCCTTCGGCACGAACAGCAGAAAACCTGCGGTCGGAACCGGCGTCGGCGGCAGGAAAACCGCGACCATTTCCTGGCCGATTTCATTGAACCGATAAGCCACTTCGCCCTTGGCATCGGACGATACAAACACCATGGCCCATGTGCCAGGTGATGGGAATTCGATAAGGCCGACTTTTTTGAACGAGCTGGAATGTTCTTTCAAAACCGATTCGAAGAGCTGCTTGATGCTTTTGTAGATAGGCCGCACGAAGGGCATATGGTTGAGAATGGACTCGCCAAAGCCGACGATCCATTTGCCGATCAGGTTATTGCCGAGAAAGCCGATCAGCGTAATACCGATGACCGCCACCAGAAGGCCGAAACCGGGAATGGCGACATCAAAATATTGCTCGGGATCGTAGCGCGCGGGTATGTAGGGTTTAACCCAACTGTCCACCCATTGCAGGAATGTCCACACCACCCACATGGTGATGGTCACCGGTGCGAGAATGAGAACTCCGGTGAGGAAGCTGTTACGCAAGCGGGTTGCGAAAGAAATTTTGCCAGGGATTTCGGTCATGAATCCGCATAAATTCGAGAAACGTCAGGAGATGAAGACTTTCTTGAAACGGACAGTGGCGAAACGTGTTCCGCCTTTCAAGTGAATTATCGTGGCGATGTGCACTGCGAAAAATAATCCCGTTCGCAAGTGCGTTATCGCCACGTGTTCTCCGTTCAGCTGAACCGGTGTGGATGGGTCTATTCCACCGTCACCGACTTTGCCAGGTTGCGCGGCTGGTCCACATCCGTGCCCATGAAGACGGCGGTGTGGTAGGCCAAAAGCTGGATCGGCAGCGAAAAGACCATCGGGGCAATGACTTCATCCACGTTTGGCAGAACGATCGTCGCCATGGTTTCGAGCTTGGAGGCGGCAGCGCCCTTTTCGTCGGTGATAAAGATGATCTTGCCGCCGCGGGCTGCGACCTCCTGCATGTTGGACACGGTCTTGTCGAAAAAACGGTCATGCGGGGCGATGACGATGACCGGCATGTTCTCATCGATCAGCGCGATTGGTCCGTGCTTCAACTCGCCAGCGGCATAACCTTCGGCGTGGATGTAGGAGATTTCCTTGAGCTTGAGTGCACCTTCCAGCGCCAGCGGATAGCTGGTGCCGCGACCAAGGTAGAGGACATCCTTGAAGCGCGAGAGATCGCGCGACAGGGTTTCGATCTGCGGCTGGATGGCGTTCAGCACTTCGCTCATGACACGGGGCATTTCGATCAGGTGACGAACGAGGTCTGTCTCCTGCTCGGCAGTCAACGTGCCACGCGCCTTGCCAGCGGCAATGGCGAGCGACGCCAGAACGGCCAGCTGGCAGGTGAAGGCCTTGGTGGACGCGACGCCGATTTCAGGACCGGCCAGAATCGGAAACACCGCATCCGATTCGCGCGCCATGGTCGATTCGCGCACATTGACGACCGTGCCGATCTTGAGGCCGTTTTCCTGGCAATACCGCAGCGATGCCAGCGTATCCGCAGTCTCGCCCGATTGCGAAATGAAGAGTGCAGCCTGAGTCGGTGATAGCGGCATTTCGCGATAACGGAATTCAGAGGCTACGTCGATTTCGACCGGCAGACGCGCATAACGCTCGAACCAGTATTTGCCGATGAGGCCGGAAAGATAGGCCGTGCCACAAGCGGAAATGGCAAGGCCCGTGAGCTTCGAGAAATCGATGGCCGGATCGGCTGGCTTCACACGCTTTTCGGCAAAATCCACGTAATGGCTGAGTGCGTGTGAAATGACCTCCGGCTGCTCGTAGATTTCCTTTTCCATGAAGTGGCGGTGATTTCCCTTGTCCACCACATAGGCCGTGGCCTGCGAAATCTGGCGCGCACGCTGGACGGGATTGCCGGAGAAATCGACGATCTCAGCACCATTTGCGGTCAGAATCGCGCAATCGCCATCGACCAGATAGGTGATCTCATTGGTGAAGGGCGAAAGCGCGATGGCGTCCGAGCCGAGGAACATTTCACCTCGACCATAACCGATGGCGAGAGGTGGGCCGGACCGGGCCGACAACAGCGTTGCAGGATCGTCCTGAAACATAACGCCGAGCGCATAAGCGCCGGTCACCCGGTTCAGCGTGGCCAGCATGGCGGCGCGGTGGTCTAGCCCATCACGGGTGAACTTGGCGAGCAGCTGTGCCACGACTTCCGTGTCCGTCTGCGTGGTGAAGGTAGCGCCCTCTGCCGTCAACTCGTCGCGCAATTCGGAGAAATTTTCGATGATGCCATTGTGGACGACCGCCACGCCATCCACGAAATGCGGATGAGCGTTGGTCTCATTCGGCACTCCATGGGTCGCCCAGCGGGTGTGGGCAATGCCCGTGAGACCGGGTAGCGGCTCTTCCGACAGCTTCTTTTCGAGATTGAAAAGCTTGCCTTCCGCGCGGCGGCGGGCCAGCGCGCCATCATGAATTGTTGCGACGCCAGCGGAGTCGTACCCCCGATATTCCAGACGCTTGAGCGCATCCACAAGGCGCTCCGCAACCGGCTGCGTTCCAACAATACCAACAATGCCGCACATATACGTCTCCAAACCATTTTAACTAGCGGAAGTCCTAGCGATTTCCGTAAAATCCGCAATTGCGGTTGTAGTCACTTTCAGTGTCTATCCGTTACCATTGTCAGAACTTTTTCTTGGCATCCTTGATGGCCTGTGCGCGGGCACGCAAAGCATTGGCGCGACCTTCCTTGATCTCCTGACGCGCACGGCCAAAGGCCAGCGCATCGGCGGGCACATTCTCGGTGATGACGCTACCAGACGCGACATAGGCATCGTCGCCAATGCTAACGGGTGCCACCAGTGAAGAGTTGGAACCGACAAAGGCATTCCTGCCGATCCGCGTTTCGTGCTTGTTGATGCCATCGTAGTTGCAGGTGATCGTCCCTGCCCCGATATTACTGCCAGCACCCACGAAGGCATCGCCGATGTAAGTCAGGTGGTTGACCTTGGCGCCCTCGCCGATCTCGGCCTTCTTGACCTCGCAGAAATTGCCAACCTTGGAATTGGCGGCCAGATTGGCGCCGGGGCGCAACCGGGCATAGGGGCCGACCGTCGCACCACCGCTGACATGCGCGCCTTCCAGATGGGAGAACGCGTGGATGACAGCGCCCGATTCGATAGTGACACCGGGTCCGATCACCACATTCGGCTCGATCAAGGCATCCTGCCCGATTTGCGTATCCCAGGATAAAAACACGGTTTCCGGCGCGATCATCGAGACACCATCGATCATGAACTGGTGACGGGCCCGCTCCTGCCAGAGCTTTTCGATGTAAGCCAGTTCGGCGCGATTGTTGCAGCCGATCAATTCGGTTTCAGGCGCATCGATGGCAACGGATTTGCCGCCCAGAGACCGGGCGATTTCGACGATATCCGTCAAATAATATTCGCCCTTGGCATTGTTGTTGCCGATGCGCGTGAGAAGATCGAGCGCGCGGCGACCGTTGATCGCCATAAGGCCACTATTGCACCACGTGACCCTGCGCTCCTCATCGGTCGCATCCTTCTCTTCCCGGATAGCAACGAGTTCCTCATTCTCGACCAGCAGACGGCCATAGCCTGTCGGCCTCTCGGTATGAAAGCCGATGACCACGACATCGACATTCTCCGCCAGAGCCTGCCGCGCCTTGTTGAGCGTTTCAGATGTCAGCAGCGGTACGTCACCATAGGCGATCAGAACATCGTCATAGCCGCTTTCGATCGCATCCCGCGCAGCCAGAACAGCATTGCCGGTGCCCAGACGCTCTTTCTGGAGATAGGGATCGACGTTGACGCCAGCACCCCGCGCTGCATCCACCACCCTGTCCGCATCACGGCCAACCACGAGAGCGGCGGTGTTGACGCCAGCACCTGCAACAGCCTGCATCACATGCGCGATCATCGCCCGACCAGCCACCGGATGCAGCACCTTCGACATGGACGATTTCATGCGTGTGCTTTCACCAGCGGCGAGAATGACGGCAAGGCAACTGCGTTCCATTGATATCTCCGAATCTGCAATCATTGGCCGCCAATCAACGGGCGGGCTGTTTTCCCGCTATAAACGCTCAGGAATAAAGAAACCATGGAAATTGCGTGAACGCTGGAAACCTGCCGTGAGCGCGGGCCAAGAAAAAGCCGCGCCTGTTTCCGGGCGCGGCTTGGTTTGGTGATACGTGTCGGATCCTTGGGACAAGCCCGAGGATGACGATCGAGAGCAATCGAACAGCTTACTGCGGCAGCTTGTCGTCCACGCCTGCGACGTAGAAGTTGAGGCCGAGGAGAACCTTGTCTTCAGCCTTTTCGCCAGCCTTCAGCCACTCGGAGCCGTCCTGCTTCTTGATCGGACCGGTGAAGGGGTGAAGCTCGCCAGATTTGATCTTGGCTTCGGTTTCCTCAGCCATTTTCTTCACGTCGTCGGGCATGTTGGTGTAAGGTGCCATGGTCAGGATGCCGTCTTTCAGGCCGTCCCAGACCGACTCCGACTTCCATGTGCCGTCCAGAAGCGCCTGTGTGCGCTTGATGTAGTAAGCGCCCCAGGTATCGACGATCGCCGTCATCTGCGTGCTCGGACCAGCCTTGATCATGTCCGACGCCTGACCGAAGGCCTTGATGCCACGCTCCGCAGCAACCTGCATCGGTGCGGTGGTGTCGGTGTGCTGTGTCAGAATATCGACGCCCTGGTCGATCAGTGCCTTGGCAGCATCGGCTTCCTTGCCGGGGTCGAACCATGTATTGGCCCAGACAACCTTGACCTTGAACTCGGGATTGACCGACTGAGCGCCCAGAACGAAGGCGTCGATGCCCATCACGACTTCAGGGATAGGAAAGGACGCGATGTAGCCCGCGACGCCCTTCTGCGACATCTTGGCTGCGATCTGGCCCTGAATGTAACGGCCTTCATAGAAACGCGAATTATAGGTGCCGAGATTTTCAGCCGACTTGAAGCCGGTTGCGTGTTCGAACTTCACCTTCGGGAACTTCTGGGCGACCTTGACGGTCGCATCCATGAAGCCGAACGATGTCGTGAAAATCAGTTCGCAGCCGGAACGGGCCATACGCTCGATGGCGCGCTCGGCATCTGGTCCCTCGGGAACGCTTTCGAGGAACGGCGTTTCGATCTTGTCACCGAAATGCTTCTGCAGTTCCTGACGGCCGATGTCGTGCGCCTGCGTCCAGCCGCCATCGGTCTTGGTGCCGACATAAACGAAGCAGACCTTCTTGGCGTCTGCGGCTTGAGCTACGGGAACCGCGCCGACGATTGCGGCGGCGGATGCCGCCAGTGCGATGATGAGTTTCTTCATGTTTACCCCTGCTTGGTTAGTCTTTGAACCTGTTTTTTTAGCGATCCGGTACGAACGGTTTGCCGAGCGATGCCGGTGTGTTGATCAGCGTTGTGCGACGATTATGAGAGATGATGATGAGGACCACAATAGTCGCTATGTAAGGCATTGCTGAAAGAAGTTGGGACGGCACACCGATGCCAAGCGCCTGCGCGTGCAACTGTCCGATGGTGACAGCCCCGAAAAGATATCCACCCGCCAGAACCCGCCATGGCCGCCATGAGGCAAACACCACCAGCGCCAGTGCAATCCAGCCACGTCCGGCAGACATGTTTTCCACCCATTGCGGCGTGTAGACCAACGAAAGCTGCGCCCCGGCCAGGCCCGCGCAGGCACCGCCGAACATGACGGCAAGGTAACGCGTGCGGATGACGTTGATGCCAAGCGCATGGGCCGAGCCATGATTGTCGCCGATGGCGCGGATTTTCAGGCCTGTGCGGCTTTTGAACAGAAACCAGCCGATGCCGATGACGAGCGCGATCGACATGTAGAAAATCAGATCCTGCCGGAACAGCGCCGGTCCGATGACCGGAATGTCCGACAGACCAGGAAAGACAATAGGCGGCAGCTTCACGCCCGGAAGGCCGACAAAGGTTTCACCCAGCATACCGGAGACACCAAGGCCCAGCAGCGTCAGCGCCAGCCCAGTCGCCACCTGGTTCGTGACCAGCGTCAGTGTCAGGAAACCGAACAGCAGCGAGAAGACGGCACCGGATGCGATGCCGGCGACAATCCCGAGATAGGGCGAGCCGGTCAAATGGGCGGCGGCAAAGGCGCAGACCGCACCCATGATCATCATGCCCTCGACACCGAGGTTCAGCACCCCGGCACGCTCCGTCACCAGCTCGCCCAGTGCAGCGATGACCAGAGGTGTGGCCGCGGTGATGACGGTCAGAAGGATCGCCTGAAACATATCCATCATGCGGCTCCTTCGGAGTTGCTACCACGCCCGAAACGGATGCGGATCCTGTAGATGATCAACGTATCGCAGGACAAAACGAAGAACAGCATGAGCCCCTGGAAGACACGCGTGACCTTGTCGGACACACCAATGGAAAGCTGTGCCGCCTCGCCGCCGAGATAGGTCAGCGCCAGCACGAAACCGGAGGCGATGATGCCCAGCGGATTGAGGCGCCCCAGAAATGCGACGATGATGGCGGTGAACCCGTAGCCGGGCGAAATGGATGGCTGCAAATGCCCGATCGAGCCGGAAACTTCGGAAATACCCGCAAGCCCCGCCAGCGCGCCAGACAGAAGCAACGAAAACCACACCATGCCACGCGAGGAAAAGCCGGCAAACCGCCCTGCCCTTGGCGACTGGCCAAGCACGGTCACTTGAAACCCCTTGAGCATGAAACGCATCATGAACCACAGTACGATGGCAGCGATAATAGCGAAAACGATGCCCCAGTGGGCGCGGCCAGACTCGAGAATTTCCGGCAGCACGGTGCTTTCGTTGAAGGCCGTTGTCTGCGGGAAATTATAGCCCGCCGGATCACGCCAGATGCCCCGCGTCAGCCAGTCGAGAAGCAGCTGGGCGACATAGACGAGCATCAGGCTGGTCAGAATTTCATTGGTGTTGAAACGTGTCTTCAAGAGCGCGGGAATGCCAGCATATAGCGCACCACCGACAGCACCCATGACAAGCATCAGCGGCAGGATCATTGGCGACTGCCACTGGGGGTAGAGAACCGGCAGGATGGAACCAGTGATGGCGCCGATGGTGAACTGCCCTTCGGCCCCGATATTCCAGTTGTTCGAGCGATAGCAGATCGACAGGCCGACCGCGATCAGGATCAGCGGTGCGGCCTTGATCGCCAGCTCATGCAGCGACCAGACTTCCAGAAGCGGATCAATGAAGAAGCTGTAGAGCGCGCTGAAAGGGTTCTTCCCCAGAAGCGCAAACATGATGGCGCCGAAAACCAGCGTCAGCGCAAGCGCCAGGAGAGGCGACAACATGGCGAAGAGGTTGGAAACGCCGGTGCGTTTTTCGAGTTCAATCCGCATGGGCGCGAGCCTCCGCATGTCCTGCGTGAACACCGCCCATCAAAAGCCCGATCTTTTCGCGTGTCATTTCACCAGCCGGATAGGATTGCGACAAACGCCCGTCGGAAATGACGGATATGCTGGAGGCCACTTCGAAGATTTCATCCAGATCCTGACTGATAACGATAACAGCCGAACCGGCCTTGGCGAGATCGACCAGCGCCTGGCGAATGCGGCTTGCGGCCCCGGCATCCACACCCCATGTCGGCTGGTTGACGACGAGAACCGATGGCTGGCGATCAAGCTCACGCCCGACGATAAATTTTTGCAGATTACCGCCCGACAGAGAACCGGCCAGCGGATCATCACCGCTTTTACGCACGTCCATGGAGGTAGAAATGCGCTTGGCCGCATTTTTGATGGTGGAACTGCGGATGACCTTCAGAAATCCACCGCTGAGGAACGCTTTCTGGTCGGAACGACAGCGAGCCAGAAGCAGATTGTCCGACAGCGTCATGGTTGGCACAGCCGCATGGCCATGGCGTTCTTCGGGCACAAAACCGGCCCCCAGCAATCGACGGCCATTGATATTAGTGCGCCCCACCGGCTTTCCGCGCAGGAAAATCGCTTCGTTGTGGGCCACAGGATATTCACCCGAGAGAGCATCGAACAGCTCGCCCTGCCCATTTCCGGCAACCCCGGCGATGGCGAGAACCTCGCCGGAGCGGACTTTCATCGTAATATCTTTGAGGGAAACGGCGAACGGCGTGCGGGCTGAGACTGAGAGGCCAGCGATCTCGACAGCCACGTCACCAATGACGCCATCATCAGCACGCTGAATGCTCGCCACATCCGCGCCCACCATCATCCGCGCCAACGACGACGGCGTTTCCTTGCGCGGATCGCAGGAACCCGTCACCTTGCCGTGGCGCAGCACGGTCGCGCGGTCGCAAATGCGCTGCACCTCTTCCAGCCGGTGACTGATATAAAGAACAGAACGCCCCTCGGCCTTCAGCTTCGCCAGCGTTTCGAACAGGCGATCCGCCTCCTGTGGCGTCAAAACGGAGGTCGGTTCGTCCAGAATGATCAATCGCGGATTTTGCAGCAGCGCGCGCACGATCTCGATACGCTGACGCTCTCCCACCGAAAGATCGGCGACATGGGCGTAAGGGTCGAGCGGCAGACCATAGGCCCTGGATAGCGCTTCCGCCTCGCGGGCAATTTCCTTCAGTGAAATTTTAGGATCCAGCGACAACGCGATGTTTTCGGCGACCGTCAGCGCCTCAAACAGGGAGAAGTGCTGGAACACCATGCCGATGCCGAGTCGGCGCGCCTCGCCCGGAGACCCGATGCGAACCGCCTCATCCTTCCAGACGATCTCGCCTGCCGATGGCTCCAGCACACCGAACAGCATCTTCACCAGCGTGGATTTGCCCGCGCCATTCTCACCCAGAAGCGCGTGAATTTCACCGGGCACAATATCGAGATCGATAGAATCGCATGCGGCGAACGTTCCAAACAGCTTGGTCAGCTGGCGAACGGACAAGAGAGGCAAAACCCCAGACGTCACCGATTCCGTCACCTGTTCCCCTTTTCCAACCCACCCTCGCACTTTCTTTGAAGTGTTGAACGACTGGACTGATCATCATGCACTAAAATTGGGCAGTGCCCTTAATTGGTACTAGATACCGGTTTTGATGCTGTGCACAACTCTAAAAAGCGTCCAGACGAAGGTTTTGAACGACTGAAGTTAACGGCCACCGAGAGACGGGAAAAGCTGCATGAAGCCTCCGATGCAATAAAGATAAAGTCCCGTGATGACGACGCCTGCAACGACCCAATCCGGTGAGGAGAAGTGCAGCAAAAGCGCATATCCGCTCAAGACGCACCACACCAGAAATATGGCCATATTCAGCGGTCGCAGGCGCTTGACCCGGACAGGATGCAGGAAGTTGATCGGCAGGAACGTCATGATCACGGATATCGTCACGATAATCATCGCTGTGGTTGCGCTTGCGTCGATCACGAAGAGCGTAAAAACCACCATGTTCCACACGACGGGGAAGCCGGAAAAGAAATACTCATCAGTCTTCATGCCCATATCGGCGTAGTAGATCGCACTGGAAACGACGATCATGCCTGCGGCCGCGAATGACCACGGCTCGCCAATCATACCACTCTGATAGAGCGCAAAGGCTGGTAACAGCACGTAGGTGACGTAATCGATAATATTATCGAGCGTATCGCCTGACCAGTTTGGCAGGACCTCCTTCACCCGCACTTTACGGGCAATTGGTCCATCGATACCATCGACGGCTAGAGCCAGACCCAGCCACCAGAACATATCGACAAAGCGATGTTCCGCCGCAGCCACGACACCCAGAAAGGCCAGAAAGGAACCGGAGGCGGTGAGAATATGGACCGAAAAGGCCCTTATCTCGGCATAGGGCACGCGCCTGTAGTTGAATATCTTCATAATCAGCGCAGGCGCCTCGCTTTTCATCCGCTACGTCCCTTCCCGTATGCGACCATTCACCACTGTTTGCAACCATTCCCCACGGCTTATCCTCGGACTAATATTGATTTTGCATCAGGATCATGGCCCCTGAGACACATCTGCCTTCTGGATTTGACGGAGCCAAACGCCTATGTTTGCGAAGTGGCCCTTTGCGTGAATAGGAATTGAACGATGAAAAACGTCGAGATCGCTATTGTGGGCGCGGGCCTTGCCGGCCAGATCGCCGCCATCGCCCTCGCGCGCTCAGGCCGCACCGTCGCGTTGATCGCGCCGAAAACCGACAAATTGGACAAACGCACCACGGCGTTGATGGATCAGTCCATCCGCTTTCTCGACCGTTTAGGCCTGTGGTCTCAAATTGAGCCTTCGGCAGCCAAGCTCTCCACCATGCAGATCATCGATGGCACCGACCGGCTTCTGCGGGCGCCAACCGTTGCCTTCCGCTCGTCGGAAATTGGCCTTGCCTCTTTTGGCTGGAACATGCCGAATGAAGCGCTGCTCACGGTGCTCGGCGCGGCGGTGTCCGAGGAAAACAACATCACCCTCATCGATGGCGTCGCCGAGACGATTGAGATCGGCGAGCACGGTGTAACCATCACCCCTGATCAGGGCGAGCAAATCGCGGCAAGTTTCCTGATTGGCGCCGATGGACGCAAGTCGAGAGTGCGGGAGGTTGCCGGCATCGGTGTCCGTTCATGGTCTTATCCACAGACGGCCATGGTCCTGAATTTCTCGCATACCCGCCCACACGGAAATGTTTCGACCGAGTTTCACACACCAACTGGGCCTTTCACCCAGGTACCACTCACAGGGAGCCGTTCCAGCCTCGTGTGGGTTGTGAAGCCGGAGGAGGCGGAGACACTGTCGACCCTCTCGCTGGAAGAGCTGAGCCTGCGCGTGGAGAAACGCATGCAGTCGATGCTGGGCTCCGTGACCGTCGAGGACAATGTGCAGACGTGGCCGCTGTCCAGCATGACGGCAAACCGCTTCGGCAAGGGGCGCGTGGCGCTGATCGGCGAAGCGGGCCACGGCTTCCCTCCCATCGGGGCGCAGGGTCTGAATTTGAGCCTGCGTGACGTGATCGTTCTGACGGAGCTCTTGGGCACGCTGACGGGTGGGCCAATCCCTTCAGATGCCGGTGCAAAATTCGACCGCCGCCGCCGTGCCGATGTCGTCAGCCGCACCCTGAGCGTGGATCTTCTCAACCGCTCGCTTCTTTCCGGGTTCCTGCCGATGCAGGTAGCGCGTGCCGCAGGCCTCCATGTCTTGTCGAGCGTGGCTCCCTTGCGCAGTCTCGTCATGCGCGAGGGCATCGAGCCGGGGCGTGGACTGAAAGCACTGCCCTCGCTTCTTGCCGGCAGCCTCAGAGGCTCATGGCGCGAATGACATAAAGCACCAGCGAGACAGAGAAAACCGAAAGCACGGTCGAAATCAGAATGGTCGCAGATGCGCGCTCCTGCCAGACCTCATATTGCTGGCCAATGACGAAAACATTGGTTGCCGTTGGCAGCGCCGCAAGCAGGACGGCCGTCGATATCCACACCGGATCGAACGAGCCGAATGACGATAGAATGATATAGGCCAGCAGCGGGTGCAGAATGAGCTTGGCTGGAACGATATAGCTGATCTCGACGGGTACGCGCTTCAATGGCCGCAGCGCCAGCGTGACGCCCATGGAAAAAAGTGCACAGGGTGCAGCTGATTGCGCCAGATAATCCACCAGTTGCTGAACCGGCTGCGGCGGTTGCCAAGACATCAAGGCCACCAGAAAACCACCGATGACCGACAGAATAAAGGGATGCGTCAGCACCTTCTTCGTCACATCACCCGCCAGTTTCAGCGGTGAACGCTTGTCCCCACCGGCCAATGCCATGAGCGCGGGAGCGGTGATGAAGTGCGTGGCGTTTTCCAGACAGACGATCAACGCCACCGGCACCGCCGCACGGTCACCGAAGGCGAGCAGCGCCAGTCCCGGCCCCATATAGCCGATGTTGCCGTAACTTCCCGCGAAGCTCTGAATGGTGGAATCAGCCAGACTGTTGCGACGGATGACATAGCCGATCACAAACAGCAGAGCGAAGATGCTGTAGGTCCCCAGAAGACTGAGGCCCACAAAATCCATACGTGCCAGTTGATCGATCGGGGTTTTCGCAACCAGTTTGAAAAACAGCGCAGGCAAGGCAGCGTAGATGATGAATGTGTTCAGCCAACCAAGAGCTTCGGCGGGCTGTTTCGTCACCCGCCCGGCCACATAGCCGATGAAGATCAACCCGAAAAAAGGAAATAGCAATCCGGCGATGTCGGCCATGGCTCCCCTCGCCGTCGATAATACCCGAGCGGATTTAGCCGATTTGCATCAGGATTGGAAAGCTTTCCTGAAACCAGATCGCCACATTGGTGATGAAACCCGACATGAACGCTATGCCGGTCAGAACGAGAAACACGCCCATCGCTTTTTCAACGACACCAAGATGCCGGCGAAAGCGCACAAGAAACCGCATGAAGTTTCCGGAAAAGGCAGCGGCGATCCAGAACGGAATGGCAAGGCCCGCCGAATACACGGCAAGCAGCATCGCCCCATCACCAACCGTATCCTTCGCTGCCGCGACACCCAGGATCGCTCCCAGGACCGGCCCGATGCAGGGCGTCCAGCCGAACGCGAAAGCAAGGCCCATGATATAGGCGCCAGAAAGCGTTGCAGGCTTACCGCCGCCCTGAAACCGCGCCTCACGAGAAAACAGGCCAATGCGAAAAACGCCGAGAAAATTCAGGCCCATCACAATGATGATGAAGCCACCGATCTTGGCCAGAACATCGAGGTTTTGCCGTAGCACCATGCCGATACTTGACGCACCCGCCCCGAGCGCCACGAACACGGTGGCGAATCCGAGTGTAAAAAATAGCGCCGCCAGCATGACGGCTTTTCGCATCTGCGGCTTCGCTTCGTAACGCTCATCGCGAAACTGCTCCACTGAGATACCAGCCATATAACAGAGGTAAGGCGGCACCAGCGGCAACACGCAGGGCGACAAAAACGAAAGTGCGCCGGCCAGAAGCGCTGTAAACAGGGAGATATCGGCGATGGACAAGGAGAAGCTCCGCTACATTTCCACGTGCTTGTAACCCCGCCAACCCCTTACGACCAATCACCTTTTTGCGCCCGTGACAAAAAAACGCGGTGACGCGGAATATTCCGGTTTTTATGGGTTGACCGCAGACCTGCCCCTCCCTATGTTCCGCCCACTTCCGACGGGCGCTTCGCCGCCAATTGGAACGGGCGCAATTCTGCCGATAAGGCGTCGAAATGCGTGTCATGAGAATGGTGAGAGAGGCTAGCTCAGCTGGTAGAGCAGCGCACTTTTAATGCGCGGGTCGTGGGTTCGAGTCCCACGCCTCTCACCACTTTTCAATGAAAAACCCTCATGCTCTCTTCTATAATCGAGATATGCAACGCAGATCCGTGGCGCGACGTTGTTTATCGGCAGATGAGCCCAAGTCGCATCTATAGTTTGATGACGTCGAGAACAACAGCACGACGGCTGAGACGCCGTGAAATCACGGTGACATGCCTGCCTGTCGTTCGCCGCTGACACCCGGACACACTCGGAAAGCCGACATTTTGTGTCGTGTCGTCGAATGTCCATGCCGATCATAAGGCAGAAAACTTTTTGGGAGTCGACGCGAGATCAGAGGCTTTTGGACGTACGGCGGCAACGCCAGTTCCAGTCACGCGGCTCCCCCAAATCCATGTGAACGGATTCGGTATGGCAATAGGTGCCAACGCCACCACGATCTGGAATGGAGCGAAGATAATTGGCCAACTCCCATTTGGAAACGCCGGTGACCTGAATGTCCGCCGCATCGCACGTATAGTGCTTTGACCCTTGGGTCGTTGCTTTTGGCGAACGGTAACCGGACGTGACCATTGCACGCCGCCCGTAATGGGCTTCCACTTCCTTGATGCGACGGATCATCTCGGGTTTGAAGCAGCCGACATTGACCTGTTCCGTTTGGAGGAGCAGCCCGTTGGGCGCCACGCGGCTGAGACCGGAAAGCGAGGCAAGCTTCATCAGGCCAGCAGGCTTGTCGTCGTCCTCGGCATGGCTATCGTCGAATGCATCACTCATCGTCGAGCGACCGGCCAATGCGATACCGGCTTGAGCAGGCGCAGGCAAGGCAGCGATCTGGGTGAGGCCCTCGGACGTGCCTACACTACGCTTGTTGGCGGCGCTGGCAAAAAACGCTGCAATCGGCACACCTGACGGATCGGCGGGAAGCTTGCCGCTGACAGGTTCGGTTTGCGCAGCCATCTTCGGTGCGGTATTGGGCATCGGCGCGACTGCGGAGTTTTCTTGTGGCACGGGAGCCGGACCGGCCTGCGGCGGCTGCGCGCCCTCAGGTGTCGAATAGACGCTGTTGAAAGCCGGCGCGACTTTGGGCGACGCCGAGTAGGCTGGAATGTTTTCTGTTGAAGAGCCTGCTGCGGGTATCACAGGGGAAGCGGAGCTCGCATAGATGCTCAGTGAGCTCGCAGAAATACCGGTCGGCTGTGTCGCAAGGCCAGACATCTGTGGCGCTTGCCCATAAACCTGGGGCGTGCCCGGCGCCTGCGCAGTGGCTGCAACAGGCGACGGCGCCTGGGCTCCGTTGCCGGAAACCATGGCCGGGTCCACATAACCGGGAACAGCGTGTTGATTTGCAGCGAGCTGAGCCTGTTCCGTCGTGGGTGCGCCGGGGGGAGCTGCGGCAACGGCTGGCGCCACGCCCACCGACGCATCCTTGTCTTCCGATACCGCCGAAACGCAGCCGGTAAGTGCCAAAAGAAAAGCGGCAGCCAGGCAGCGTTGAGCCTTATATGCCGAACTGCCGTTTACGATGTTCAAGGCCAGGCCTCCGCAGATGCGTTTCAAACAGACCGGCGCTGTCGCGCAGCGTTCCCTCAAAGCGATGAGCACCTCGTAGGTTTAGGGACGAAATGCTCATCTGGCAACGCTCATGCGGAGATATGACAATCCACAGGTCGTGGAATCACCTTACCAAGAGCCAGTATTCTCCATGGATATCCACGGCTCGGCTGGTGCAAGGCTTGCGCCTTTTTGCAATATTTCGATGGAGATGCCATCCGGAGAGCGCACGAACGCCATATGACCGTCCCGCGGCGGGCGGTTGATCGTTACGCCACCGGCTTGAAGCTTCGCGCAGGTCTCGTAGATATCATCCACCTCATAGGCCAGATGGCCGAAATTGCGCCCGCCGGTATAATCCTCTGCATCCCAATTATAGGTGAGCTCCAGGCACGGCGCCTTGTTATCGCGTGCGGCGGCAACATCGTCTTTGGCAGCAAGAAACACCAGCGTGAAGCGGCCTTTATCATTCTCGATCCGGCGAACCTCGACAAGCTCGAAAAGATGACAGTAAAATTCCAGGGATTTTTCGAGGTCTTTTACACGAACCATCGTGTGCAGATATCGCATGTACTTCTCCTTTGATTTCTAAACTTGCCGTTACGGCAGGTAAGTCAGCCTTGAGCAAGCCCAAAGACATAAAAGCAGGTGGATAAATCAAAAACTAGGGCTTGCGCGAAACCGTTACCAAGATGTTAATCTACCGTTAGGGAATCAGTTGACCGGTAGTGGTGTATGCGTAGAGGGGCTGGGGCGAAATGGCTGAAAGAATGTCGTCGAAAAATATAGCGGAATTCGAAGACTTTTCGAGTGATGCGGTAGACCTCATCGAGATCACCGGGGTCGTGAAGTGGTTTGATGTCGCCAAGGGGTTTGGCTTCATCGTGCCGGATAATGGCATGCAGGATGTGCTTGTACACGTTTCCTGCCTGCGGCGCGACGGTTACCAGACAATTCTGGAAGGCACGCGCATCGTAGCGCTCATCCAGCGCCGGGATCGCGGTTACCAGACATTCCGGATTCTCTCCATGGATCAGTCCACGGCAATTCACCCGTCGCAAATGCCGCCTGTGCGGACCCATGTTCAGGTCACCCCATCCAGCGGGCTGGAGCGTGCGATCGTCAAATGGTTCAATCGTACCAAGGGTTTCGGTTTTTTGAGCCGTGGCGAAGGCACAGAAGACATCTTTATCCACATGGAGACGCTGCGCCGCTTCGGCCTCGCCGAGCTTCGTCCCGGTCAAGTGGTTCTCGTGCGCTTTGGCGATGGTGACAAGGGTTTGATGGCGGCTGAAATTCACCCCGACAATCCGGCACCGATAGGCATGGCGCACTGATGATCGCGACATTGTTGCCGAAGTCCATCGTGAGCGCCCTCGCTGCGCTCACGTTTTGCGTTGTGGCTGCGCTACCCGCGGCGGCGGCAGAAACCTTTCCATCCGAGCAACTGACGATCCAGACCGCAGAGGGGAAGACGCATCCGTTCACCGTTGAGCTCGCGACGACGGACGGTCAGCGCCAACAGGGACTGATGTATCGAAAGACGATGGCGCCGACGAACGGCATGCTGTTCGATTTTGGAAAAGACCGCGATGTCACGATGTGGATGCGCAACACGCTCATTCCACTCGACATGCTGTTCATCTCGAAAGAGGGAAAGATTGAGCACATCCACCCGAACGCGGTTCCACATTCGGAAGCGATCATCAGCTCAAACGGCGCCGTGCGCTACGTTCTGGAGCTGAATGGCGGTGCAGCAGAAAAGTTGGATATCAAGCGCGGCGATACCGTGCTCAGCAAGCAGATCGGCAACGCTCAGTAGCAGCCGAAGACCGGGCGGCAACCGCCCGGTAGCATGCTCACATCAGTAGCAAGGCTCGATGTGGCTCAGGATACGGCAGTTCGTAATGGATGACGCAAGGTTGATAGCGATATCGATTGCCTCGACGGAGTCAGCCGTACCTTCCAGATAGATGACGTCGTTGTCGACGGTCGCCATGATGCTGGACTTCTCGAGACCAGACTCGAATGCCAGTGCAGACGTGATAGCTTGGCCGACGCCGGCCAGACGGTCACCAAAGAAGCTTTCCTGAATTCCAGACATATTGAACATGATCGGATCTCCTACATCGTGAGCGGTAAACGCTTGATTCGTATTTTCGTTCATCTTCAGTTCATTAAGTTGTTCATATTCCATTCATCTGCCGAAAAGGGAACCCCTGGATCGTTCACATTTTACGTGAGCGGGAACTAATTCGTGAATCTGGTGTTTCCGAGCCGGACGACGGGAGGAGGATCCCAATGCTCATCCATAGAACGGAACCATGCCATCACGCTCGCTGGGTCAAACCGGTGGCGATCCATCTGCCGCTCTGCGCAGCCCTGGAAATCTACAGTCCGCTGATCGCGCTCGATATACTCATGTATCGCTGGCCCAACGATCACGGCGCCGAATATGAAGAGGCACGTCGCAACTGCCTGGAAGCGATCGAAGGCAAATGCGACATCGAAAAAGCGCGCGAGTCGTTTCTGCTGGCCAGCAATCACGCACATGTTTTAAACGTGCACTGAGGCTGTCAAACATCTGGCAGACACGCCAGGTAGCACTCAACAAAAACGCCCCCGGATGGTCTCCGAGGGCGTTATGCTTTTCCCAACCCACCGCTCTGCTGCAGCCGGATTGCGACATCGATTAAACGATTGAGGGCTCGCGGCATTGCCACGAGCCCTCATTTTTCCACGGATGCCCTGCCCGGCCCAAAACCTTGGTTGGGTTTGGGCTAGACGCCGGTTGTTAAAACTGGCGTCTGAAGCCTGCGGTGATCGCATGGCTGCTGAAATCGGTGTTGGACGTGCTGCCGTCCGTCGCCGTAAAGTTGAAGTTGTCAGCCGCTGTGTAACGGTAACCGATATCGAACGTCGTGTTGCTGAACAACGCGCTGTCTCTGAAGAAAGAGATCGTATCCAGCTTGATACCAACGCCTGCGTCGAGGTGGTAGGCGAACTTCGTGTCGTCATCGTCCATGGCAATGCCACTGACGCCTTGGCGGTGCAATTCGAGATTCATAGCACCAACGCCGCCGCCGAGGTAGGGCGTGAAGGCCGTCGATGTGTTGATGTCGAGATAGCCGTTGACATAACCCTGGATCGCGCGCGCTTCACCAAAGGACGAACCGCCGAAGTTGACGCCACCAATGGTGTGTTCATTCACGTCAGCTGTGCCATAACCGACTTCCAGTTCCAGGCGTGGAGAGACGATGCCGTAAGAGCCGAAGCTGTAACCTGCACGCAATGCACTGTAGAAGCCGGTGTCGTAATCCGTGCTGACACCTGTACCAGCAAAGCCAAAGCCGGTGTCGTCCATGAACGACACGCTGCTGAGCGAACCCAGATAGAACCCACCAGGGTTGGATGCAACAACTGGCTCAGTCGGAGTGACCATATCGGCTGCATGTGCGGAAGAGGCAAGGAGCCCGAGTACACCAACAAGCTTGAGAACGCGCTTCATAAAAAAACCTTTCAGTACCAGCCCCCGCCGATGATTCTGATTTGGTCACGGTACGGCGCGATGGTCCATGATTTTGAAGCCATCAGATTACCTTGCATAACCCAATATCATCACACCGTTGCCAACTAGCAACTGATCGGCAGCTTCCCCATAATCAAGTACCACATCGATCCATGGGAGGTCTGAAATGGCCGTGACGTGGTGAAATTCGCTCCAGGGCGCGTCGCGCTAATTTCCTTGCTCGGCCAACTTCCTCGCTGTCAGCCTGGCTCGTCCTCTTGAGGAACTCACCCTTCTCGACATTCATCGCGCTGTCGGGGAGCCTTCCATATTTGCGGTCGGACCAGCCTTCGACATGCCTGGTTGTCCTATCGAGCAAGCGGTCAAGGACGTCTTAAATGAGGCGGAGGAGCTTTTGCGCAAAAGGTTTGCGGCAGTGAGCCTTGCCGATGTAGCCAGGACCTTTCCCCACGTTGACCAAGACAACGGCCGTGAAGAGTGTTCCTCTCAAACCATGCAGGCTTCACCGCCGCACCGAAGCCGAATGAGCCGTCGACCTTGGACGCGTCTGGTCTAGAGTTCTTTTCGTCTTCTACGTGGGTTTAGAGGACAGCTTGGTTGACATTGACCGCTCTGGCGCGAAGCAGCTCCTTCGAGCATGACGTCTCCAGAACATTGAAAGGGTCACAGATATGCTCTACTGCTCAGTGCATCCGTTCAAACTACGTGGGCCGTTTCGCTTCTTTTTTCGAGCGCAGACATCAGAGCGATATATGGTACCGGTCCTAAGCTGATACGGCTGACACCTGACTTGACTAACTTGCCAAATTCTCGAGTGCTCGTCGTCATGATATTGACCGGCAGAGTTGCCACGTCACAGACTTGGCGGATCAACGTATCATCAGTCAATCCAGGCACGAAGAAGCCGTCAGCGCCGGCCGACGCATATGCCTTTTCGCGTATAAGCGCTTCCGCCATGAGACCGTCGTGTGCGGTTGCCGGATCGGCCTTCAAAAAGACGTCCGTCCGGGCATTTATAAATGCTGGAACACCCATAGAATCGGCCGCATGGCGAGCCGCTCGTATCCGACAGACTTGATCCTCAACACTGTAGAGACCGGGGCCATCCACGATCTGGTCTTCAAAATTGAAGCCGACAATGCCGATTTCCAATAATTTGTGAACATTTCGTCGGACAGTTTCAGGATTGGCAGCATACCCACCCTCGAAGTCAACGGTGACCGGCACGTTCACCGATTTTGCAATTCTTGCGACGGCTGCTAGCATATCCTCTAGGGGAAACTGTTCGCCATCTTCGTAACCTTGGGCGGCAGCCATGGACCAACTACTGGTCGCAACAGCTTTCGCACCAGCTCGCTCCACGGCCTTTGAGCTACCGGCATCCCAGACATTGTACAGGAACAGAGGGGATTGAGGCGTATGTAGGCTTCGGAAAAACTGGGCATTTTCGATTTGAGATGTCACGCAATGTGTTCCTTATTTACTGATCTGAGCTGGCGTTCGATTTCGATAAGCCGCTGTTTGCGCCAAAGGCCACCGCCATATCCAGTCAGAGACCCATCTGCTCCGATGACTCTATGGCAAGGAATCATCAGCGCGATTTGATTGGCACCATTGGCGCGTGCCACGGCCCTAGTTGCCGTAGGGCGTCCGATCTGGCGGGCAATTTCAGAGTAGCTTCGGGTTTCGCCAGCAGGAATTTCGCGCAAGGCATCCCATACTCGTTGAGTAAAGGGGCTGGCGGGCACTGCAAGTGGCGTCAGAAACCTGTCGGAACGGGCAGCGAAATACTCGATGAGTTCTGCCGTAGCCTGCTCTGAGGGAGGCATGATGCCGATGCCTATACCCTCCCTACAGTCCTTTTGTAGCTTTTTCAGCTCCCCAGGAAGGCCCTTTCGATCCACGAATTCAAGAAGATGAAGATGGCTTCGGCTACTGACGGAGATCATATCGCCCAGTGGCGTCGGTATCCATGTTGCCCGCAGCAGCTTATCCGGTCGCAACTCAGATGGAGACTGGCCGAGAAGACGAGCAAATGCGGCGCGAAACGCACTGGCCGATTCAAAGCTCGCTTCGTGTTGAGCCATAACGACTTTCCCGCCGACAGCCAACGTCTCGAACCCTTCGCGGAGTCGCCGTTGACGCGCCATCTCTAGGAATGTCATTCCGAATTGCCGCCTAAAGCTTCGCCGAACGGTTGAGGGGTCATAACCGAGCCTGATCAAATGGTCTTCAGACCAACGGAGATCCGGCCGCGTGTCCAAAGCGTGCAGGAGGGCTGTAATCGCAGGATCGGCAAGTGCGGCTGCCTGGAGAGGGTGGCAACGCTTGCAGGGGCGAAAGCCAGCCTCAACACACTCCCCGATCGTGGGATAGAACGTACAATTCTCGCGCTTCGGCTTGCGCGCGGGGCATGTCAGACGGCAAAAAACGCCGGTTGATGAAACACATACGAAGGCCTGCCCATCGAAACATTCATTCCGGGCGAGTAGAGCTGCATAGAGTGTGTCATGGTCTGGAAGGTCAAATAACATGCGACTTTTCTAGCCTCGTTTGAGGCGATTTGCCGTCGGTTTTCGGGCATCTATTTTTTTTCGTAGCAGTTGGTTCACATTTTTCTACGAGAAATCCAGTCCGAATTCGACCTATCTTGCCGAACCGGCTACGATAGCAATGCCCTGCGGGCAACGATCAAAGACATGGGCGCAGAAGCGGTCATCCCGTCCAACCGTACCCGTAAGGCACTCATTCCTCACGATCCCTTCGTCTAAAAGCATCGTAACCGCATCGAACGCTGCTTCAATCGGCTCAAGCACTTCAGACGATTTGCCACCCGCTACGAACGCACAACCATCCACTTCAAAGGCTTCATCCATCTCGCAGCCATCATGCTATGGCTACGGTGAATGTCGATTGGGCCTATCATTACAGTTGCGTATTTTTATGACTTCTGAATCTATAGGTCTCGAAGGTTCGGAGGTCATGGATGATGGGTGCATCGATCGAGACAGCGTTAGAACTTTGGGCATCGTCGCTGCGTGACGTTAAAGTGCGTATGCGCGGATTGTTTACGCAGGAGCGCGTTGCCGCATCAGCGAACCTTTTCCTGGACGGCTTGTTAGCCTTACAGTTGCATTTTTAGTTCAAATGAGCGGGTCGTGCGGCAGCTTGGTGCGCTCGTCGCCAACGTGACCATGCGATGATATAGGCGGGCTTTATACGCCGCTGAGCAAGCTTGTTTGCAAGGCGTCTGACCTCTTGGATGGACCAGCGGATCAGATCCTGATGGTCGGCATCCTCGGTCTTTTTCGGGGTGCCGCATTATTGGCGCGATATCGGATGACAGCCATCATTGCGAAGGCGAGCATGACGAGCGAGACATGGCGATGCCAGCCATGCCACGAGCGGGTCTCGTTATGATCGAGGCCGAGTTCGTTCTTGGCTGTCTCGAAGCTATCTTCGATCGCCCAACGGTGACCTTCGACGGATACGAGCGTCTGAATGCCTGTTCCGGCCGGGCACCAGGTCGTGAAGAATGCGAGATCACTATTACTGGATATTGCGCCGGATCAACAAGCCACGCGTCCAAAGCCCGGTTTGCGTCTCACTGTATTCGTCAGCATCGAGATCGGCTCGTTCGCAGTAGGCCCAGTCATGAAGCCGGGCGCCTTTTGTGCCATCACCGGCGGAAAGGCGCTGCCATGCAGCCGGATCGAGATCACGGGCAATCTCAAGAGCGGTTCCTGCGACGAAAGGCTTACCTGACCAAGCGCCAAAATGATGGTCAGATTTAACCCCAAGAACGTAACCTTTGCAGGCTCGGCGTAGCGCCCCTTCGACGTCTCCGACGCCATACACAGCGTCTGCTGCCACCCATGAAAACGGCACTTTGGCTGTCAGCGCTCGCCGGATCATATCGACAGCAAGGGCAGGCTTGGTAGCGAAGGCTACAGCTTCAGGAACATGAGCGGCGGCACGCCTTGCCGGATCGCTGGTCCAACTCTTTGGCAAGTACAAGGCTCGATCGATATCCGCGCATACGCACTTTAACATCACGCAGCGACGATGCCCAAAGTTCTAACGTTGTCTCGATCGATGCACCCATCATCCATGACCTCCGAACCTTCGAGACCTATAGATTCAGAAGTCATAAAAATACGCAACTGTAATGATAGGCTAAGTCAAGCGGCTTGGTCTCACGAGTTTTATCCGCCATTGATTCTGTTAGCCGCCCTGTTCACCGGAATCAATGCTGTCTGCCAGCTTGCTGTCGTCTGGACGCGGTTTGGGGACGGGAGCCACAAGCGGCGTCACGTTACCGACAGGCCATCGGTCGCTTCCGTGTCCAGCACAGTTTTCGGGGCATCTTCGCAAAAGGCTAAGGATGGGATTGCCGCCAAGATCACGAGCGCTACTTCGCCAGAGCGAATGGTCATGAAGCGTTATCTTTCGACTCCCGTTCAATATCTCAGCCTTTGCCGTGAGGTCTGAATTTCTGGGGAGCGACAGCGATATCTCCGCGAGCTGGCCATCACTGAGAAACGGTGGGCTCGCACTGTTACCATCTTCAATGGATAACACCTCTTCCGTATGCCTCACACCTCATAATCCTGATCTGCTTTGGCCTTGGTGCGGGAGTTTAGACGCTGAACGCAACGTGTTTGCCGATGTTCCCCGGTTCTCGGCCGACACTACGGTGGCGTCGTCTGCGGCTGTTGTTATACTCTCTTTTGGCTCGCCGCCCGCCCAGCCCGTCTGAGTTCTTCGATCGTCAGTTACCACCATTCCGCTCCATCGGGCACAGGTGTTTTCGACGGCCACGCCTGCACAAGCTCCTCGAACGTGGGTTTTCGCCAAATTCCCCAAACATGGTCGTTGGTGACGCCGGGGTGGAATTCGCCGACGATACTGTGCCGGTAACTTTGATAATTCTCGGGTTGTTTTCGATGGTCATATGTAGCCCTCATTGCTTCTGGTGACGCTCCCGTATTTCGATTAAAAGTTCCGTCATCCTGCTAGGGCACGAGTGCCCGATCAGCGACGTTTATCCGAAGACCTTATCGTTGAGCTCACGCTGATTTCGCGACGGTGCAAATGTCATGTCCGCGATGGACAAGCTGTCTGCGCCTTATTTTCGTAGAATCCTTGCTTTTGCCACAATGATTGATTGCATTCCGACCAGATTTTGACAGCTGATTGATATTTTGTCTCATCCGATCACCGGGGTTCCCCATGACCGACCAGCCTTCGTCGTCCGATTTCATCCAGGCCAGCCGTGTTTTGAAGGTCAAGTCGCCGCTCGGCGAAGACCAGTTGCTGCCGGAACGGATGGTCATCAACGAGGGCGTTTCGCAACTCTTCGAGATACAGTTGAATGTTCGCGCCAAGAAGGAAGCGGTGAAGCCAGAGGAACTGATCGGTCGTCTGGTCGATGTCTCGGTCGAGGTTCAGCAGGGTGAAGACGATGGTGGCGTGCGCCGACCCTTCAACGGCCTCGTGACCGACCTGCATGAGGGGCCACCCATCACACGTGGCTTGCGGTCCTATGCCATGACCATTCGTCCGCAGATGTGGCTTCTGTCCCGCCGCTCGGATTGCCGCATCTGGCAGAACAAGACATCGATCGATATCGTTGAAACCTTGTTTTCCGAGCACGGCATTCCAGCACCGGATACGTCAGGCATCCTTTCACCACCACCTGCGCAAATCTACAGCGTGCAATATAACGAAGACGATTTGTCGTATCTTCTCAGACGTTTAGAGGAAGATGGACTTTTTTACTGGTTCAGCCACGAGGACGGCTCTCACAAGCTGCATGTGGCCGATACCGCCAATGGATGGCTTGGGCCATCGCATTCCGCTCAAGGCGAAGGCAGAGTGAGATTGGCACAGGGATCATCGGATCGCAACCACATCAATGACTGGGCACGTCGCTTTTCCTATGTGCCCGGCCAGCGCGCGGGCGCCGACTGGAATTTCGAAACGCCCTCGATGGTGCCGGGTACGATGACACCGTCTCTGGTGCAGATGCCGGACGCGACCAAGCGAGAGCTTTATGAATACCCGGCCCGTATCAAAACGGTGGAAGAAGCCGAGCGAGCCCAAAAACTACGAGCACAATCGATCGAGGCGGACCACGATCGCGTTTTCGGTGGCTCGACATCGCGCATTCTCGAAGCCGGTCGTCGCTTTACGCCCTATGAGGAAGCCCATCCCGAGCACGAATACGAAGAGCACGTCATCATCAGGGCCAGCCATACCATCGTGGATCGCTCTTACGAGACCAACAGCAACGAGCCGGAATACCGCAACGCCTTCGAGGCCATTCCCGCCCGCGTGCCCCTCACCCCGCACCGCACGACCAAGCGCCCAAAGATCGAGGGCACGCAGGTGGCGATCGTCGCGGGTCCCGAGGGCGAGGAAATCCACCCAGATCAATATGGTCGCATCAAGCTGTGGTTCCCTTGGGACCGCAAGGCGAAGAAGGATGGGACGGATACCTGCTGGGTAAGGGTTAGTCAGGCATGGGGCGGGGGCACATGGGGTGCGCAGGTCATTCCACGCATCGGCATGGAAGTGATGGTCGCGTTCGTGGATGGCGATCCTGATCGACCTTTGGTGACAGGTGTCGTCAACAACCCGAAAAATTCGGTGCCCTACGATCTTCCCGCTAACAAGACGCGGATGGTCCTGCGCTCCAACACGCACAAGGGCGATGGCTTCAATGAAATCACCTTTGAGGATGAAGCAGGCAAGGAGAACCAGTTCTTCCACGCACAAAAGGACCAGACGACCCGCGTGCTGAACGACCGCACGAAGCGCATCGACCGCCACGAGGTGGCCTCCGTTGGCGGCAACCGTGCCGTTGAAGTCTCGGGCAACCAGAAGCATGAGATTGGGGGATCGGTAAATACGGTCGTTGGCGGGACAGGCCCGATGGCGATGATGGCGATGGCGGGCGTGCAAGCCCTATCGGGTCACACCGCCGGACTGCTGTCGCAGGCCGCTCATATCGCGGGCGGCGGTGGTCCTGGCGTGGCGGCATTCGCCACGACACTCGCTTCGTCCGCCCTCGGCTTCCTTGGCGCTGGCGGCATGTCGTCACGAGAGGGTGTGGTATCAGGCCCCAGCCCGCGGTCTGACGCAGGAACGGCGCTTGCAGGCTCAGGTACGGGTGTGGGCACCGATGCTTCCGGTCTCTTCCCGCTCCCCGGCATCATGAACACCATCGTCAGCACCTTCAAGTCAGATAGCGTGGGTGTCGCGCATGCCGAACAGATCGGTGTCAGCAAGGTCACGAATGTTGGGCAGACCTCGCTGGAAAGCGTGGGCAAGTTCAAGAAGATCGCGGTCGGCGAGGAGTTCGTCATCGAGTGCGGCGATTCCAAGTTCATCATGAAGTCCAACGGCGAGGTTATCATCCTCGGCAAGACTTTCAACTTCGTGGCGACCGATCATTTCCAGCTTCGCGGCAAGCCGATCGATCTGAACTGATGGAGGGGCTGGCACGTGGAGCTTGATAATCGACTTCCGTTTCCCGCCATGGCCTTTCGTCAATTCGACACCGAGGGCGAACTGGATTGTGTCGTCTCCGTTCGCGCGACATTCACGCATGTTCAGGACGGTATGCTTGAGATCGCCGAGGAGCAGGAAAGCTTCCAGTGGGAGGACGCCTACGAGGGCGATCCGCATCAAACCGCCCTTTTGCGCCAGAGCGATCTCACCCCCGACAAACCTGGAACTGACGTCACGTTTCTCGGACATGCCTGGTCTCCTTCGGGAGAGCCTGAGCCGTCCTGGCGAGCCTCGTTGAAGCTGGGACTGGTGTTCAAGGAGATCGACGTTTCCGGGCCACGCTTCTGGGAGCCCGTGATCAAGGAGAAGTGGGCCGGGTTTTCCGCAAAGGAGCCAAAGCGTGTCATCGCCGACTGGACGCTGACGGAACCCGAACCAGCAAGGAGTGTCAGCGTCTGCTGGCGCAACGCCTATGGTGGAGCGATCCCCGGCACTGGCGACATCGAAACGGAGACACCTGTTGACGTTGAACGCAGGAACCCGCTCGGATGCGGCATCGTCAACCTCGAGATGCCATCCAACACCCAGCCCGTACCAGCGCCTCAGATCACCGCACCCGATGAGCCGCTGGACTGGCGGCAAACGCCGGAGCCTCAGGGGCTGGGTCTCGTGTCGCCGTGGTGGCGTTCGCGACAACAACATGCGGGAACCTACGACGACGACTGGGTGGAACAACGGCACCCTCTCTTGCCGCGCGATTTCGATCGTCGCTTCTGGCAGTCCGCACATCCCGACCTGATCACGGCTCCCCATCTTCGGGGCGATGAAGCATATGAGCTGTCAAACTTGCATCCTCACTACCTGGTCGCCCGAGGCGAGCTGCCTGGTCTCAAGCTCGGCGTTCATTGCTCTCGCGAGGATCGAGACGACTGGCACGTACTTGAACTGGACGGTGTCCAGTTCGACTGGCGTAACGATGGGCGGGTCCTGCTAACCTGGCGGGTGAGATTTCCGTTGCCAGATGCAGGTGAGACGACCCTCACCTTGACGCGTGTCCGGTTAATACCGCCGGAAGTCGAGACTGCCAAGGTCAATGAGGGAGAGATGGCATGAGCATCCCTCGCGACGATTATACCGGTGAACCGGACTATCCGGCCCCATGGACAACAAAGAAACCTCGTGAAGGGCTTCGGGACATAGACGAAGCTAAAATAGTTTATTTATCACCAGACGTCTGCTGGACCCCGGTGGGTTCGTCTGTCGTGCCGATCCCGTATACGGTCATGGATTTCTGCAGTGATGATAAAGATTACACACCGTCTGTGCGCTTTACGCGCAAGAAAGCCATGGTCATGCGCTCTTGCACGACGCATGTGCATGGCGATAGGCCAGGCGTCCGCAAGGGCCGCATATCGGGGACGGTCGGAGACATCTGTGAACCTATCGGTCACGCCGATCAGGTTCGCGCCGAGGGTTCGCACGTCATTCGTCACCTCGATCGTTTCCACATGAACAGCCGTAACACGGTTGGTGAAGCAATTTTCGTTCGCGGCACTCAAACCTTCGATCCCCCGAAAGAGAATGATCCAATAAGAGGGTCTTTGAGAGCGCAGCCAAAGCCAATCGAGGTCGCGTTGGACACGAGCTCGCCGGAAGGCCAAAGGCTTCTTAAAGAACTGATGCGCGATAATCCTGCGAAACCCAGTTCGCTACCTAAGATTCCCACGCCGCCGCCGTCGGGGACCAGCACGATTTTACAGAGGCTTGGAATTTTCGGCAGGGTATTGGGCAGCGTGGCTGCACCTATGGCGCTCATTACGAGCGGCGGAACGCCTGATCTGGACACCGCAATTTTGGCGGACAATGCCGCTAGCAGGGCGCTGGAGGGAATAACTCCGCTTGGTACAGAGGAAAAAGCTCTGTACGACGCAACGAAGCAGCGTATTTCGACACATATATACGATGCCTACAATGACCCGTTCAGCAGTCCCGACGAGAATTACATCGAACAGGAACGGAAATATCTCGAACAACATCTGAAGATTGATCGATCGAGACGGTTGGCGACCGCTCTGAAAGAGGGAGTGAGGATCGACACTTCGAACAAGGACGAATGGCCATGTGTCGTTGGGCCTTACAAATATGTCAAAATGGTCTGCCCGGGTGAAGCCCACCACATCATACCCGACATGGTCTATCGCATTGGCAACGCGCCTTCCAATGAGGCTGAAAAGAATTCCAAAGCTGGGCGTATCAAGAATTCTCCGACTTACAACGAGGGACAGGCAATTTGTCTCACGACCGGGATGCACCGAACCGATGATGACGCAGTCCATAAGTCCCTTAATCCCGCACTCTCAGCGCTCGGCCTGCGCTATAGACCACAGGGAACGGCACCACTTGGTGAAATTAGAGGAGAGGTCAACAAGGCGATAGATCGCGTTCCCGAATTACCGGAAAAGTGCAAGAGAATGGCAAAGCTGGCGGCGATGGCCCAAGTGGGAGAAAATGAGGAGCAGCCCGGTAGAACGACTCTTCGGCCTCCGCAGTTGCCAGGAGGCAAGGACGTAATAGATAGATTACAAGCGGGGAGTTACTGAGGTGAGGAGTGGCCACATTGGATAAGATAATAAGACTAGACGCGGCAATTGCATTCGACAGTGACACCTTCTGTGCCGTATTTAGTGAAAACGACAGCGACGATTCCTACTCTTACATCCTCACATATGAGGGGAATTTCGAACAGCCTTGGTCACGGGCGGACGTCCCTCGCAAGATCGACGGGTTGACCGGAAAACTCGATAGCGAAGGTCGTCCCGTCATTCACGCTGTTAGTGACGAAGGGGATGTTTATACAATTTGGCCGGGCAAAGCTTCTCAACACATGAAGATTATCGGTGCTGGCGTGTATTCCGAGGATGCGACCGGGTTAGGATACATTAACTCAGCGACCCTCGTTGATGATATGATCTTGGTAGCTGGTTATCATTCCCAACTCTATCGTATCGCCGGAGAAAAGACCGAATGGTTTCACAAGGAGAAGCTGCCTACAGCCCCTCAGGGCTTTGAATACCTCGCTTTCGGCACGGTACGTGGCGACACCGGCACTGATATGTACATGAGTGTCGTCTATTTCCCGGAAAATTCCGCTAGAGGCCTGACGGACGAGGAGAAAAAACGGCGAAGTGAACTGATTAAAGAAGGACGCTACGAAGAGGCGCTTGACTTGGAGGAGTCCGCGAAGGAAGGCCAGACACGCGTTAACGAAGGTCGCCTCCATCACTGGGACGGCAATGAATGGCGAATGGTGGCTACGCCGCGTTCGGGGAAATTTTATTCTGAGCCGGCAGTTCTTTCGGATATTCTAATCGAGACCAATGATCGCGTTTGGGCAGTCGGAAACAACGGCGTGATTCTCGTCGGCAACGCCCGCGACGGATTTCAAGACATTTCATTTAAGGGGAACGATGAGAACCTGCGTTCGATCACTAAATTCCGTGATCGGATGGTCATTGCCTCGGACTATGCTCTGCACTGGTTCGACGAACACATACTTACCCCACTCAAACCCGTCCTTGACCCGAACATTAACAAGAGCATTCCAACGCCTCTTAAGGTGCAAGCGGTAGGCGACGTACTGTACTACTTCGACTCCAAACACGGCATCCAAACGTTCGACGGTAACGATTGGAAGGCAGTGAAAGTACCTCAGGAGCTTCTCGAGCGCGAATTCAAGGGGACGGAGAACTAGAACTGGCTTCTGATGTGAGAAGCGACAGATCGGAGCGCCGACGCTATGGATCACGACGGAGGTTTCGAAGAGCTTTACGGAGAGTGGGACCCCCGGCTCTATCACGCCGCCATGGCAGATGATGACCGTCATTTCGCGGTCTTAGTCGGCGGACCGCGGTGGGATGATCCCTACACGATAATTCTCACCAGAGACACCGAGAAGCAGACTTTCTCGCGTTCGGATGTTCGAAGGGAGTTGCGCGACATTCGTGTGCTACCATCCTCGACAGACGGTGGTCTACCTTCATATGTAACAATCAGCCTGACCTGAGACCCATCTTCCCTTCAGTTTTAAGGAGAGTCTGGGGTTTTCTGCACTGAGCCCCAACATTGGACCGCCGGATGTTAGAGTTTTCCGGCTTTCTTCACGATGACGGGCTGGTTGCGCCACCGGGATTATGTATGGCAATCGGGACGTTATATCCGATTGCCGAGTGAGGACGGTCCTCATTGTAGTATCGACGCCAAGTCTCCAACTTTTCGCGCGAATCCGCAAGGGTTAAGAACCAATGCGCGTTCAGGCACTCTGCTCGCAGCTTGCTGTTAAACGCCTCGATAAAGCCGTTATCGGTCGGTTTTCCAGGCCGAGAGAAGTCCAGGGTGACGTTGTTGGCATAAGCCCAAAGGTCGAGGTCGCGGGAGATAAATTCGCTGCCGTTATCAACCCTGATCGTCTTGGGATAGCCAGCCCCTTTACAAATACATTCCAACGTCTGAACCACATCCTCACCGCGATAGGTGAACCGTGCGTCGGTCGCGGGGCAGTAGCGAGAATGCGTATCCACAACGGTCAGGATGCGCAATTTCTTACCTGTCGCGAGCTGGTCGTGAACGAAATCCATCGCCCATACATCGTTCGGACCAACGGCTATCTGGCGGTCGTCCCGAAGCTTTGCCTTCACCCGACGCTTGGGGCGCTTATTGCGCAATTGGAGACCTAACTCGCTGTAAATCCTACGTGTCTTCTTCATGTTGATCGTCCATCCATCACGGCGCAAGTGGACATGCACGCGCCGATATCCGAACCGCACACGCGTTTCACATATTTCCTTAATCCGCCTTTCGAGAGGGGCCTGCCCGGTTCTTCGGGATTTGTAGTGATAGCTCGAGGTGTCAAACGTCAGGACCTTGCAGGCCCGTCTGATCGATATCCCCCAATCCACCAGCATCCCGTCGATAAGCTTGCGCTTGCGGGCAGGCCTTAGAGCTTTCGGCGGATGACGTCCTGCAGCATTTCGCGATCCAGCGTCAGGTCGGCAACGATCCGCTTCAAGCGGTTGTTCTCGTCTTCCAAAGCCTTCAGACGACGCATCTCGTCGGGCAGCAGAAAGCCGTGGCGAGCATGTAAGTGAGATGCCGCAGCGGTGTGCGATCGGCAAGCGCTCTGTCTAGAATGCCATCCATTCCCTGTACCTGGGGCACCGCAAGCGCTCCGCCAAACAGAGGTCCGCGCACGGCGTCAAAGAAAACTTGCTTCTGCATGAAAAAAGGCTCCAGTCATGAACTAGTTGTTCAGTCCCGGCATTTGATGGATCGGATTTAGGATGAAACGATTTGGCTCGATTGTCCATCGTTTGCAGATGAACTCGTATGGCGTGAGGCCCTTGAGTGTCTTGAGACGGCGGCCGAAGTTATATGCGGCGACGAATGTTTCGAGATGGGTTCGGAGTTGTTGGTGGTCGTCGTAGTGGAAGCGCTTGACCGTTGCCTCCTTTATGGTCCGGTTCATCCGCTCGACCTGACCATTGGCCCAAGGGTGCCTGGGCTTTGTCAGACGATGTTCTATGCCGTGAACCTGACAAGCCCGATCGAAGGGATGACCGCGCCACATAGCGGTTGGGCCTGATCGATTTTTCGGCAGGTCGGCGAACTGGATGCCGTTATCGGTCAGGACGATCTCGATCTTGTAGGGAACGGC